>JBFXBG010000160.1:0-8580 GCA_050183505.1 Gemmatimonadales bacterium | reverse complement strand
GGGCTCTGGTCCGGCTGGACATGTCCGAGTACATGAAAAGCACGCGGTTTCCCGGATGATCGGCGCACCGCCCGGGTACATCGGCTACGAGGAAGGCGGGCAGCTCACCGAAGCCGTCCGGCGCCGGCCCTACAGCGTGGTTCTGTTCGACGAGATCGAAAAGGCCCATCCGGATGTCTTCAACGCCCTGCTCCAGATCCTGGACGACGGACGCCTGACCGACAGCCAGGGCCGGCTGGTGGACTTCCGCAATACCGTGATCATCATGACCTCCAATATCGGCAGCCAGTACATCGTGGAGATGGGGGCGGTCGAGGGGGAGGCCTGGGCCCGGGTGGAAACCCAGGTCCGGGATGAACTGCGCCAGCACTTCCGGCCGGAGTTTCTCAACCGGGTGGACGACGTCATCGTCTTCCGCCAGCTCAGCCGGGAAGACATCGCCGCGATCGTCGACCTGCAGCTGGTCCACCTGGCGTCGGCCCTGCACAAGCGGAACCTGACCGTGGAGATCTCCCCCAGGGCGCGGGAAGTCCTCGCCGCCCAGGGCTACGACCCGATCTACGGCGCGCGCCCGCTCAAGCGGGTCATCCAGCGGATGCTGCAGAATCCGATCGCCCTGGAGGTGCTCGAAGGGAAGTACGTCGACGGCGACACCATCGTGGTGGACGCCGACGGCACGGGCGGCCTGACGTTCGCCCGCCGGGCCGTGAAGGCGGAATCGGCGTAGCGGGATTGAGGGAAAGACGGATTGAGGGATTGAGGGATTGGCTGTCCATTCGGGACCTGGTGGGCATACAATCCCTCAATCTGCAAGTCCCTCAATCGGTCAATCTCACTCCTCACTCAGCACCTGCACCGGATCGATCCTCCCGATGTTCCGGGCGGGCAGCCATGAGGCCAGGAACGCCACCCCCAGCATGACCGCCGCCAGCGCCCCGTAGGTCAGCGGGTCCACCGGTTTGACCCCGTAGAGGAGCCCCGCAAGCAGACGGGTCAGGTACAGCGCGCCGGCCAGTCCCGCCACGACGCCGATCCCGCACGCCGAGAGCCCTGAACGAATCACGCCGCCGATCAGCCGGGCCGGACTCCCGCCCAGCGCCAGGCGGATCCCCAGCTCCCGGGTCCGGCGGGAAACGGAATAGGCCATCACGCCGAAGATCCCGATGGCGGCCAGCACCAGTGCCAGAGTACTGAACCCGCCAAGCAGCGCCCCCATGATCCGTGAGCTGGAGAGATTCTGGTCCACGTAGGTGCGTTCGGGAAGGACGGCGCTCACCGCAACGTCCGGATCCAGGGCGGCCACCTCCCGGCGGAGGTCAGGAGCGAGCCGCTCCGGGTCGCCGGCGGCCCGCAGGATGACGTAGAGCGATGTACCCCAGCGGTTGTAGGCCTGGTCCACCGGGATGTACGCCTGCGGGCGCGAAGGTTCGGCCACGGTGTAGTGCCGCACGTTCCGGGTGATGCCGACGACCTGCCGGTAGAGCAGGGAGTCGGGGCCGCCGGCCCAGTCGGGCGGGCGTTCACCCATATAGATCCGCTTGCCCAGCGGATTCTCCCCCGGCCAGAGCCGCTCCGCCATGGTTTCATCAATGATGGCAATCGGCACCGCATCCTCCCGGTCCTCCGCGGTGAAGCCGCGGCCGGCCAGGATCGGCACCCCCATCGCCCGGAACCAGTCCGGCGTGACCATGTTGAACAGGGTATGCTGGCCGTCCTCATCCAGGCCCGCGCCCTCGGGCAGGGTCCGCATCTCCCACGACCGCTGTCCCAGGGGGACTTCAAGACTCATCGCGGCGGACTGTACATCCGCCAGCCGGCTCACCCGTTCCAGCAGGTCCCGCTGAAAGCCGAGCCACCGGCCGGCCGTACCGTAGACGGAACTGGGGAAGTCCACCCGGGCGGTGAGCACTCCGTCGGCCACGAATCCGGTATCCGTGGCCCGGAGATTCCGCAGGCTGCGGACCGCCAGTCCGGCGCCGATCAGGAGCACCAGGGCCAGCGCGACCTCAACGGCGACCAGACTCCGGTTGAGTCTTCCCGCGCCGGTGGTGGAGCGGCTCGCGGTCGTGAGGCCCGCCGACGGCTGGACGCCGGAAGCCCGCAGGGCGGGCACCAGGCCGAAGAGAATCCCCGCCACCAGCGACAGGCCCAGGGCGAAGAGAACCACGTGGCCGTCGAGGCCGATCCGGTCCTGCAATGCCTGGGGCACCGAGCCGGCAAGCGCCGGGACCACGGCCCGCACGGCGATCAGTGCCAGGGCCAATCCGCCCGCGCCGCCGGCCAGGCCGAGCAGCAGGTTTTCCATGAGAAGCAGTCGCATCAGGCCCGCCCGCCGCGCGCCCAGGGCGGTGCGGATGGCCAGTTCCCGGCGCCGCTCTTCCCCCCGGGCCAGCTGGAGATTGGCCACGTTGACGATGCCGATGAGCAGCAGGAAACCCACCGCCGTGAGCAGGGCCCAGAGTTCGGTGCGGACGTCCCCGACGAAGAAGTCGGTCAGCGTGCGGACCTCCGGTTTCGCCACCCGGTCGCCCTCGGTCGCGGCGATCGACCGCCAGACCCGGTCCAGATCGGCCTGCGCCTCCCCCGGCGTCCGGCCCGGGGCCAGCCGGGCCACCGCGCGCATGCCGAAGGAGCTGCTCCGGGTGTCCCACGGCAGCCGGGGGAGGGACCCCATGTTGAGGTAGACGTCGGTTTCCGCGGAGGGCCACCCGGCATCGGGCTGCAGGACGCCGATGACGGTGTAGGGGGTCTCATCCAGGGTGATCGTCCGGCCCAGTGCGCCGGGATCGCCGCCAAAGCGTCGCTGCCAGAAACCGTAGCTCAGCACCGCGACCGGCGGCGTACCGGGTTCGGTCTCGGACGCGGAAAACACCCTGCCGACGGCGCTCGCCATCCCCAGGGTCTGGAACAGGGGCCCCAGCACCAGGTTGCCGCGCATGACGGTGGCCGGACCGTGGCCGGTCTCCGTGACGCTCCACCCTGCCGCCCCGGCGAATTCGCTGAAGACCCGGCTCTGATCCCGCCAGTCCCGGTAGTTCGGCACCGAGAGCGAGATCAGGTTTCCGTAGGAACTGCGGACATCGATGGTGACCAGCCGATCCGGCTGCTCGAAGGGCAACGGGGTCAGCAGGACCGACTTGACGAGGCTGTAGATCGTGACGGTGGCACCGATGCCGAGGGCGGTGGTGATGATCGCGGCGGCGGCGAAGAGGGGGCGACGCGCCAGGCCGCGGGCCGTACGCCGGAGTTCCTGGAGCATGGATTCATCCCGGATGAATGACCGAGGTTGGATAGGCCCAAAGCCCGAAAGGTTTACTCGGCGTTGACCTGTCCCGGTGGGGAATTATCATGCCGACCATGAGCGGGGAAAACAACCCGGGAAGCGGCGGAAGGCGGTGATCTGTGCGCAGAGGCAGTCCCAATCCGGAGGACGCGGCCGGCATGGAAGCGGCGCTCCGGCTCGCCCGGGCCGCCGCGGTCAGGGACGAGGTGCCCGTCGGTGCGGTCCTGTTGCGGGAGGGCGGTGTTCTGGGGGAGGCGCACAACGAGACCGAGACCCGCCGCGATCCCACGGCCCACGCGGAACTGCTGGCGATCCAGCGCGCCCTCGCCGCCGGGCGCACCGATCGCCTGATCGATGCCACCCTCTACGTGACCCTCGAGCCGTGTGCCCAGTGCGCCGGTGCCATCGTGCTGGCCAAGGTCGGCCGGGTGGTGTTCGGGGCCTATGACGCCCGTGTGGGAATGGCCGGTTCGGTTCACGACCTGCTGCGGGATCCCCGCCAGAATCACCGTCCCGAAGTCCTCGGCGGGATGATGCAGGAGGAGTGCATGGAGCTGCTGAAGAACTTCTTCCGCGCCAGACGATAGGACGGTTCCGGTGTCCCCACTCAAACCCATGCTACAGGTCAAGCGGAACGCGCCACCCCACTGGGTCGGGGACGGGTTCCGGTGCGCACGCTCTTCTCCTTCATGGAGGACGGCGCCGCGGTGAGCCCGTTTCTGCTGCTGGATTATGGAGGCCCGGTGGACTTTCCCCCCGCCGCGCGGCCCCGGGGCGTGGACCAGCACCCGCACCGCGGGTTCGAGACGGTCACGATCGTCTATCAGGGTGAGCTGGAGCATCGGGACTCGGGTGGGAACGCCGGGAAGATCGGCCCGGGAGACGTCCAGTGGATGACCGCCGCGTCCGGCGTGGTTCATGAGGAGAAGCACGGTACCGAGTTCACCCGGCGCGGGGGCACTCTGGAGATGGTCCAGCTGTGGGTGAATCTTCCCGCCCGCCACAAGATGGATCCGCCGCGCTACCAGACGATCCTGGCGGCGAGCATCCCGGCCGTGGAACCGGCGGCGGGTGTCAGGGTCCGGATCATCGCGGGCGCGCTCGCGGGGTCGTCCGGGCCGGCCCGGACCGTGACCCCCATGAACGTCTGGGATCTCGAGTTGACCGGCCGTGCCACCGCGTCGCTGCCGGTCCCCGCGGGACACGGCGCCGTCGTCATCGTGCGAAGCGGCAAGATCACCGTGCAGGGGACCGAGCGGCTGGCGCACGCGGGGGTGGCGATCCTGGGACGGGACGGCGAGACGATCTCGCTGGAAGCGCACGAGAACGCCGCCGCGCTGGTCCTGACGGGGGAGCCGATCGACGAACCGGTGGTGGGGGCGGGCCCCTTCGTGATGAATACGCGGGAGGAGATACTCCAGGCGATCGGGGACTACCGGAGCGGGCGGATGGGCACCCTGGGCTAGCCCGGCCGGGGAGCCAGGGGAAGGGTTGACATATCAACAGGTGTTGATATAATGACGCCGCCTGGCCTCTGGTCCCGGGAACCGTCCGGGGCGGGAACCCGGAAGGCCGGAAAGTACTTACAGGCTATATATCAACATTTCTTGATGGGAGGCGCAGGATGACTGAGTTGCCAAGGGGTGAGGCCCCCGGAACCGTACCGACACTGCCGGTGGCTGTTATCGGGGCGGGCCCGATCGGCCTTTCCGCGGCGGTCCACCTGCTGGAACGGGGCGAAACCCCGCTCATTCTCGAGGCGGGTTCGTCGATCGGGGCCAGTGTAAGGGAATGGGCCCACGTCCGGCTTTTCTCCCCCTGGCGATACGTCATCGACCCGGCCGCCGCGGCTCTGCTTGAAGCAACCGGCTGGGCCGCCCCCGAGCCCGAAGGGCTGCCTACCGGGGGCGAGTTGCTGTCTCGCTACCTCGAGCCGCTGGCGGCGCTTCCCCGGCTGGCTGCCGCCACCCGCCTGTCGCACCGCGTGGTGTCGGTGACCCGGCACGGAATGGACAAGGTGCGGACCGCCGGCCGCGAAACCACGCCATTCGAACTGATGGTTGAGACGCCCACGGGGCCAACCCGCCTGCTGGCCCGGGCGGTGATCGACGCCTCGGGAACCTGGCAGAATCCCAACCCGATCGGGGCGGGAGGCGTGCCGGCCCGGGGGGAGATCGAGGCTCGGACCCGGGTGCACTACGGTATCCCCGACATTCAGGGAGTGGACCGGGCCCTGTACGCCGGCCGGCGCACTCTGGTCGTCGGCAGCGGACACTCGGCATTCAACGCGGTACTCGATCTGGTGTCGCTTGCGGCGCTGGAACCACGGACCAGGGTACTCTGGGCAATTCGTCGGCGCGACACGCGGCAGCTCTTCGGTGGAGGCAGCAAGGACGCACTTGCCGCGCGGGGAGCATTGGGCAGCCGCCTGCGGCGGCTGGTCGAGGGTGGGCAGGTGCGTTTTGTCACCGGTTTCCAGGTCGACCGGATCGAGGCGGAAGGCACCCGGCTCGCGGTCGCGGCACTCGACGGACGCCGCCTGAGCGGGATTGACCGGATCGTCGCGGCGACCGGGTACCGTCCGGAGCTTGCCCTGACGCGGGAACTGCGGCTCCGCCTGGATCCGTGGCTCGAGGCGCCGGAGGCCCTCGCGCCGCTGATCGACCCCAACCTGCACAGTTGCGGGACGGTGTATCCGCACGGTGCCCTGGAGTTGTCTCATCCCGAACCTGATTTCTACACGGTCGGGATGAAGAGCTACGGGCGCGCGCCGACATTCCTTCTCCTCACCGGATATGAGCAGGTGCGCTCGGTCGTGTGTGCCCTGGCAGGGGACGTCGCCGGCGCCCGGGAGGTCAAACTGACCCTCCCGGAAACCGGCGTGTGCCGGCTCGATCTGGAGGAGGAGTCCTGCTGCGAGCCGGCCCTGGGACCGGCCGCCGCCGCCCACCGCGGGGACGCGGGAGGCTGCCGGTGCTCCGGTGACCCTCTTCCGGCAATCGCCGCACCGGTGCCGGCCGCGTGCTGCGCGTAGGAAAGGCAGGCTCGACCACGGGCCGCGCCCGTGCGGGGGTCCCGGGGTGGTGGCCCCCCGGTTTGTACTACGGCTGGGCCCTGGTCGCGTGCCTGGGGCTGACGGCGACGGTGTCCTACGGCGTGCTGAGCTATGCGTTCGCCGTGTTCGTTACTCCCATGGGGTCGGATCTGGGCTGGTCGAAAGCGACGATCACCGGCGGCTTTTCCCTCGGAGCCCTGGTCATGGGCCTGGCTGCCGTGCCCCTGGGTCACTGGGTGGACCGCCACGGTGCCCGGGGCCTCATGACCGCCGGGTCGGCGCTGGCGACCCTCATGCTGCTGGCCTGGTCCCGGGTCCAGACGGTCGGTGCGTTCTATGGGTTGTGGGGCGTGATGGGTCTCGCGATGGCCGCGGTGTTCTACGAACCGGCCTTCGCGGTCGTTGGCGTGTGGTTTCACCGCCACCGCGGGCGCGCTCTGACGGTGCTGACCTTCATGGGCGGATTTGCGAGCATCATCTTCATTCCCCTCGCCGGCGTCCTGGTATCGGATCTCGGCTGGCGTCCGGCGCTGGACCGCCTGTCGCTGGTCTATGCCGGGTTGACGCTGCTCCCCCATGCGGTGGTCCTGCGTCGATTCCCCTCGGATCTCGGGTTGTATCCCGACGGGGCCGCGGATCCTCCCGACCGCCACGCCGCGTCGTGCGAACCCGGCGGGATCCAGGGTGTCACGAGTTCCACGTTCGCCCGTCTCGCGGTCGCGTTCGGTCTGTCATCGATGGTTACGGCCGCGGTATCGGTCCACCTCATTCCCCTCCTGCTGGAACGAGGGTACGCCCTGCACCTGGCCGGTGCTGCCATGGGACTCCTCGGCCTCATGGCCCTCCCCGGGCGGCTCCTCTTCACCCCCCTCGGGGATCGCTGGCCGCGGGGCGGCGTGACCGCCATCATCTTCGGCCTGCAGGCCGCCGCCGGCGTCGTCCTGCTCTGGAGTCACTCGACCCTGGCCGTCTGGACCTTCGTGATCCTGTTCGGAGCCGGATTCGGGGCCATTACGCCGGCTCGCGCCGCGCTGGTCTCCGAGTTGTTCGGCGGTTCCCGCTACGGGCGGGTCGGGGGGGTGCTGGCCCTGGTGGTGTCGGTAGCGCGGGCGGCCGGTCCCATCGGCGCCAGCTGGATCTACCTCGCAGGTGGCGGGCGGGAGCACGGATATGGCGTGGTACTTACGGTGCTGGCCGGGCTCAGCCTGATCTCCGCCGTGGTTGTGGCCAGATTGGACGGTTCGTCCCGACGGCATCCGGTGAACCCAAAGCGCGCCGCGGCGGCACTGCGGCGGCCGGTGGTGCGGGAACCGGCGCCACGGCCTGCCGGCGGGGTCACGCCGCCCGGCTGACCGTTTTACAATTACAGCACAACATCAGGCGGCCCGAACCGCGCCCGGGTTCTTGGCGCCCGGGTGGGTGGTCGTTAGTTTACCGCGCCGCACGCCGGCCGTGCCGGCGGCTGCGCATCGTGAGTGGAGTCCGGACAGGTGTCCGAGTGGCTGAAGGAGCCGGTCTCGAAAACCGGTATACCCGCAAGGGTATCGTGGGTTCGAATCCCACCCTGTCCGCTGGAAGGTAAGAAGTGAGAGGTGAGAAGTGAGAGGGCCGCGACGGCGGGGCAGACGGCTCCGCTCCGGGCTGCTGCGCTTCATCTCCCCGCCGGAACGATCCCATGGTCCATGACGTTCCCCTCCTGACGGACCTGCTCTTCCTCCTGCTGGTCTCGGTTCCGACCGCGTTCATCTGTCACCGCCTGCGGATCCCCATGATCGTGGGGTTCATGATCGTGGGGATGATCGTCGGGCCGCACGGGCTCGGGATGGTCCGGGATCCGGACGCGGTCGAGGTGCTGGCCGATATCGGCGTCGCGCTGCTGCTGTTCGTGATCGGTCTGGAGTTCTCGCTGCGCCGGCTGCTCCACATGCGGCGCCTGCTGTTCCTGGGTGGCGGGCTTCAGGTCACGGTGACGGTGGCGGTCGTGACCCTGGCGGTGGCGGGACTGGGCCGGAGCCTGAGCCATGCCGTTTTCGCCGGGTTCCTGCTCGCCCTCTCCAGCACAGCGCTCGTCCTCCGGAGCTATGCCGACCGGGCCGACCTGGATGCGCCGCACGGCCGCGTCAGCATGGCCATTCTGCTGTTCCAGGACCTGTGCATCGTGCCCATGATGATCCTGGCCCCCCTGCTTGCGGGGCAGGGAGGAGCGGCACCGCTGGAGATCGCCGGGGCGCTGGGCAAGGCC
>JBFXBG010000159.1:0-8642 GCA_050183505.1 Gemmatimonadales bacterium | reverse complement strand
TCTACACGTTCGAGGATCTCGGCCGGCCGGACCGCGACCGCTGCATCGGCGTCCTGCCGGCGGCGGGCGGGACCATCTCGCGGACCATCTGTGTCCGGACCCCGGGGACGGAAGACTCCACCGACGCCCTGGCCCAGGCCGCGCCGGGACCGAACGGGCAGCTGCTGCTGTTGCGGGCGTCATCGGGCGTGAACCAGATCTCGCCGGTCACCGCCGGCCTCGTGCTGGCGACGATGACCGACCCGCTGCAGGGCCTCCAGGTCCAGCACTACCCGTTCCTGACCCCGGGCGGCCATCAGGCCGGCGGGATCGGCGAGGTCCAGTGGCTCGATGCCACGCACGCGCTCTTCCTGGCGCAGGCCGTGAACTACCCGGCTGTCTGTCCGGGCTGCCGCCAGCGCGACACCCTCGCGGTCGGCGTGGAGGTTCTCTACGCCGATCTGAGCGGTCCCGCGCCGGTGATCGCCAACGTGCCCAACACGGACGAGGTGTCGTCGATCGCGGCGGGCACGACGGGCGACGACTTCTATTACACGATCAACGGAGACACCCGGGTCTACCGGCGTGTGTTGTCGACCGGTGCCACCAGCATCGTCCATGATTTCGGAGCGCAGGGAATCGCCCGGGACGTATCACTCCGCGGCAACCGCATGCTGGCGGTGGTGGGCGGAGTCATTACCTACTCCGTGGATCCCACGCTGGGCCCGGTGCAGCGTGATTCGGGCGGTATCGTGGTCGACGTGGATCTGACCAACGGATCGTCGTCGCCGATTGCGGTACCCAATGTCTTCTTCCGGAACCCGGCGCTGGCTCCTGACGGCCGCCACGCGGTCGCCCAGGGTTACCCCTACACGATCCTTATCTGCGGCATGACCTGCCGCGATACGGCCGTGAGTCGTTCCTCCGACCTCTGGCTCTTCGATCTCCCATGAATCCTGGCCTCCGCTCCACCCTGCTTCATGCCGTTTTCGGACCGGCGATGCTCGCCGGCCTCGCCTCCGGCCTCCAGGCCCAGGCTACCGGTGCCATCAACGGGCGGGTGACTGACCGATCCACCGGCCAGGGCGTGGCCCAGGCCCGGATCGAGCTCGACAACGGCGGCAATTTCGCCGTGACGGATTCGGCCGGGAACTACCGGGTACGGGCCGTGCAGAGCGGCTGGCACCGGGTCTCCGCGCGGTTCATCGGCTACCGCGGCGAAATCCGGGACAGCGTCCTGGTCCGTGCCGGCCTGACCACGATCGTGAACTTCGAACTCCGGCCGGCCCCGGCCGTGCTGGAAGACATCATCGTGAGCGCCGTGGACACCGTCCTGGACCCCCTGGCGGTGGGCACGACCCAGCGGATCTCGGCCGCGGAGCTGCGCAATCTGCCGGTGAGTTCGCTGGAGGAAGCGCTGCAGCTGCAGGCCGGGGCCGTGGGAGAGAGCTATCGCGGCGGCCGGCTGGGCCAGGAGTCGTTCATTCTGGACGGGCTGGGAGTGAAGAACCAGCTCGACGCCTCCACCGGCGGCCTGGGGGTCCGCCTCCCGCCCGACATCCTGGAGGAAGCCTCACTCACCACCAACGCCTTCTCGGCGCGGTACGGCCAGGCCCTGTCCGGTCTGGTCAACGTGGTGACCAAGGACGGCGGCACCTCCTGGGAAGGGCGCACCGCGTACGAGACCGACCGCCCGCTGGGGAACGGCTGGGATCATGGCCTGGACCGGCTCGTCGCCGAGGCCGACGGCCCGCTCTTCGGGGGTATCGGACTGCTGGTCGGAGTGGACGCCTCCAGCCGGATCGATGCCGATCCCGTGAGCGCCCCGGCCTCGGGCCTCCCGCGCGACCCCAGGAACGACGCTCCCTGGCTGCTGCCGCACAACAGCGGGGAGCAGTACGACTTCGCCGGCAAGCTCACCGTCCCGCTCGGGGTCCGGAATACGCTCCGGATCTTCGGCCTGCGGTCGGTCCAGCAACGCCTGCTGTACGATCCGGTCTACAAGTATGACGAGCAGTTCGCGCCCGGCCAGCGGCTCACCGGAACCCTGCTCAATGCCCAGATGCAGAGCACGCTTTCGGTGGGGAGCACGCCGCTCATCGCCGACATCCGGCTGGGCTACTTCGACCGGGATTTCTTCCGCGGTACGCTGATCGAACAACCCGACCCGGTGATCGGCGCCTTCACCGGGAAGCCGTTCCATTTCGTGGGGGAGGACATTGCGCGGGCGCAGGACACCCTGACGGCCGCGGGGATCATCCCGGGCCTGACCCCGCCGGAACTGAGCAGCAGCACGCCCTGGGGCGTCCCCGCCTTCTTCCAGGGCGGGGCGTCGAACGGCGACGTCGCCTGGAATCACTATCGGGAATACCGGACCCAGCTGGACATGACCTGGGGCGCGGGCCAGGGGCTGGATCTCTACTTCGGCGGCCAGTACTCCAGACAGGACGTGAAGACGTTCCAGCGGGTCCTCGGCTTCCTGCCCGCGGCCGACAGCGTTCCCCCACCGACCGCGTCCAGCTTCAAGCCGAATCTCTGGGCCGCCTATATCGAAGGCCAGGCGCGCGTCGTGGACCTGGCCTTCACCGCCGGCATCCGGGCGGACCATTTCGACGCGGGCAGTGACCTCACCACCCCGTCGATCAATCAGGGCCGCTTCGGTTCCCGGACCACCGTCAGCCCCAGGATCGCGGTGTCGACGGTCCTGTCCGGAGCGACGCTGGTCGCGAGTTTCGGCAAGTTCTCCCAGCCCCCCGACCTCCAGTATCTGGTCGACGCGGCGTTCGACGATACCACCCGGACCGGTCGCTTCCGGCGGGGAAACCCGGATCTCGGATTCGAGAAGGCCACCCAGTACGAGTTCAGCCTGCGGATCCGGCCCGCGTCCTCGATATCGGCCCGGCTGGGCCTCTATTCCAAGCGGCTCGACGGGCTGGTCTCTTCCGTGCCGCTCGGAGTGGATCCCGACTCGACCATCTTCGCCCTGACCGACTATGGCAGCGTCCGGGGCCTGGAGCTCATCCTGGAGCGGGAGATGCGGGACTGGTGGGGCGTGCGGCTGTTGTACACCCTCCAGAAGGCCGATGCCACCTCGACCAATGCCTTCGGGCTCCGTCAGATCGTCATCGATCCCATCACCGGGGATACCACGAACCGCGCCCGGGTCGAGTTCCCGCTCGATTTCGACCGGCGCCATTCGCTCACGGCCATCCTCCAGGCCCGCATCCCGGGGCAGACCGGCCCCCGGATCCTGGGTGTGCGGCCGCTGGAGGGGCTGGAGCTGGCGTCCATCATCCGGTACAACTCCGGCCTGCCCTACAGCCGCACCGATGCAACCGGCGACAGCATCATCGGCCCGCCGAACGACGGCCGCCTGCCGTCGAACTCCACGGTCGACCTGCTCATCCGGCGGCCGTTCCGGCTGGTGGGCGGCACCCGGGCCGGCATCTATCTGGACATCCGGAACCTCTTCAACCGGCGCAATGTGCTGGCCGTCCGTCGTGACACCGGGACCCCCGGCCTGGACGATGCCGGAGTGCAGCAGATGGCCACGACGGCCTACAACGCCCACCCCGAGCCGATTCCCTACGAGTCCCCGCGTTACCGCCGGTGGGCCGACACCGACCAGAACGGCTATGTGGACGGGCCGGCCGAGCTGTTGCCGCTCTACCTGAGCGCCGCACGCGACTTCACCCAGCCGATCTTCGCCTACGGCGCTCCCCGGCTGGTCCGACTGGGGATGGAAGTGCTTTTCTAGGACGGGCAGACGGTCGGACGGACAGAGGGCAGGCGGGCGGGCAGGCCGGTGTGATCGGGCCGCCCGCCCCCTTGCGTTTGGGCCCGCCGGGTTGAAGGTTCCCCCGTCTCTCCGCCTGACCCACGCGCCCCCCTTCTCACTTCTCACTTCTTACTTCTCACTCCTCCATGTCCCTGACATCGCTCGACTGGCTCATCGTGGTCATTTCCCTGAGTGTGGCCTTCCTGCCGGCCCTGCTGCTGGCCCGCCGGGCCGGGCGGAGCACGGCGGAGTTCTTCACCTCGGGCCGGGCCGCGCCCTGGTGGCTGGTCGGCGTCTCGATGGTGGCGACCACCTTCAGCACCGACACGCCGAACCTGGTCACCAATCTGGTCCGGGAAAAAGGAGTGGCCTACAACTGGGTCTGGTGGGCGTTTCTGCTCACCGGGATGCTGACCGTCTTCTTCTATGCGCGGCTCTGGCGGCGGTCCGGCGTGCTCACCGACCTGGAGTTCTACGAGCTCCGCTACAGCGGGCGCCCGGCATCGATCGTACGCGGCTTCCGGGCGGTGTACCTGGGGCTCCTGTTCAACTGTGTCATCATGGCCACGGTGAATCTGGCCGCCGCGAAGATTGCCAACGTGATCCTGGGCTGGCCCATCGGGCGGACGCTGCTGGTCTGCGCCGCCATCAACGTGGTCTTCGCCGCCACCTCGGGCCTCTGGGGTGTCCTGGTGACGGACTTCATCCAGTTCGGTATCGCCATGACGGGGGCCTTTGCCGCCGCCTGGTTCGCGCTCAAACAGCCCGAAGTCGGCGGCCTCCACGGGCTGTTCACCCGGGTGGATGCGCAGACGCTGGCCCTGCTGCCCGACTTCGGCGACTGGAAACTCACCATCACCATCCTCATCATACCGCTCACCATTCAGTGGTGGTCGGTCTGGTACCCCGGGGCGGAGCCGGGGGGCGGGAGCTACATCGCCCAGCGGATGCTGGCGTCAAAGAGCGAGAAGGACGCCCTGGGCGGCACCCTGCTCTTCAACGCCGCCCACTATGCTCTGCGCCCCTGGCCCTGGATCATCGTGGCCCTGGCCTCGCTGCTGATCTACCCCCAGCTGAGCGACATCACCGCCACCTTCCCCCATGTCGACCCCCGGCTGCTGGGGCACGACATGGCCTATCCCGCCATGCTCCGGTTCCTCCCGCACGGTTTCCTGGGCCTCATGGTGGCCGGGCTCCTGGCGGCCTATGTCTCGACCATCTCCACCCACCTCAACTGGGGCACGTCGTACCTGGTGCACGATCTCTATCGCCGGTTCCTGCGAACCGACGCGAGTGAACGGCACTACGTGGCGGTGGGCCGGGTCGTCACCGCGCTGCTCATGGTAGTCGCCGCGCTGCTGACCCTGGTGCTCGACACCGCTCGCACCAGTTTCGACCTCATGCTCTCGGTCGGCGCCGGGACCGGCCTCATCTACCTGCTGCGGTGGTTCTGGTGGCGGGTGAACGCCTGGTGCGAGATCGCCGCCATGGTAAGCTCGTTTCTGATCGCCCTGGCGTTCTTTCTTGCGGGCAAGAGCGGCCACCCGGTCGAGCCGGCCTGGGCGCTGGTCACCACCGTGGCGGCGACGACGGCCATCTGGATCCTGGTCGCGTTTCTGACGGCGCCCACCAGCCGTGACACCCTCCTGGCGTTCTACCGGCTGGTCCGGCCGGCGGGGCCCGGCTGGCGGCCGATCGCGGCGGATGCCGGGCTGCCTCCCTCACCGGACAGCCTCCCCCACGCCATGCTCGGCTGGGTACTCGGCTGCACCTTCGTCTATTCCGCGCTCTTCGGGACCGGGAGTTTCCTCTATGGACGGACCCCCCAGGGCCTGATGTGGCTCGGCGTCTTCGTCGTGAGCGGGATCTGGCTCGGGCGGGTCGTGGCGGGAATGATGCGGAAGAACGACGGGGTGACCGGGTAATTGGATGAGTGGTGATTGGAGGATTGGATGATTGCCCGCTCACCAATCATCCAATCACAAATCACCAATCACCAATCATCCAATCATCCAATCATCAATCACCCAGTTCCCTGCTGATCCACCACCGCCTGCAGCCGCCCCTCGGCCGCTTCCAGCTCCTCGAGCAGGCCGAGCTGCGTACGGCAGCGGACCAGGTTCTGCCCCTCCCGGTTCACCTTGTAATAGCGGTCTCCCTCGAGATGGTCCGTGAGGAACCGCACCGCCTGCTCCAGCGTGATGAGGCGGGCGCCGAAGACGAGATGAGACCGTTCCGCGGCGGTCAGGACTCCCCCCGCCTCCGCCAGGAAGCCCTCCACCAGCGCCTCGAAGATGTCGAACCGGACCCGGATCCGTGCCCGATCGGGTTCGTCTTCCTCCGTCCCGGTCACCATCGAGCGGACCAGATCTCCAAAGTCATGGAGGGCCGAACCCGGCATCACCGTATCGAGATCGATGACACAGATGGCCCGGCCGGAAGCGGCGTCGAAAAGCACGTTGGAGATCTTGGCGTCGTTGTGAACGATCCGGCGCGGAATCTCGCCCCGCATCATGAGCGGCGGCAGCACACCGGCCAGGCCGCGGCGCTGGGCCAGCGCCTCCAGCTCCGCCGCGGCGTCCCCCGCCCGCCGGGCGGGATCCCGTGCGGCCGCGTCTTCCAGCGCCAGGAACCGTGCCGCGGTGTCGTGGAAACCCGGGATGGTCTCTGCCAGGGGAGGGCCATCATAGTCCGCCAGCAGCCGGATGAACGCCCCGAAGGCCCGGGCGGCCTCCCGGGCCTGGTCCGGCGCGTCGCAGCGGAGGTGAACCTGGGTCCGGGGGAGGAAGACAAACATCCGCCAGCAGGCGCCATCGGGGGCCCGATACCAGTCGCGGTCATCCAGGGTGGACACCAGGGTCAGCGTCTTCCAGGGCGTCCCGGGAGTTTCCCGGAGCCTTCGCTCCAGGAACCGGGTGACGGCGCCGATGTTGTCCATCACCGCGGCGCCATCCGGAAACACCGCCGGATTGAGGCGCTGCAGCAGGTAGGTCGAGTTTCCCCGCGGGCCACGGGTTTCGACCTCGAACGAGCGGTTGATGTGCCCCCCGGGCAGGGCCTCCATCGAGGCGACCTCACCCCGGACCGCGAACTGCCCCGCGATCTCCAGCGCCGTAACGGAGACTCTCATGGCCACAGCCTCGCGGGATACCGTCCGGACGCCGCCAGCTCGGCCAGGGCGGCGGCGACCGGCGGCCGGTCGGCGGGGTAGGTCATGCCATGCCACGGGGATCGGGGATCGAGCACCCGCACGCGCGCGCGCCCCTCGGTGATGGCCCGCTGCAGTACCGTTGGAATGAGCAGTTCATCCCGGGCCAGGTCGGCCGTGGCAAGAAAGATCTCGAACGCCGCGGCCAGGAGGGGGAAGACCGCCGGAGTGAACGCCCAGAGGTTCATCGAAACGACATCCTCGACCCCGAGCCGGACCGGTTCGCCGCGACTCCGGCCCACCAGCACCGACCCGTCTCCGGACGGGACCGCATGAGCGGGCGGCGCAATGCCGACCACCTCCTCGACCGCCACCAGCCAGCCCGCATCGTCCGACCGCAACAGGCCCCGGTTGACGCCTCCAGCCCCGGAAAGCGTGTCTCCCAGGCGATATCCCACGACGGCGAATTCGGGGACCGCCGCCGGCGCCTCCGGTTGCCACGCCCGGACCGCCTCGAACGCGGGCAGGCCGTAGAAATCGTCTGCGTTGACGACGGCGAACGGCCCCTCGATGGCCTGACGGGCGGCGAACACGGCGTGCGCGGTCCCCCAGGGCTTGGCCCGCCCGGGCGGCACCCGCGCGCCCGCCGGGACGTCCTCCAGGCGCTGATGCGCGATCCCGAGACCGATCCGGTTGCCGTACCGGTCGCGGACGAAATCGCGAAAGGCCGAGTCCATATCGGGCCGGATCACGAACACCACCCGCTTGAAGCCGTTCCGGACCGCGTCGAACACGGAGTAGTCCATCAGAACCTCGCCCCCGGGACCGACCGGATCGAGCTGCTTCATCCCCCCGTAACGGCTGCCCATCCCGGCGGCCAGGACGAGCAGAGTCATCGCATCTGGCATGTCTCAAGATACTCCAGCCGTAAAGTCCCGAGGCAGCCCCCGGCGAACCGGGAGGATTCAGCCGTGTTTCCCGGCCGGCGGAGGGCTTCCCCATGCCCGCCGAATGACCCAAGTTGTGTCGTGTTCTCCCGCAGCCGCACACTGCACCTTTCGCCACGGCCTCGAATCATGCCCGATGAATCCCGCCGGGACTTCCTGAAGACCACCGCCGCCCTGGGTACGGCCGCCGCTCTGAGTCCGCTGATCCGGCCCGGACCGGACCGGGAAGGCCACCCCGCTCCGCTGTTCGCCGCCCCACCTCTCGAACGGGTGCGGATCGGATTCGTCGGGGTGGGCGGCATGGGGACCGTCCACGTGGAGAACCTGCTGCGGATCGAGGGAGCCGACATCGCGGCCATCTGTGATATCGTCCCGGAAAAGGTGGCCGCGGCGCAGGAAAAGGTCGCCGCCGCCGGGCAACCCAGGCCGGCCGGTTACAGCCGTGGTCCCCGGGATTTCGAGCGCATGTGCGACGAAATGGACCTCGACCTGGTCTACAACGCGACTCCCTGGGAATGGCACGTGCCGATTTCGCTGGCGGCGCTGCGGAGCGGCAAGCACGCGGCCAGCGAGGTCCCCGCGGCGGTCACGCTGGACCAGTGCTGGCAGCTGGTGGAGGCGGCCGAGAAGTACCGGCGGCACTGCGTGATGATGGAGAACTGCTGTTACGACCGGCTCGAGATGCTGGGATTCCATCTGGTCCGCCTGGGGTTGCTGGGCGAACTGATCCATGCCGAATGCGGCTACCTGCACGATCTCCGCGCGGTCAAGTTCTCGACCGAAGGCGAAG
>JBFXBG010000158.1:0-8664 GCA_050183505.1 Gemmatimonadales bacterium | reverse complement strand
GACGGGAAACATATCCTGCTGGTTGAGGATATAATTGATAGTGGCAGAACCATGAACCGGCTGGTGACCCTGCTCAAGGGCAGGGAGCCCAGAAGCCTGGCGGTGTGCGCCCTGCTGGACAAGCAGGTCGCGCCCCAGCCGGTGGAGGGGCTGCGGTTCGTCGGGTTCAATGCTCCACCGGCCTTTCTGGTGGGCTACGGCCTGGATCACGCGGAGAACTACCGGCATCTCCCGTTTATTGCGGATCTTGAATAGGGAGCGACATGGCTGACCGCATGCCCCCACGTCCCCAGGGGCCAAATTGGGGAAGCGTGAGCAAGAACCTGGCACTCTGGGTGCTGGTCGCCCTCCTGGCCATGGCGCTGTTTCAGATGATGCGCCGGCAGGGGAGCCCCACCCAGGAGTTCACCTATACGGACTTCAATGAGGAACTCTCCCGCGGCAACGTGGCGCGGGTGGAGGTCGTGGACGGCAAGGAGCTAGAAGGGGATTTCCGGACCCAGGTCATGCAGAACGGGCGGCCGGCCAAGCACTTCACCGTGCTCCTGCCGATCGCCAACAGCGAGGTGCTGCTCAAGCGCCTGGAAGACAGCGGCGTGCCCATCTCGGCCAAGGAGCCCAAGGGCGGGCTCACCACGATCATCATCGCGGCACTGCCCTGGGTGGTGATCCTGGGACTCTGGTTCTTCCTGCTGCGGCAGCTCCAGGCCGGCGGCAGCCGGGCCTTCTCCTTCGGTAAATCCAAGGCCAAGCTGCTCTCGGGAGACACGCCCAAGGTCACCTTCGCCGACGTGGCCGGGTGTGACGAAGCCAAGGTCGAGCTGCAGGAGATCATCGAATTCCTGAAGGACCCGGCCAAGTTCACCCGCCTGGGCGGCCGCCTCCCCAAGGGCGCACTCCTGGTGGGCCCGCCGGGCACCGGCAAGACCCTCCTCGCCAAGGCGGTCGCCGGTGAGGCCGGCCGGCCGTTCTTCTCCATGTCCGGCTCGGACTTCGTGGAGATGTTCGTGGGCGTCGGAGCGAGCCGGGTGCGGGACCTCTTCGAGCAGGGCAAGGCCCATGCGCCCTGCATCATCTTCATCGACGAGATCGACGCCGTCGGCCGCCACCGCGGCGCCGGCCTGGGCGGCGGCCACGACGAACGCGAGCAGACCCTGAATCAGCTGCTGGTCGAGATGGACGGCTTCGAGTCCAACGACGGCGTGATTCTCATCGCGGCCACCAACCGGCCCGACGTGCTGGATCCCGCGCTGCTGCGCCCCGGCCGCTTCGACCGGCAGATCGTGGTCGACTCTCCCGATGTCCGCGGCCGGGAGGGCATCCTCCGGGTGCATACCCGCAAGATCCCCCTCGCGCCTGGTGTCCGGCTGGATGTGCTGGCCAAGGGCACCCCGGGCCTGGCCGGCGCGGACCTGGCCAACCTGGTGAATGAAGCCGCGGTGCTGGCCGCCCGGCGGAACAAGACCCTGGTCGAGATGCAGGATTTCGAGGACGCCAAGGACAAGGTGATGCTCGGCGTCGAGCGGCGGAGCCTGGTGCTCACCGAAGACGAGCGCAAGCTCACCGCGTATCACGAGGCCGGGCACGCCGTCGTGGCCATCAAGACGCCGGGCAGCGACCCGGTGCACAAGGTCACCATCGTCCCGCGGGGCCGCGCACTGGGCCTCACGGCCTCGCTGCCCGAAGTCGACCGGCACAGCTACACCAAGGAATGGCTGATCGGCAACCTGGCCATGTTCTTCGGCGGCCGGGTGGCGGAGGAGCTGGTCTTCGGTGCCGAGAAGGTGACCACAGGGGCGGGGAACGACATCGAGCGCGCCACCGCGCTGGCCCGGCGGATGGTGACCCAGTTCGGCATGAGCGACCGGCTCGGCGTCATGTCCGTGGGAGACCGGGAACAGGAAATCTTCCTGGGCCGGGAGTTTGCCCACCGGCGGGAGATCTCCGAGCGCACCGCCGAGATCGTGGACGAAGAAGTGAAGCGCCTGGTGGACGAGGCCTATGAGAAGGCGCGCGGGCTTCTCACCGAGTACCGGGAGCTGCTCGACCGCATGGCGGCCGCGCTGCTCGAGCGGGAGACCCTCGACCGGGAAGACCTCGATACGCTGGTCGCGGGGAAGGCCCTGCCGCCCAAGCCGATTCCGCCCTCGACCCCGCCGGCCGCTCAGCCGCTCAAGCCGGGGGCCACGCCGGCCCGGCAGCCCGGGGTGCTGGGAGCGCCGCCGGCCGAACCTGCCGGGGCGTGATCGCGGTTCCCCTCGCGGTGCATTCACCGCGAGCGGTGCGTGAAGTCCTGGCGGCCCACGGCTGGCAGGATCACCGGGCCGAGACGGCGGCCGGGGCACTCGCCCCGGTCGCCGTTCTCGTTCGAGAAGTTCCGGAGACCGTTCTCGAAACCCTGATTCCGATCCGGAGCCGCCTGGGCTTCGAGATCCTGACCGGCGAGGGGTGGCTGCTCCTCGCCGGCAGTCGTTCCAGCCTGGGTGCCTTTGCCCGGCCGGAGTCTCTCCCTCCCGAACTCGTTCCCCTTGCCGTCGCGGTCGCCGCGGCCCTCCCGCCCGAGGCCCCCCTCGCCTGGATCACCGCCCGCGGCCCGGTGACGCTGGACAACCCCGTCATCCTCGGCATACTCAATCTCACACCCGACAGCTTCAGCGACGGGGGCCGGTACGACTCCCTCGATGCCGCCCTGGCCCGGGCCGACCGCCTCCTGCAGGACGGGGCCGATATCATCGACCTCGGCGCCGAATCCACCCGCCCCGGCGCCGTGCCCGTGCCGGCGGACGAAGAGCGGAAGCGGCTGTTGCCGGTCGTAGAGGCGCTGCTCCGGCGGCACCCGGATCTCAAGCTGTCGGTCGACACCGTGAAGGCCGGGGTCGCGGCCGATGCGCTCCTGGCCGGAGCGGCGATCATCAATGATGTCTCCGGCCTGAGGCTCGATCCGAAGATGGGGGAGACCGTGGCGGCTGCCGGCGCCGGGCTCATCCTGATGCATTCCCGCGGTGGCGTCTCCGACATGGCGTCGTTCGATCACGCCGACTACGGGGACGATCTCATCGGCGCCATCCTGAACGAGCTGCGCGACTCCCGGTCGGCCGCGCTCCAGGCCGGCGTCGGGGCCGACCGCCTGGTGCTGGACCCGGGGCTCGGCTTCGCCAAGACCGCCGGGCAGAGTATCCGGGTGCTGGACCAGGTGGCGGCGTTCACGGTGCTGGGCCCGCCGGTCCTGATCGGGCCCTCACGGAAGCGGTTCCTGGGGGAGCTTACCGGCCGGCCGGCGGCCGAGCGGGACCCGGCCACCGCGGCCGCGTGCGTCGTGGGGTACGAACGGGGGGCGCGGCTCTTCCGGGTGCATGAGGCCAGGCCGGCTCGCGAGGCGCTGGCGGTCGCGGCGGGGGTGCGGGAGGCGTAGGGGTTTCCGGGATCTGCGTAATCTGCGGAATTTGTGGACCGGGACCGCGGAAACACGCGGGGCAGGGCGGAAACGGCGCCGAAGGATCTGTGTAGTCCGCAATTTGCGTAACCTGTTGGACCCGGCAGACCCGCTTGCGGACGAGGTGAGCGCGGGACACACTCCAGAACCTGCCGCCAGGGCTGGTTGCGCAAAACCCAGCGCCAGGCCTCAGGCCTCTCTTTCCTGAGCAGCACATGCCAGAAACACCCTACTACGTATACGCCTTGAAGGTTCCACGCTCGTCCCCAGCTCGACCGTTCTACATTGGCAAAGGAACCGGCACACGGGCGTACGAGCATCTGACAAACTCCTACAGCCTCTTGGGTATGCTCATGCGCGACGGGAAGCTAAAGCGGGAAGGCCGCACCAAACAGCATGTGGCGACTGTAGAGTGACCTGAGCTCCACCAGGGCGTGTCAAGCGGCCTGAAACCACGGGGGTTGCAGGAGGCGTCATTGTACTTGACGGTGGAGCCATGCACAAACGACCTGATACCCCGGTGAGGTGCGGTGGGCAGTCTGCAGGCGGCTTTGAATCACGGATAGCCAGGGGCACACGGAGCCGCCCTACGCCGTTGAAGACCGCCCATGGTGAAAGCACTATGCGCGTATTTGTTCTCGTCTCACTGATTGCCACCACCTCGTCCCCCGCCGGCTACGCTCAAAAGGACGCGACGCCCGGCGGCTGTCCCGTGCCCGCAGCGGCCGACTCCGCTCGGCAGAACAGCCTCCTCCAACAGGCGTATCGCTTCTTCGAGGGTGGTTCGGTCAGCGCGGCCGGGAGCATCGCGGCCATCAGGCAGGCGGTGAAGCTGGCGCCGCTGCGCGTGGAGCAGTGGCAGGCCCCGCGTGCCATGTTCAGCAGCTGGAGCGTGCCGGACACCGCGCTGGCCATCGCGCGCCTGGTCAATGACCGCTGGCCAGAGTGTGTGGATTCAGGGTTGATCCTGATGAATGCCCTTCTTATGGCGCGAGACAGCTCGGCAGCGCTTGCGGTCGCGCTGTCATTGCCCGAACGGTTTCCTGAGAGCGCTATTGCATGGGCGGAAGCCGGCGGTCTTCTCTCCGTCAGCGGAAAGGTTGAGAAGGCGAAGCG
The DNA here is from genome assembly GCA_050183505.1 of Gemmatimonadales bacterium. Classification (GTDB taxonomy): domain Bacteria; phylum Gemmatimonadota; class Gemmatimonadetes; order Gemmatimonadales; family GWC2-71-9; genus JBFXBG01. The sequence continues at coordinate 4,115 of JBFXBG010000158.1, read as the reverse complement.
GTACTTTGACCGGTATTATGAACTGGAGCCCGATCCGGGGCCGTCGTCCGAGCCTCCACCCTTTGTCGCGGAGTCTGGTACAACCTGTCTCGCTGCACCACCTTCGGATCTCTATCCCCTGGGAATGGACTCGGGGAGCGTTGGGGAACACGGCGCGTGGCTGCTCCTAAGCCAGAAGAGAGACTCGGAGGACGGTTCCCGGCGCCTTGCGTTCGCGTTAGACCACAACGGCTCTGTGCAGTATGGAGTGTGGTGGCTTACCGGGGATACTGTGCATGCCTCGCTGAGCGATCAGTTCACTACCAGCCGACTTGCCCTAAGGCGCGTTGACGGGTTCCTGATGGGCTCGGGTGATGGAACTACCAGCCAGCTGGACGAAACGGGACTCTGGCACTCGGATGGCTGGTCAGCACGCTTTGCGAGGATATCCTGTTCATCAGTTCCCGAGATCCGTAGCTGGTGAAGGGCGTATTCGCCAAGCGACGTGTGCGACACCTTGTTGAACCGCACGCCTCCCGCGTTTCCCCTCGTCTTTCCGCGGTTTCTCCAGCGCGCCTCGCTGGACGGCCTGCACGGCAACCGGGGAGGGGGAGCCCCTCACTCGTCCCGATACACCGCCGGGAACCGCTCCCGCAATTCCCGGATCTTCGGCACATCGTTGATCCTGATATACGGCATATCCGGATGTTTCCGGGCGAAGTCCTGTTGATCGGCAGACGCTGCCCGGAACTCCCTGAGCGTGACCAGTTCGGTCACGACCAGCCGGCCGGGCGTGGCTGACTGCCGCAATTGCTCGAGGTACCGCAGCGCGGCCTGATACTGCTCCTCACCCTGTACGAAGATGGCGGACCGGTACCGCGTGCCCACGTCCGGCCCCTGCCGGTCGACCTGGGTGGGGTCGTGCGCGACGGTGAAATAGACCTGCAGCAACTGGCCGTAGCTGATCTCCGCCGGATCATAGAAGACCTTCACCGCCTCGGCGATTCCACGGTGCCTGGCCGGAAGCTCCGCACCAGGCTCCGCGGCGCCCGCCGGTGTGGCGAACCCGGCCACGACGGAATCCACCCCGCGCACATGCTCGAACACCGACTCCATTCCCCAGTAGCACCCACCGGCCAGTACCGCCACGGCGAGCGGCTCCGCCGGGGCCGTGCGGGCCCGGTCCGGCGCCGAGCCGGGGTGGGGCAGGGGGAAGGCCAGCAGGAGGCCGGTGGATAGCCAGTATGTTGCGCGGGATCGCCGGTTCATCGATGTTTGTCTCCTCGAGTGAATACTATGCCGTTGCCAACCGCTTCCGAAACCCCATGACCACTGCCCGCCTGGAAGCCTTCAGTGACGGCGTGATCGCCATCCTGATCACGATCATGGTGCTGGAACTGCACATCCCCCATGGTACCGAGTGGGGTGCCCTGCGGGATGTGCTGCCGCAGGCCCTGGTGTACCTGCTGAGCTTCGTCTACCTGGGAATCTACTGGAACAATCACCATCACATGCTCTTCCTGACCGGGCACGTGACGGGCGGGATTCTCTGGGCCAACCTGCACCTACTCTTCTGGCTGTCGCTGGTGCCGTTCGCCACCGGGTGGATGGGTGAGAATCACTTCGCACCCGTGCCCACCGCGCTCTACGGCTGCATCCTGCTCGCCGCGGCGATCGCCTACTATATCCTGCAGAGCCTCATCATCCGGGATCAGGGCCCGGGCTCGGTCCTCAAACGGGCCATCGGGAACGACAGGAAGGGCAAGATATCCCCGCTGCTCTACGCCGTTGCGATCCCGCTCGCCTTCGTGAATCAGTGGATTGCGGACGGGATCTACGTGCTGGTGGCGCTGGTCTGGCTGGTGCCGGATACCAGGATCGAACGGACGCTGGGAGAGGGCGGGCATGCGGGAGATGCCCATGGCTGATCTGCGAGGGAGCTCCGCGGAAGCGCCGGAATGATGCGGAACGGCGCACGCTCCATCTGCGCAATCCGCGGACCTGTATGAGGAGGGCCGGGCCATGTTCACGGTTGAAGGACTACGGGATCTTTTCCGGCATCTCGAGTGGGCGGAGTCGCGTGTCTGGAACGCCGCTCTCGGTTCGGAAGAGGCGATCGCCGATGCCGAGCTCCTGCAGCGGTTTCATCACATTCATATGACGCAGCGCGCCTTTCTCGATGTCTGGGCCGGCCAGGCCGTCGGCCGCTACCAGGACCTCTCGTTTTCGTCGCTGCGAGAGGTGTACCACTGGGCCCGGCCGTACTACGGGGAAGCCGGTGCCTGGCTTGCCCGCCTGACACCCGAACGGCTCGATTCACCGATGCCCGTGCCGTGGGCCAGGTACTTCGCCAAGGCCACCGGCGGCATGGTCGGCTCCACGACCCTCGGCGAGACCCTGTTCCAGGTCACCGCCCATTCGGCCTATCATCGGGGGCAGGTCAATACGCGCCTGCGCGCCCTGGGTGTCGCGCCGCCACTGGTGGACTACATCGGGTGGCTCTGGCTCGGTCGGCCGCACCCGGGCTGGCCCGGGGACGGCTGACGCCGGGTGCTTGACAAACCCGGTACCGAACTGCGGTGCCGTCGCGGCGTCCAACCGGTTCTATCTGGCCTCGTCGCTCACGCATTTCCTCGAGGGCGAGCCGGTCGAGAAGGTCGATTTCCTGCGGGACGAGACGGCCAATATGGTCTGGGCGGTGGAAAACATCGTACCGTCGCTGGCCGGCCCGGGGATTCGGGGGGACGAGATGGATATCGGCGAAGCGGCCGCGGCCCCATTCATGCCTGCCGGCCAGGCCGTCATCCGGAACGTGGCCGGCACGACCGTGCCGAGCAACTGGATCCCGTTCCTGGCCGTGCGCCTCCCCGGCAGCACCAGCGAGATCCGGTTGCAGCGGGGCCGCATGGCGGGCGCGGCCGGCGCGCGCGGGCGGGTGCTCACCGAGGTGCCGCCGCCGTATTTGGTGAACGAAGAAGAGGTGCCGCGCGCGGGCGTAATCGTCCAACGCACGTGGCAGCGCGCCCGCTGACCAACGGCGAGACGTACCTCTGGCTCGGCCGCTTCAAGGAGGCGGGCCGCGGCGAAGGTCACAGCGACCTTCGGTTCGATCAGAGTGAGGACATCCGCCCCCGGAAGTGTAGCCGGGTCTTCGGGGAGACCCGGGTGTGTGGCTCAGCACGCTGCTCCGCTGGGTGATGGGGCGACGTTCCATCTGACAATGGTGGCCGCCGGTACTGAAGGATGGCTGGAAGGACGGCACGGAAGGCCCGGGGACGGCGCCTGAATCCACCGCCGCTGAGCACTGAGGCCCTCCGGCTCGAGGCCGTTGCTGAGATACACTCCCCCCTTGTCGATCCCACCCCTCCTCATTCGACGTGCTGATGAGGACCGCAGGCCGGGCCGAACCCGTCCTCCGGTCCCCGCAGCGCTAACTCACAGCAGCTCAACCTCTTGCATCGGACCACGGAGGCCCGGACCATGAAATTCCTCATGCTCATCAACCACTCGGAGAGCCATCGCTCCATGCCTGTCCCCCAGGGGCTCATGGACGCGATGGAGCAGTTTGTTGCCCAGGGCTTCCAGAGCGGGATCCTCAAGGACACCGCCGGCCTCAAGGCCTCCGCGGAAGGCTTCAAGGTCCGCTTGAGCAACGGCAAGCTGAAGGTGACCGACGGTCCGTTTACCGAAGCCAAGGAAGTGATCGGCGGCTATGCACTCGTCGAGGTGAAGTCCCGGGAAGAAGCCCAGAAGGTTGCCCGGGACTTCATGGAACTGCACCGGATCCACTGGCCGGAGTTCGAGGGGGAGTGCGAAGTGAGGCCTCTCGAGGATATGTAGAGACGGGCGGACAGGCAGACGGCCGGACGGCCGGTGCGGGGACGGCGACCATTCTGCTGGTACCGTCCCCGCGTCATTTCCGCAGGTTCCGCAGACTGCACAGAATGGGCAGACGGTGCCGGCGTCCTCCCGCGCCGTTTGCTTGGTTTCCGCCCCCTTCCGCGATTAGCTTTTCCCGCGGTCAGCGAGAGATCTGCCCGTCTTCTGCGTCATCTGCGTTCGCTTGAGAAACCACCGCGTTCCCCGACAACGGCCCGATGCGCGACATACCCCCGTACCGCCTCGCCCTCCTCACG
>JBFXBG010000157.1:0-8770 GCA_050183505.1 Gemmatimonadales bacterium | reverse complement strand
TTCGCGGCGACGACGCTTTCCTTCCAGCTGGCGGGCGTCATCAAGGGCATCATCGGCATCGGCCTGCCGCTGGTCTTCCGCACCGTGACGCCGCCCCGCGCCCTGACAGGGGCTATCCAGAGCGCCCTGGTCCCTGACGTGAAGGCCCGGGTCACCGTCGAGGTGCCGGGGTTTCTGAGCGCGGCGCCGGAAGGCTGGGACACGACGGTGGTAAGCTTCGCCAGCGACCTGCCGTTCCTGTCCGCCTGGGGTACAGGATACCTGATGGGCCCGGGATCGATCGAGGTCGCCCATACGGAGAAGGAGTACATCGCCAAGGCGGAGCTCAGGGCGGGCGTGGCCGGGTATGTGAGGCTGGCCTTGGACCTGCTCCAACGGCCCGTCTGACCGTCCGCCCGTCTGCCCGTCCGGCCCGTCCCCGGAGAACACCATGAGAACGCTTGCCAACCGCCGAGACGTCGAATCCCTGCTGGCGCGGGTGGCGCAGCTCCATCCCGAGAGTCCCCGGCGCTGGGGCATGATGACCCCGGCGCAGGCCATCATGCATCTCAGCGACTCGTTCGATACGATGACCGGAGAGAAGCTCATGGTGACCAACGCGGAATCGGGGCTCAACCGCACGGTCATCAAGTACCTGGCGCTCTACGCTCCCATCCCCTGGCCCCACGGTACGCGGACGATGCCGGAAGTGGATGCACGGCGGCAGGGGACGCCCCCGCGGGAGTTCCTGGCCGACCGGACCGGGCTGATCGAGCGGATGCGGCGGTTCGCCGGGCGGACGCCCGATGCGGCCGGCATCCGGCACCCGCTCTTCGGACCGTTGAGCCGGGCCCAGTGGCTGCGGTGGGGTTACCTTCACATGGATCACCATCTGCGACAATTCGGCTGCTGAGCGAGGCGTGCATGGCGACGCATACGCATTACCTCTGGTTCGAAACCAGGAAACGCCAGGAGATCATCGACATCACCGACGAGGTCGACGCGCAGGTAACCAAAAGCGGCATCCGGGAAGGCTTTGTCCTGGTATCGGCCATGCACATCAGCGCCTCGGTGTTCGTCAACGATCACGAATCCGGTCTGTGGCACGACATCCTGCACTGGCTGGAGCACACCGTGGCTCCCTGGGACCCCGACCGCTACCGGCACAACCTCACCGGGGAAGACAACGCCGCCGCGCACCTGCGGAGCCTGACCATCGGCCATGAAGTGATCGTCCCCATCACCGGAGGCAAGCTCGATTTCGGCCCCTGGCAACGGGTCTTTTACGGCGAGTGGGACGGTCAGCGGCGCAAGCGGGTGATCATCAAGGTGATGGGAGAATGAGGGCGGGCAGGCGGGCGGGCGGACGGGCGGGCGGTGTGTCGCCCGAGTACCGGCGCGGGGCCCGGCGGTTCCGGATTGCCGCGGTCCTGGCGGCCGCCGCGCTGGGCCTCGGCTGCCAAACCGGGGGCGAGCGTGCGGCGGTCCAGGTGCATGACAGCGCGGGCGTCCGTATCACGGTCCTGGCTGACAGAGGCACAAAGGCCCCGGAGATCCGGGTCGAGCCGCGGCCGTCTCTAACGATCGGTAGCGAGGCAGGCCCCGAGCCATATCGCCTGTTCAGAGTCTGGTCCGCGCTGCGGCTGGCCAACGGTGAGGTCGTGGTGAGCAACAGCGGTACACACGAGCTCCGGTTCTTCGACAGCACCGGGCAGTACATCCGTTCGTCCGGCAGGCAGGGACGGGGCCCGGGTGAATTCGACGCTATCTCTTCGATGTTCATGTTCAGGACTCCTGACGGTGACATCGCGGTGCTTGACAACGATATCAGGTTGAACCTGTTTGACTCGACGGGCACCTTTCTTAGAGTCGTCGGGTTGGAGCCTGGCCCGGATTGGAGCCGGGCTTTCCTCACGGGAGTATTCAAGGACGGCTCGTGGCTTGCCCTGCTTCCCGGAGGCGGGTTCCGGGGCGAGCCCGGGCAGGTAATCCAGAACACCTTCCGCTACGCTCGCTATAGCCCTGGCGGCAAGTCCGGGAAGGTGATACTCACCACCAGCGCTCGGCCGCGGTATGTGCATCAAGCATTTGGTCGGAGGCACTACCCCTACATCCCGTTTACGTCCGATCGGCTCGTGGCGGTCAATGGAGCGCAAGTGTACCTGCTTGATGGAGCGGCAAGCGAACTCCGCGTGCTGAGTGAGCAGGGCACAGTACACCGGGTACTCCAGTGGACCGCACCGCCCCGGACACGATCGAGTTCGGTATATGATCGCTTCGTCGAGAGCGAGCTCGAGGGCGCAGACGACGCCCAGCGACGACTGTATGAGCATTTCTTCAAGACCGGCGGTCTCCCCCTCCCGGAGTACGTTCCCCTTTACATGACGATGAAGGCCGGTCCCGCGGGGGAAGTCTGGCTCGAGCGGTACCGACTCCCGTGGGACACAACGGGAATCTGGGAGGTGGTGAACCCACTCGAGGAATGGCGCACGGAGGTCCGCGTGCCTCAGGGCGTGCGGGTATACGAAATTGGACGGGACTATCTGCTCGGAGGGATCCGGGATTCGCTCGAGGCGGAACAGGTGGCGCTTTTCCCCCTGAGCCGCCCGTGACGCGGAACCGGGGAGGCCGTCCCGGCGTTCCCCAGCTGGAAACGGCACCGGCCCCGGCGCCCTGCCCTCACCCGCGCTCACCTTGCCACCGGCCTTCGGGCCAGAGGAACTTCACGCATGTCCAACACTGAGACCGCCACTCTTGGCGGAGGCTGTTTCTGGTGCCTTGAGGCCGTCTACCTGGACGTCCAGGGCGTGGAGCGGGTCGAGTCCGGCTATGCCGGCGGCACGACGCCAGATCCGAGCTACGAGCTGGTCTGCAGCGGGATGAGCGGCCACGCCGAGGTCGTCCAGGTGACCTTCGACCCCGGGGTGATCAGCTACCGGGAGATCCTCGAGATCTTCTTCACCATCCACGATCCGACGACTCTCAACCGGCAGGGGGCCGACACCGGCACCCAGTACCGATCGGTCATCTTCTACCATTCGGCCGAACAGAAGGCCTCGGCCGAGGGCCTGATCCGGGAGTTCGAAGCCGAGAACGTCTTCGGCCGTCCCATCGTGACCGAGGTGACCGAAGCCCCCGCCTTCTATCCGGCGGAGGAATACCATCGGGACTACTATCGGCGGAACACGAGCAAGCCGTACTGCCGGGCCGTCATCGCGCCCAAGGTGGCGAAGCTCAGGCAGAAGTGGGCCTCGAAGCTCAAGACCGCCTCCCGCTAGACTGGAGCCGCATGGCAGACGAACTCCGCCAGCTGGTGGAACAGAACCGGGTGCTCGACTGTATCAACCGATTGTTCATCGGGACCGACAACCGCGACTGGGACGCGGTACGGGCATGTTTCGCCCCCCGGGTCCACTTCGACATGACTTCACTGGCCGGCGGCGAGCCGGCCAGCCTGACCCCTGCGGAGATCACCACGGCCTGGGAAAAAGGCCTCGCGGCGCTGGACGCGATTCACCATCAGACCGGGAACCATCGGGTGCGGTTCGACGGTGAGGAAGCCCATGCCTTCTGCTACGCGACCGCCACCCACTACCGGAAGACCTGGTCCGGACGGAATACCCGGACGTTTGTCGGCAGTTACGATTTCTCTCTCAGGCGTCACGGTGCGGAGTGGCGGATCACCTCATTCCGCTTCAACCTCAAATACCTGGACGGCAACCTGAAGCTGGACGAGGACGTCTAGACTCCCACCCGCTCACCACGCGCAAGCCCCGGCTCCACGTGGCCCGACGGCTCGGAGGGCCCGGCGAGGTCGTCCCGGCCAGCGCCGGGCCGATCGGCCCCGGAGTAATGGCCCGGCGCAGAACGGGTAATGGAGAGTGAACCCGAACCTGGAGTACCACATGCACGCTCGCTGGCTGATTCTCGCCGCCGCGCTTGGCGGCACCGCCGCCCCCCTTGGGGGCCAGCAACTCGAGCCTCCTTCCGACTGGCGCTGGGTCACCGACCGTCCGGCCGAGCTGGTCGGAGGGGACAGCATCCCCGAGGCGGGCTGGCGGTTCGTGACCATGGTTCCGGGCTGGCACGTGACCACCGGACCTGGGGCGATCATGTACCGGCCGGGGGCGGACGTCGAGGGGAGATTCGTGGTCGAGTCGCAGATTTTCATCTTTCCGGGCGACAGCCAGGAGGAGTACGGGATCTTCGTTGGTGGGAAGAATCTGGAACAGAACGACCGGACCTATCTGGCCTTCGTCCTCCGGCGTGACGGCTCGGCGGCCGTGCTGCACCGGGCCGGCCGGGAAACCCATCTGCTTTCGCCCTGGGCCCGCCATGATTCCATCGCGGTCGCAAGCCCGGATGTTCCGAAGAACGTCCTCCGGGTGATCGGGGACCGGGCCCGGGTTTCGTTTACGGTGAACGGGCAGGAGATCGCCAGTCTGCCGCGGGCCGACCTGCCGGTCGAGGGAACGGTTGGATTCCGCATCGGGGCAGGCATGAACCTCCACGCCGTGACGCTGGACGTCACCCGGAGGCTGGCGGAAACGAAGTAACCCGGGGAAGGAGCGGCGGGCCGGGCGGGCGTCCGGTACCGCCCTCCCCCGTTACCATCCCTCGGTGCCAGGCGCGCCCTTGAACGGCCCCACCAGTTCGGGCGTCACCCAGCCTCCGTAGTACCGGCCCGGCTGGGGTGTGACCCGGTCATCACCCACCCAGCAGGCGTCCATCCGCCCGGCATAGAACGCCAGGTGGTCTCGAATTGCCTCATACCCCGGGTCGGGCCGGGGATAGCTCCAGGCGGCGTCCTCAGCCGCGCGCCCACCGAGTCGTACGGACCAGTAACCGGCGACGCCCTTCCACTCGCAGAAGCTGGTGCGCCGGCTCGGCTCGACGAACTCCATCCGGATATCCGCCTGCGGGATGTAGTACACCGGAGGGCTCGAGGTCTCGCACACCCTGAGGGCCCGGGTGGAATCGGCCAGTGGGACACCGCCGAACTCCACCCGCACGCGTTTCGACACCGCTTCCACCCGGGGGGGGCGGGGGTAATCCCACACCGATTCCTGTCCCGGGCCCGGGGGAACGATCCGGTCGGGGCGCTCACGCGCGAAGGTTCGGTATTTCTCCCGCAGCGCGGCATAGGGGTCGTTGGAGCCGGGCATGGTCACACCGACGGGTAAGGATGGTGGTGTAACCCGCGGCGAGGGGGCGGGGTTCCATCCTGAGAGCGGAGGGAGTGACGGAGGGGTGTGGATCCGCTTCCGGGGCCGGTCAGGGCTGGGCGGCCAGTCCGCCGCCGGCCGAGGGCCGGGGCATGCCGGAGCCCGGCGTCCCGACCACCTTGTTCCGCCCGGACTGCTTGGCCTGGAACAGGCGCCGGTCGGCCACATCGAGCAGCTCGTCGGCCTCGACGCCGTCCTCCGGCAGACAGGCGACGCCCGCGCTGATGGTGAGCCGTGCCTGAATGTCCCGCCGCGGCACATCGATCGTCAGGTTTGCCACGGCCAGCCGCATGGCCTCGAGCTTCTCCACCGCGCTGGCCAGAGAGGTCTCCGGCAGGATGACCACGAATTCCTCGCCGCCGTATCGGGCCAGGATATCGCTCTTCCTGAGCGTGGTGCCGATGGTCGTGGCCAGCAGCCGCAGGGCTTCGTCGCCGGCGGCGTGCCCCATGGTATCGTTGAACCGCTTGAAGTGATCCACGTCGACCATGGCCACCGCGAGCGGGTGTCCGTAGCGCCGGGCCCGGCTCACCTCGGCCAGGAAGCGGTCATCGAAGTATCCCCGGTTCAACAGCCCCGTGAGCCGGTCGCTGGTGGACAGCCGCCGGAGTACCTGGGAGCGCAGCACCAGCACCACGGCCAGGAGCGAAGCCACAAAGAGAATGATGAGCCGGGAAATCTGGGTCCCCCAGTCGAACATCCCGTACCGGAAGGGGGCAAAGCCCGGATCGTTGAGGTCCCAATGGCCGGCGGCGAACGCCACGATCCCCAGATATTGCGCCATGGCGAGCAGGCCGGCGGTGAGGCAGACCCGGACGTCGTACCGCAGGCTGGTCGCGCCGATGGCGATGAAATACGCCTCAAACAGCACCCGGCTGTTGACGGCGGTATGCGGCTGCTCCAGCACCAGGAAGAGCGCCAGCGCGCCGCTGACCAGACTCACATCCAGCAGGCTGGTGGCAAACCCCAGCCACGGCCGGTAGAAGTCACGCTTGACGAGAAGATAGATCGAGACCGCGATGAGCATGGCGGACAACGTGATCCCGAGCCCGATGAGCGACTCCTCCGGGGTGGAGTACTCGATCGACAGCAACGGCACCAGGAGGAGGATGCCGATCAGCAGCAGCCGGATCCGGGCCACCAGGACTTCCCCCTGGGCCCCGGCATCAACCAGCAGGGGATCAGGGGACTGGGTCAGGCTGCGCAGGATGGGAATCGAGGTCATGCTCCAGTCGGTTCAGCATGCGGCCTGCGGCATGCCAGGCTACATCGTCCGGTACTTCGGCCCGCTGCCGCCCTCACGCGGAGTCCAGCGCGGGCCCAGCACATCCGTGGCCTTGCAGTCCACGCAATTGGGCGCGTTGATCCGCAGTTCATCCCCGACCCGTTCATAGACCCCGGCCGGGCACACATGGGAATAGAACTCGGCGACTTCCGCAGAAATGTCCTTCCCCACCAGCAGGTGTACCGGAATGGTGTCCCGGGTCGCGTTGCCGGACTTGAAGACCGCGTCCACCTTGCTCACCGTGAGCACATTGTCGGCCGCAAACGGCGCCGCCGGCACGACATCCCTCGGCTCGGCGGCGTCTTCTTCCGACTGGATCATGCCGCCGGGGAACCGTCCGCCGGTGAGCGTCATGAGCCCGGCCCGCAGCCCGCCGCCCCAGAATCCACGCTTGAAGGCGAGCCGCATGTTGCGCGTCCGGCGGAGATCGGCCCGGATATAGCCCGCGTTGATCGCTTCGGTGTATCCGGCCAGCGCCGCCGAACCGGCATCCTTCCGCTTCAGGGCCTCGAACGCCGCCCGAGCCGCCTGGATGCCGGACTCGATGGCGTAGTGGATGCCCTTGAGCGAGGGGACATCCACGAACCCCGCCGCATCACCGGCCACCAGCAGCCCGTCTCCATGATACCGCTCCGCCAGGGCGTAGTATCCCCCCTCCGGGATGGTCTTGGCCCCCCACTCCTGTAACTCCCCGCCCTCGAGCCAGGGCCGGAACAGCGGATGAGACTTCATCCGCTGCAGCAGGACATGGACATCGAGGGTACTCGCCCGGTAGTCCAGTCCGACCACGAGCCCCAGCGCAACCAGGTTGTCTGCCAGCGGGTACATGAAGCTGCCGCCAAACGCATCCGAAGGCAGGGGCCATCCCAGCGTATGTATGATCCGGTCCAGAGGCCGCTTGACCTCCCAGATCTCCTTGACGCCGAGCGCGAAGATCTGGGGGTTGGGGGAAGTGACCCCCTGCCACTGCCGCCAGGCCTGGGACAGCGGCCCCCGGGTGCCTTCCGCGAGGACCGTCACCCGGGCCGTGAGGTCGGTGGGCGGACTGTAGCCATCCCCGGGGCTCCCGTCGCGGTTCAACCCGGAAGGCGTGGTGCGGACGCCGATGACCGCGCGGTCCTTCACCAGCAACCCGTCGACCGGAAAGCCGGGGAAGATGTTCACCCCCAGGGCCTCGGCCCGCTCGCCCAGCCAGCGAACCAGCTCACAGATGCTGGCGGTGTAGTTCCCGTGATTGCGCATGGTCGGCGGCACCGGAATGCTCATCGCCCGGGACGAGGTCAGGTAGTAGACCGACTCCCGGGAGACCGGACGGCGCAACGGAAACTCGCGGTCGGACATGCCGGGGAACAGTTCCCGCAACGAGCGCGGGTTGATGACCGCCCCGGAGAGATTGTGCTCGCCCAGACTGCCGGCCTTCTCCAGGACGCCGATATTGACCTCACCGATCGAGCCACCGGCCTCCTGATCCTTCCGCACCAGGTTGGCAAGTTCGATCGCACCGGCCAATCCCGCCGGACCGGCGCCGACGAACAGGACATCCATCTCGATGGCCTCGGCATCCGGCGCATCATTGAGGATCAGTCGTTCCTGAGGCAGATCACGCTGGTGTCGGATGGGGAGAATGGTCGACACTCCAGCAACTCCTTATATGACAATGGATTGGGTCAGACAGCCCCGGGCAATATAACGCTCAGGCGGGCAGGCGGGCAGGCGGGCAGTCGGGCTGAGAAGCTCGCGACCGCACGAGGCACCTCAACCCACCCGCCCGTTCACTGTTCACTGGGCTCCGCCGACCGCTTACCCTTCATCCCATGGATCTCCACAAGGCCGTCCGCGACCCGTGGGTCTGGGGCCAGTTCGTTCTCATCGCCCTCGTCGGAGTGCTCGCCGCGAGATTCCATCCATCCACCCCGGATCCCCTGGTCCAGCTCGCGGGTGCGTTCGTCCTGGGTGTCGGACTCTTTACCATCCTGGCCGCGATGACGTTCCTGGGGCCCAATCTCACCCCCGGGACCGAGCCGCTTCCGCACGGGACGCTCATCACCCGGGGCCCGTACGCCTTCGTCCGGCACCCGATCTACACGGGCGTCGTTCTTCTGCTCACCGGTTACACCATGGCCTGGGGCAGCCTGCCTGCCGGGATGCTGGTCCTCGCGGTGAGCCTGGGATACTTCGAAGGCTAGGCCCGGGCGGAGGAACGCTGGCTGGTGAAGAAGCAGCCGGAGTATGCCGCCTACATGACACGCGTCCCGCGGATCGTGCCGTTCGGGTGGAAGTA
>JBFXBG010000156.1:0-8948 GCA_050183505.1 Gemmatimonadales bacterium | reverse complement strand
GACGGAGACGAAGAGATCCTCCCCGGGATCTCGGTGCGGGTGACGCCGGGACACGTGCCGTTCCACCAGAGCGTCCTGATCCGGGACCGGGGAGAAACGGCGCTCTACCTGGCCGACCTGTGTCCGACCTCGGCCCATCTGCCGCTGCCCTGGATCATGGGATACGACCTCGAGCCCATGCGGACCCTGGAGACCAAACGCGCGGTGCTGGGGGAAGCCCTGGCCGGCAACTGGCGGCTCATTTTCGAGCATGATCCCGTCGTGGCGACCGGGATCGCGGTGGCGGAAGGGAAGTCCGTGGGGCTGGCGGATGTGGTGACAGCGGTGAACGGTGAACGGTGAACGGGCAGGTGGCGTAACGGACCGGTGAGGGCCGCGGGCCGCCCGCCCGCCAACCCACCCTTCCCCCATCGCCGGACCCTTGCTATCTTCTTACCCCACAATGAAGCGGGGCCTCCGGGCCCCCACCCTCGAGCCGCCGGGCCATGCCGTTTTGGCCCCACGGGCGTGTGAACGGGTCCGCGAGTTTACTCCCCGGGTTTGCTCCCGGGCGGGACGACGCACCGGACACTTCCTGGCTCATCGGGTGTCCGTTTTTTGTTGCCTCTACCCTGGAGGGATGGCTGTCGACAACCGAGCGTGAACGGCGGACCCGGGTCAACCGGCAGATCCGCATCAGCCCCGTCCGCGTCATCACCGGTGATGGCGAGCAGCTTGGCGTCATGCCGATCGATCAGGCGCTGGCGGCGGCGGAAGAGCGGGGACTCGACCTGGTCGAAGTGGCCCCGACGGCGCGGCCCCCCGTCGTCAAGATCATGGACTACGGGAAGTACAAGTTCGAGGAGGCCAAGGCCGCGCGGGCGGCCAAGAAGAAGCAGCACATCATTCAGATCAAGGAAGTGAAGTACCGGCCCGGCATCGACGACCACGACTTCGACTTCAAGACCCGGCACGCCCGGGAGTTCCTGGAAGAGGGGAACAAGGTCAAGGTCACCATGATGTACCGGGGGCGGCAGATGGCCCACGTGGAGCTGGGCAAGGCGGTGCTGGACCGGGTGGCGGCCGAGCTGGCCGACGTCTGCAAGGTCGAGAGTGAAGCCAAGCTCGAAGGCCGCAACATGATCATGGTGCTGGCGCCGAAGTAGCCCGGGGCGGGCAGAGGGTCTGCCCTGGACGGACATCATCGAGAACGGAACGATGCCAAAGCAGAAGACCAAACGGGCGGCGATGAAGCGCTTCAAGCGGACCGGGACCGGGAAGCTCAAGCGGTGGCACGCCAACCACAGCCATATCCTGACCAAGAAGACCCGGAAACGGAAGAACCGGCTCAAGAAGGGCGACCTCGTGAGCTCGGCCGATTACCCGCGGGTCAGCAAGCTTCTCCAGGCGTAAGGGGGAATCCAGATGCCACGCGTCAAGAGCGGCGTTGCCCACCACGCCCGGAAGAAGAAGTACATGAAGGCCGCCAAGGGGGCATACGGCGGCCGCAGCAAGCTCTACAAGTCGGCCAAGGAGACGGTCGAACGGGGGATGCGCTACGCCTACCGGGACCGCCGCAAGAAGAAGGGCGATTTCCGGCGGCTCTGGATCACCCGGATCAACGCCGCCGCGCGGCTGCACGGGCTCTCCTACAGCCGGCTCATGAACGGCCTGCGCAAGGCCGGCCTGGAAATCAACCGCAAGATGCTCGCGGACCTCGCCGTCCGCGACGCCGACGCGTTTGCCCGATTTGCCGAGGTCGCCAAAGGCCAGCAATCCTGAGGGCGGCAGGCACTCCGCCCCCCACGCGGCGGAAGGCAGCAGCAGAAAAAGGGGATCCCGCCGGGAGCCCCTTTTTCCATTGGTGATTGGATGATTGGGGATGGATGATTGGGTGCGGAGTCGGGGTGCCGCTGCGGCCGGCAGCCACCACCGGCTGAGGCTCGCTCACACACCAAATCATCCAATCCCCAATCCTCCAATCACCAATCGATCACCAATCGATCTATATTCTTGACCGTCACCAGCCCCGATCCATGCCCAATTCCACCGGCTTTCCCCAACTGGACGAACTGCTCCCCGTGCTCGCGCGGATTCCTGCGCTCGACGCCGCGGCGCTCGAGGCCGAGTATGTCGCCGTGCTGGGCCGCAAGCAGGGGGCCCTGAGCCGGCTGCTCCGGAGCCTGCCCTCACTGCCGCCCGAGGAACGGCGCGCCCTGGGCGGCGCCGCCAACCGGCTCCGGACGGAGCTGGAGGCCGCCTTCGAAGCCCGCCGGGAGGTCCTCAAGGCCGGCCGCGAGCAGGAAGCGACCGCCGGACTCGATCTCACCATGCCGGGCCGCCGCCGCTGGGTCGGGGCCAGCCACCCGGTGACCCGGGTGGTGGAGGATATCGTCGGCATCTTCCGGGATCTGGGCTTCACCCGGGCGGTCGGGCCCGAGGCGGAGACCGAGTGGCACAACTTCCTGGCGCTCAATTTCCCGCCGGACCATCCGGCGATGGACATGCACGACACGCTCTACCTCGACATGGAAGACCGGGCGCCGGGGGAGCACGGCCGGATCCTGCTCCGGACCCACACCTCGCCGGTGCAGATCCGCACCATGCAGGCCTGGCCCCCGCCGATCCGGGTGCTGATCCCGGGGATGGTCTACCGCAAGGACACCTTCGACCCCTCTCACGCGCCGGCGTTCAGTCAGATCGAGGGGCTGGTGATCGACGAGGGCGTGAGCTTCGTGGATCTCAAGGCGACGCTGGCCCACTTTGCCCGGCGCTTCTTCGGCGACGACCGGCAGGTCCGGTTCCGCCCCTCGTTCTTCCCCTTCACCGAACCCTCGGCCGAGATGGATGTGGTCTGCGGGCTCTGCGGCGGGAGCGGCTGCCCCGCCTGCAAGGGGACCGGATGGATGGAGATCCTCGGCTGCGGGATGGTGCATCCCAACGTGATCGAGGTCTGTGGACTCGATCCGGAGCGCTATACCGGGTTCGCTTTCGGCATGGGCCCCCACCGGATCGCCATGCAGCGCTATGGCGTGCACGATATCCGGATCCTGTATGAGGGGGATATGCGAGTACTCCAACAGCTTCGAGACTGACACGGTGGAGATTGATTGACTGGATGATTGGGGATTGGATGATTGGTGGGCTGCTGGGCCCCCAATCATCCAATCACGAATCGTCCAATCACCAATCCCCAATCATCCAATGCTCACCGTTCCCGAACTGCCTGAGATCTCTGCCTCATGAACGTTTCCCGCGCGTGGCTTGAAGCTTTCCTGAGACGACCGCTCGACGCCCGCGAGGTCGCGGGACGGCTGGCGATGCTGGGCGCCGCGGTCGACGCCATCGAGCCGCTGCATCCCGGGCTGGACGATATCCTGGTGGCGCTGGTGGAGGAGGTCGTTCCCCATCCCAACGCCGACCGGCTCAAGCTCTGTACCGTCAATGACGGCTCGCCGGAGCGGCGCCAGGTGGTCTGCGGCGCGCCGAACGTCGCGGTGGGGGTGAAGTATCCCTTCGCCCCGATCGGCGCCGTGCTCCCCGGCGGTCTCAGGATCGAAAAGCGCAAGCTCCGGGGCGTGGCCTCCGAGGGCATGCTGTGTTCCGCGCGGGAGCTGGGGCTCGGGACCGAGCATGACGGGATCATGCCGCTCGATATCCCGGACGGTCCCGGCGGCCGCCTGCGGGATGCGCTCGGGCTGGGCGACGAACGACTGGTCGTGGACGTGACCCCCAACCGGCCCGACCTGCTGGGCCACAAGGGCGTGGCGCGGGAACTGGCCCTGTCCTACGGCATCCCCTTCCGCCTGCCCGAAATCCCCGGAGCCGCGGGCCCGGCCGCCCCTTCCCCCCGCAAGGTGGAGGGGCGGGCCGGCACCGTCGGTGGAGTCGAGGTGGCGATCGAAGACCCGGCGGGTTGCCGGCGCTTCCTCGGCGCGGTCATCCGGGGCGTGTCCGTCAGGCCCTCCCCGGCCTGGCTGCAGCAGCGGATCACCGCCATCGGCATGCGGCCGATCAACAACCTGGTCGACGCCACCAATTATGTGATGTTCGAGCTCAACCAGCCGATGCATGCCTATGACATCGCCCGGCTGGCGGGACCCCGCGTGGCGGCCCGGCCGGCCCGCCGGGGCGAGACCCTGGTGACGCTGGACGACGTCAGCCGGACCCTCACACCCGACATGCTGCTCATCGCCGACCGGGATACCTCGGTGGGGGTGGCCGGGGTGATGGGGGCGGCGCATGTCGAAGTGACCGGCGAGACCCGCGACGTCTTCCTGGAATGCGCCTGGTTCGAGCCGCGCGGCATCCGCCGGACCCGGCGGGCCCTCGGCATCAGCAGCGAGGCGAGCTATCGCTTCGAGCGCGGGGTGGACCTGTGGAACGGGCCCGAGGCCATCCGCCGCTGCATCGACATCATCCTCGCCGTTGCCGGCGGAGAACTCGTCGAGGCGCCGATGGACCTCTATCCCCAGGCGGTTCACCCGCCCCGGATCTTCCTCCGGCCCGCCCGGGTGGCGCAGGTGCTCGGCGTGGAGCTGCCGCTCAGCACCATCGAGAAGGCGCTCACGGCGATCGGGGCCACCGTCCTGAGCAAACCGGACGATGCCCGGGTGGCGGTGGACGTGCCGGGATGGCGGCCCGACCTGCTGAAGGAGATCGACCTCGTCGAGGAAGTCGCCCGGGTGTACGGGTACGACAACTTCCCCATGGAACTGCGGCCGTTCCGGATGGGCACGGTGCCGGATGCGCCCGAGGAACAGGCCGCCGGGCGGGTGCGGCAGGGCCTGGCCCGGCTGGGCCTGCTGGAGGTCGTCACGCTGCCCATGGGCCCGGAGGACGGGCCGGCGTCGGTCCGGATTCTCAACCCGCTCTCCTCGGAAGACGCCTGGCTCCGCCGGCGGTTGCTTCCCGGCCTTGCCCGGCAGGTGCAGCACAACTGGGCCAGCCAGATCCGGGACGTGCGGCTGTTCGAGATCGGCACCGTGTTCGAGCGGGGATCCCCGGGTGAGGCCCCCCGGGAACAACTGCGGGTGGCGGCAGTGGTGACCGGTGGCCGGGCGCCGGCGCACTGGTCTTCCTCCGGCGACACCCCCGATCTCGATGCCTGGGACCTCAAGGGGCTCTTCCAGGAGGCCCTGTCACTGGCGGTTCCGGCCGCGACGGTGCAAGTTGAAGGGAATGCTTGGGTTGGCCGGGCCCTGGATGGCGGGGTCCTGGGGCGGGCGGAGCGGATCCCGACCGACGCGCCTCCATGGGCCGCCCCGGTCCTGGGCTTCGAGATCACGATCAACCCCGCGCCCCGTCCGGCGCCCCAGCTGGCGCCCCTGCCGGTGACCCCGGCCTCGGAGCGGGATCTCGCGCTGGTGGTCCCGGCCGGCGTCACCGCCGCGGGCATGATGGACGTGATCCGGAAGTCCGCCGGCCGGACGCTCGAGAGCCTGGATGTTCTGGACGAATACCGCGGCCCCGGCCTGCCGGCGGGTACCCGCAGCGTGGCGTTCCACCTCGTCTTCCGGGCGCCGGACCGGACGCTGGAGCGCGGTGAGGTGGACGAGACCATGACCCGTGTCCGCAACACGCTGGAGAGCGAACTCGGTGTACACCTACGAGAGACCTGATTTCCGCGCGCTGGACGAACTCGAGAAGCTGCTCCGTCACGCGATGGAAGAGCTGGCGGCCTGGCGTCGCCGCTCCCTCAAGGCGGAGGCCGAGCTGCAGGACTACCAGGCCCGCGGTGGCCGGGGTGGCGGCGGGCCGGAGGTGGTGCAGGCCCGGCAGCGGATCATCGAGCTGGAGCTGGAGAATCAGCAGTGGCGGCTCCGGGTGGACGCGGCCCGGGAGAAGCTGCAGATGATCGAAGGCCGCCTGGCCTTTCTGACCCAGGAACGTGAGGACGGCGCCGCGTGAGCAACGCCAAGCACGCCGTCAAGGTGACCATCGGCGGTGAAGAGTACACCGTCCGGTCCGAGTTGCCGCCGGAGTACACCAGGGAAGTGGCCGCGCACGTCGACGCGGCCTTGAAGCGGGTCCGGGACATGGTCCCGTCGGTGGAAACCCACAAGGCGGCGATTCTCGCCGCCCTGGCCATCACCGACGAGCTGTTCCAGGCCCGGCGGGGAGACCGGGAGATGGCGTCCCGGATGAATGCGCTCGCGGACGATCTGGCACGCCTGCTGCCGCCCGCCAAACGGGGCAGCCGCGCGTCAGGAGCCGTACAAATCCAGGAATGACCAGAGTCCGCGGCCGGCGACGGCCGCGGTGGAGATAGATCGTCATGCTGCCCACCAACGTCCTCCCGCTCCTGGGAGGCCTGCTCACAGGGATGCTCCTGGCGGGAATCGCCGCCGCCCTGTACCTCCGCCGACAGCGACAGACGGCCAGCGCCATCCTCGGCGCGGCCCGGGCCGAGGCCGACCGCATCACCGCCGAAGGGCGGCACGATGCCGACCGGCTCCGGGCCGATTCGACCCGGGAGGCCGAGGCGGCCCGGGCGGCCGCCGTGGTCGAAGGCAAGATGGAGGCGCTCCGGCTCCGGGAAGAAGTCGAACGGGAGGTCACCCGGCGCCGGGAAGAGGTCGAACGCATGGAGTTCCGGGTCGAGGAACGGGCCCAGTCGCTCGACCGCCGGACCGGCGAGATCAAGGAATCCGAGCAGCGGGTGGCCGGCCGGGAAGCCGAGCTGCGCCGGCTGAGCGAACAGCTGGACCGAAGGCAGGCGGAACTCGGCAAGCTGGAAGACGAGGAGCGGCGCCGCCTGGAGCGGGTGGCGGGGCTGAGCGTGGAGGAGGCCCGCCGGGAGCTGATTCAGAAGATCGAAGACGAGGCGAGGGGGGACGCCGCGGCCCTGGCCCGGGACATCAAGGAACAGGCACGCAAGGGCGCCGACAAGGAGGCCCGGCGGATCATCTCCATGGCGGTGCAGCGGATCGCGGCCGAGCATACGGCCGAGACCACCGTGGCCGCGGTGACCCTGCCGAACGACGAGATGAAAGGCCGGATCATCGGGCGGGAGGGCCGGAACATCCGGGCCTTCGAAACCGCGACCGGGGTCGACGTCATCATCGACGATACGCCGGATACGGTGGTCATCAGCTGTTTCGATCCGATCCGGCGGGAGGTCGCCCGGCGGGCGCTGGATGCGCTCATCGCCGACGGCCGGATCCACCCGGGCCGGATCGAGGAAGTCGTCGCCAAGCTGCAGGCCGAAATCGAGACCCAGCTGGTGGAGCTGGGCGAGCAGGCCTCCTACGAAGTCGGCGTCAGCGGGGTCCATCCCGAGCTGATCAAGCTGCTGGGGCGGATGCGCTACCGTACCTCCTATGGCCAGAACCTGCTGGAACACTCGAAGGAAGTGGCCTGGCTGGCCGGGATCATGGCGGCGGAACTCAAGGTCGACGTCGCGCTGGCCAAGCGGGGCGCCCTGCTGCACGACATCGGCAAGGTGCTGACCCACGAGCACGAGGGAACCCACGTGGAGCTGGGCGTCGAGGTGGCCCGGAAGTATGGGGAGCAGCCGCTGGTGGTGAACTGCATCCAGGCGCACCATGATGACGTGCCCCACGAGACCACCGAATCGGTCCTGGTCCAGGCGGCGGATGCCATCAGCGGCTCCCGGCCGGGCGCCCGGCGGGAAGCCTTCGAGAGCTACGTCAAGCGCCTCACCCGGCTCGAGGAACTGGCCAACGCCTTCGAGGGGGTGGAGAAGACCAGTGTCATCCAGGCCGGCCGGGAGATCCGGGTCGTGGTCCAGCCCGAACGGGTCGACGATCTGGCGGCCGCATCCCTTTCCGAGAACATCGCCAAACGCATCGAGGCCGAATTGCAGTATCCGGGACAGATCAAGGTGGTTGTCATCCGTGAAACCCGCGCCGTGGGGTTCGCCCGATGAGCGCGACGATTCTCGACGGGAAAGCCATCGGGCTTTCGATCCGGGGCGAAGTGGCCGGGGAAGTCGCCCGGCTCCGGACGCAGGGCATCATCCCCGGCCTGGCCGTGGTGCTGGTGGGGGAGAATCCCGCCAGCGAGGTCTACGTCCGCAGCAAGGGCAAGGCCTGCGAGGAAGCCGGCATGCACTCCCTGACCGTCAAGCTCCCGGCCGATATCAGCGAGGCCGAGCTGCTGGCGACGGTCGACCGGCTGAACGCGGATCCGAAAATCCACGGCATGCTGGTCCAGCTGCCGCTGCCCAAACACATCAACCCGGACCTGGTGATCCGGCGGATCGATCCGGGCAAGGACGTGGACGGCTTCCATCCGGTCAATGCCGGCAAGCTCCTCCTGGGCGATCCCACCGGCTTCCGTCCCGCCACGCCCTACGGGGTGCAGCAGATGCTGATCCGCTCCGGCATCGAGACCAAAGGCGCCCATGCCGTCATCGTGGGCCGGTCGGCGATCGTGGGACGGCCCATGGCGGGGCTGCTCCTGGTGGACGGCCCGGGCGGCAACGCCACCGTCACCGTCTGCCACTCCCGCTCCCGGGACCTCGGCGCCATCACCCGGACCGCCGACATCCTGATCGTCGCCATCGGCAAGCCGGAATTCGTGAAGGGCGACATGGTCCGCCCCGGCGCCGTGGTGATCGACGTCGGCATCAACCGGGTCGAGGATGCCACCCGCCCCCGCGGCTACCGCCTCGTCGGTGACGTCGAATTCGACGCGGCCAGCGCCGTCGCCTCGGCCATCACACCGGTCCCGGGCGGTGTCGGGCCGATGACCATTGCCATGCTGCTGGTGAATACCCTGCAGGCGGTGAAGCAGGCCGGCGGACGGGCGGGAAGTTGATGCGGCTCGGGGCCTCGCTTCCCTCCGGCAGCCAGCCGTCCAGGTGGGTCTCTATCATCGATCCATCGCCCGCCGGCCCGCCGGCCCGCCTGTCCGCCTGATGGACCTCTTCGCCTCCTCCGCCGTCGACGGCGCCTGGTCGGTGACCGGGGTGGCCCGGGCCCCCCGCCCCGCGGGGGGGCAGC
>JBFXBG010000155.1:0-8970 GCA_050183505.1 Gemmatimonadales bacterium | reverse complement strand
AAACTGGTCTTCTCCAAGCTGAAGGCGCGGACCGGCGGCCGGCTGCGCTTCTTCGTCTCAGGCGGCGCCCCCCTGTCGGCGGAGATCGCCAAGTTCTTCTTCGCGGCCGGCCTGCCGATTCTCGAGGGCTACGGCCTCACCGAGACCTCTCCGGTCATTACGGTCAATACCTTCGAACACCAGCGGCTCGGATCCGTCGGGCCGGCGATTCCGGGTGTCGAGGTGAAGATTGCCGCCGATGGCGAGGTCCTGACCCGCGGGCCTCACGTCATGAAGGGGTATTACCGGAAACCCGAGGCGACCGCCGAAGCCATCGATGCCGAGGGGTGGTTCCACACCGGAGACATCGGCGAGATCGACGCCGACGGGTTCCTCAAGATCACGGACCGGAAGAAGGACATCATCGTCACCGCGGGCGGGAAGAACATCGCGCCCCAGCCGATCGAGGGGAAGGTCAAAGGCAACAAATTCGTCGCCAACGCGGTGATGCTGGGCGACAAGCGCAAGTTCCCGATCATGCTGATCGTCCCCAACCTGGACAACCTGCGGGCCTGGGCCCAGCACAAGGGGCTGACATTCGGAGACGACAGGAGCCTGATCGAGAATCCTCAGGCGGTCGGCAAGATCGAAAAGGAAATGATGAAGAGCCTGCGGGACCTGGCCCACTACGAGATGCCGAAGAAGGTCATGCTCCTGGAGCGGGACTTCAGCATCGAGAGCGGCGAACTGACCCCGACCCTCAAGGTCAAGCGCCGGGTGGTGGAAAAGAAGTACGCCCGGGAAATCGAAGCCCTCTACCGTGAATCGGTGGGCGGTGGCCACGACCTGGACGGGCGATAGGACGGAAGGGCGGAAGGACGGAAGGGCGGGCGGTGATGAGAATCGAGCGCCCTCGGGGAGCTCGACTCACACACCGGCTTTCCGCCCTTCCGCCCTTCCGCCCTTCCGCCCTACCCACCATCCCTCCGCCTCCCCCAGAATCTCCAGGCCCGCCAGGTCCGGGGTTGGCCCCTCCCCGGCCAGTTGCAGCCCGGGCAGCAGGGTCCGCAGTGCGTCGGACACCCAGGCCGGCTCGGCGCCGTAGCCCCGGCCCAGCACGACCCCCCGCAGCGACCGCGCCTTGAGCGGCAGCATCGGCGCCCGCACCAGACTCAGCATCGGGCCCTCCGCGAGATCCGGCGGGGGGTTCACCGCGACCAGATGCACTCCACCAACCGCCTCATTGAGCCCGGGTGCGGCGGCACCGGCCGTGCCCACCAGCGCCGCATAGCCACCGGGTCCGCTCAGGCCAAGGAACGCGCGTACCGCCTCCGCATCCACCGCGGCGCCGGCCCCCTCCCCCGGCACCGGCGCATTTCCAAACTCCGCCACGCCGTCCCGGATCAGATACTCCCTCCGGCAGACCGGACATCCCAGGATGCCGTTCCGGACCGAACGGGCAGCCACTTCGCCCGGAATCAGGACCAGGAACTGCTCCTCGTGGTCCTCCGGACAACGGAGGTGGTCGGTGAGTTCGATGAACATTGGATCATTGAGTGATTGGATGATTGGATGATTGGGGATTGGATGATTGAGGATTGGATGGTTGCCCTGTCTCCCCACAGTCATCCAATCATCCAATCATCCAACCACCGGGGTGCGCCGCGCGCCACCATGCCTGCGGCTCCGTCCTCACCCCGGTGACAGCCTGATCAGGTCGATCGTCGCGTGGGCCGGACGGGTTACGGCGAAGAGGACGGCGTCGGCGACGTCGCCGGGGCGGAGCATGCGGGCCCGCGGGGTGAATCCCGGGCGGGCATCGGGACCGACCGGATCCCAGAGGGCGGTGTCGGTCGGACCGGGCGAGACCAGCGTGAAGCGCACCCCGCTGCCCCGGTACTCCGCGGCCAGCGACTCGTGCATGCCGCGCAGGCCGTACTTGCTCGCGGCATAGGCCGAGTTTTCCGGCAACGGGACGTGATCGGCGATGCTGCCGATGGTTACGAGGTGGCCCCGGCCGGCAGAATTCATCCAGGGGAGCAGGGCCCGGGCCACCGCGAACGGCCCGACCAGATTCACCGCGAGCTGCGCTTCGAACTCCGCCACGCCGGTTTCCTCGAGCGGCTTGAGCAGAAACCCCCCGGCATTGTTCACCACGATGTGCGGCGGTCCCAGTTCCTCCACGACCGCATCCAGGGCCCGCCGCCGCAGCGTGGCATCGGTCAGGTCACAGGTCCGGTCGAAGAACGGGCCCCGGGAGGCGTCCGGAAGGCTCCGGGCCAGCCGGGCGACCGTGGCGCCGGCCTGGGCCAGGGCCTCGGCGATCGCGGCCCCGATTCCCCGGGAAGCGCCGGTCACGACGGCCACGCGCCCGGCGAGCGGCGTCAATCGGCCGACCTCGCATGGACCAGGCGGAGGAATTCATCCCGGGTCTTCTGGTCGTCCCGGAACTCCCCGCGCAGGGCACTGGTGACGGTGCGGGAATTCTGCTTCTCCACCCCGCGCATCGCCATGCAGAGGTGCACCGCCTCGACCACGACCCCGACGCCGAGCGGCCGCAGCACGTCCATCAGGGCATCCGCGACCTGGTCGGTGAGCCGCTCCTGTACCTGCAGCCGGCGGGCGAACACCTCGACGATCCGGGGCAGCTTGGAGAGCCCGATGATGCGCCCATCGGGAATGTACGCCACGTGGGCCCGGCCGAAGAACGGGAGCATGTGATGCTCGCAGAGCGAATACACCTCGATGTCCCGTACCAGAATCATGCTTTCATGATTCTCCTCGAAGACCGCATCCCCCACGACGTCCGCGACGGACAGGTGGTACCCGCGGGTCAGCCACCGGAGGGCGGCCTCCACGCGCGACGGGGTCTTCTTCAGGCCGTCACGTTCCGGGTCTTCCCCCAGGGCCTGCAGGATTTCCCGCACCCGGGGCGCAAAGGGCACCGGCTGGAACGGAATGGTCTTACTCGCCTTGATACTCGACATGGTTCCTCGGTGTCTCCCAGAGCCGGATCCGGAGGTCGAGGCCGGCGGGCAGCGCCGGCTTGAGCTGCTCCCAGCATACCACCGCGATGTTCTCCGCGGAGGGAATGCGGTCCCGGAACCAGGGCACGTCCAGGTTGAGGTTCTGGTGGTCGAGGTGGCGGATCACCCGATCCTCCACCAGGTGCTTCAGGATCGCGATGTCCAGCACGTAGCCCGTCTCGGGGGCGATCTCCCCCTCCACCGTCACGTCCATTTCGTAGTTGTGGCCGTGATAGTTGGGGTTGTTGCAGGGGCCGAAGGTCTCCCGGTTCCAGGCGTCGGACCGTGACGGATTGTGCAGCCGATGGGCGGCATTGAAGTGTACCCGTCGGGTGACGGCAACTCGGGGCATGGCACCACCGGCAGACGGTGAAAGGACATTCGCGATTCCCGGCGCGCAATCGCGAGCCAGTCGTGGAACCCGGCCACGGCCCGAAGGTTCCCCGGCAAAAAAAGGCGCCGATCCTGTAAGATCGGCGCCCCGGGCGAGAACGGCAACGAGGGTGTTTATTGAAGCCCAAACGATATGCGCGGCGCCCTCACGTTCAACGTCTGTCTTCCCACGCGGGGCATGGCATCGGCTGACGAATTCGGGCCCATCATCCAGGCTGTTGGCTCAATAACGGTGTCCCCGCTGCCGTCTCGTACGCTAAGATACCGGTGGGTGAAGTGAGCGTCAATACGAGAGCGGCCGCTCACGGCGCGGTCATGGTGCTTCATGCTTCCTTCAGGGCCCACCAGCGGACCAGCAGTGTCGCCCCGGCCGCCAGCAGGAGGTGGATCGCGGCCCACCCGACCGGAAACACGATCCCCAGAAGCACCCAGAGCGCCAGACAGATCAGAGCCAGAGTCAGCGAAACGGTACTCGAAAGCATGGCGCATCCTCGCAACGAAAAGGCCGAGTCCCGTCCGGCCGCATCGGCCCGGGCCGGGGAACAGGACGCACGGCGACCGCCCGGAAGATAGCGCGACCTCCACCGGGACGCCCCGGTCCCCCTCTTACCTCCCCGGACATCTCCTGTAGCTTACCGGCCATGCCCGACACCTCGCCACCGCAACCGCCCGACGACGGCCGCGCCTTCGCGCTTCCGGCCCTGGCCCTCCTGCTCTTCGTGGTCATGCTGGTGAGCGTCCGCGATATCCTGACGCCGCTTCTGGTCTTCCCCATCATCGTCCTGGTACTCTGGCCGTTCCGCCGGCGCCCGCATGTCCGCCGTATCCTGGTCGCCTCGGCCGCCCTGGCCGTAGCGTGGTTCGTCCACCGCTACAGCCCGCTGTTCGGGCCGTTCCTGCTGGCGATGGTCCTGGCCTATCTCCTGGATCCGGCGGTGGATTTCCTGGAGCGCCGCGGTCTCAAGCGGAGCCTGGCGGTGCTCGCCGGCCTGATTCCCGCCTTCGCCATTGTCGCGGGGCTGCTGATTCTGACCGTACCGCAGATCTGGGATCAGGCCGTCGGGCTGGTCAACCGTCTGCCGGGCTTCGGGGAGAAGCTCCTGACCGTTCTCTCCGGCGTCCGGGACCGGCTGGCGGAACTCAGTTTCCTGAACCAGGACCAGCGCGCCTGGCTGCGGGACCTGGACGAGCAGCGCCTGGGCACCCTCCTGCAGCAGAATGCCGGAACCCTGCTCAGCAGCGCCGGCCAGTGGGCCCTCTCGATCCTCAAGCAGGTCTGGAGTTTCTTCGGGATCCTGGGATACCTGGTCGTGACGCCGGTGGTCACGTTCTATCTGCTACTGGACTGGGACGCGCTCATGGAGCGGCTCCGCAGCCTGGTGCCGCACCAGTATCGGGAACAGATCACCGGGTTCCTCGGCGAGTACGACCGGTCGCTGGGCGGGTTCATCCGGGGTCAACTCCTGGAGGCCACTCTGGTGGGCATCCTGACCACCTCCGGGCTGGCCCTCCTCGGCGTCCCCAGCGCCCTCCTGCTCGGAATCCTGAGCGGGGTCATGAACATCATCCCCTACATCGGCCTGGTGCTCTCGGTCGTGCCGGCCCTGATCGTGGCACTCACCATGCCGGATCCGCTGGGAGGGTTGTGGCGCGTCGCGCTGGTCTTCGGCATCGTGCAGTTCATCGACGGGAGTATTACCGGCCCCCGCATCGTGGGCGAGGCCTCCGGTCTGCACCCGGTCTGGATCATGCTGTCGCTGACGCTCGGCGGCGCCATGCTTGGTCTGACCGGACTGATCCTCGCCGTGCCGGTGGCGATCCTCATCAAGATGGCCGGCCAGCGAATCGAACGGGCGTACCGGGAGTCGGAGGCGTTTGGAGGGTGAGGGGACTGAGGGATTGAGGGATTGAGGGATTGAGGGATTGAAGGATTGAAGGATTGAGGGATTGAGGGATTGAAGCATTGGGGATTGGGGATTGGGAGATTGGTATCCGCAACGCCCTCAATCCCTCAATCCTTGTGTTTCAGCATTTCCTGCAGTTCCCCCATATGGCTCATCACGGCATTCTGTCCCATTTCGCTCCCCTTGCGCATCAGCTCGGGCTGAACCTCGATCAGCTTCTGGCCCACCGGAGTCCGATAGAAGGCGGTCAGTGCGCGGAGTTCATCCTCGGTAAACGTCTCCGCGTACAGCGACACCAGATTCGAGCCCAGGGCATCCCAGGAAAGATACCGGCCGGTGAATTCCAGCATGACCTCCCGGTAGACCGCGAGGGACGGGTCTTTCGCGATTTCGGCATCGAACGTGGTGGCAACCGCCAGACGGATCGTCCGGTCGACCCGCATGACCTGGAGCAGCTCGGTCGCCGCCGAGACGGCTCCGGTCGTCTGGGCCTGCGCCGGTGCGGCGGTGAGGGACACGAGGCCACACACCAGGACAAGGCCCCAGTGGAGTCGTCGCATTCGGAATCTCCTTCGGATCGCAGAGATGGCCTGATCTTGCAGAGCCTGCACTTGCGGAAAACAGCAACTGCAAACTTGACGCCAGGACCGGTCTGGCCTGCCGGCATGGGGCTCGGGATCGTGTCTGTAACTGGCCCTGAGAGCGCAACTTGTCCGTCGAGAGCCGGCCCGGACCATACCGGATCCGCTCAGGCCGCCCCGGCCGTGCGCCTGGCGGCCCCGCAACACCCCCGTGGACACCAGCCCTACCACCCCTCCTTCCACCTTCTCACTTCTCACTTCTCACGTCTCACGTCTGCCCCTAAATCTCCCAGTTGGACCACACCACGCCGGTCTCCGGCCGTCGCTCGGGGTAGCCCCGGAGGGTCATCCGGAGGTCGGTCCAGTGCACCCGGAACCCCTGCTCGACCAGCCAGGCGAACGCGTCGGGATACGCGGTCTGACACCGTACCGCCACCCGGCGCAGCCCCTCGCTCACCGCCGCGGCCTGTTCCAGCCGGATGAGAGCCTCGAACGCCGGGAGATCCACCGCAACGATCGTGAGCACCCGGAGTTCCTCCCGTGGCCGCCCCTCAGCCAGGGCGGCCGAATGCCACAGGGCAAAGCCCGCCAGTCCGTCGTTCCGGTAGACCAGGCTGGCGTCGCCCACGCGAAGGTCGCGCGTCAACTGAAGTTCCCGGGTAAAGTCGAGCCCCGGGATGAGCCGGCCGCTCAGTTCGAGACATTCCGCCAGCCGCCGGGGCAGATCGGCACCCGAATCGGACAGGCGGTCGCCGAGCGGGGTCGGGCGGCGGGGCACGTCACGGGTCAGGGTGATGGTGAGGTGGCCGGGCAGCAGTTCGAGGCGGCTGTAGAATCCGATGTTCTCGACCGTCCGGGGCATGGTCTCGAGCCCGATGGTGCGGGCGCCGCGGGCCCGCAGCCAGGTGAGCCCGGCCTGAACGATGGTCTTGCCCAGGCCCTCGCCCTGACGATCCGGCCGCACCGCCAGCGGGCCCATCCAGCCCTCGGTGCCAGACTGATGAACCATGTTGAACGCGGCCGCGCGGCCGTCACCGTCCCGCCAGATCATGGCCCCCGCCCCGGCATCTTCGATGGCGTAACGCCAGATGACCGGGTTGAGGTACGGCACCCGGACGCCGACCAGGCCGTCCCGCCGGTACCGGTCGGTGAAGGCGTCGGAAAAGACCCGGTTCAGGTCTTCGACGTCCCGGAGGCCCGGGCGCTCCGGCCCGTACACGCCGCGGTCATGCAGCCAGGCCATCGGCCACTCCCCCGGGTTCCTCGAGCAGCACGGCGCTTCCGCTCGAGCGGTCGAACTCCACCCGGATCACCCGGTCGAACCCCTCCCGCACCGACTCGATGTGGGTAATGAGTATGACCTGCGGGAACCGGTCGGCCAGCCCGCGCAGCAGGTCCAGCACCGCCGCGCGCCGTTCTTCATCGAGCGATCCGAAGATCTCGTCGAGCACCAGCAGCGACAGCGGCTGGCCCGCCCGCTCGGCGATCATCTGACTGATGGCCAGCCGCAGGGCGAGGTTGGCGATGTCCTCCTCGCCGCCGGAAATCACCTGTTTGGCTTCGCCTTCGTCCATGACGGTCGGGATATAGTCCTCGTTCAGCTCCAGCTCTCCGTAACGGCCCCCGGTCATGTCCCGTAGGAAGACCGAGGCGGTGTCGGACAGGTCGGGCCGGAGCGTGGCGTTGAGGTCGGTACGCAGGTCGCCCAGGGCCCGGTCCAGTTCGTTGTGCAGGCCGAGGTCCACCGAGACGCTTCGCGCCTCCTGCTCCCGGCGGGCGCGCTCTTCCCGGCGCCGGCCGACCAGCGCGAGCGTATCCGCGGCGGCCCGCCGCTCCCCCCGCGCGCGCTCCAGGGCCACGGCGGCTTCCTGCCGCCCGCTGTCGGCAGCCTTCACCTCCTGCTGCAGGGTGTCGTGATCCCACTCCCGGTACCCCAGGGCCGACATCCGGGCCTGGAGGTCGCGGACCTGCCCTTCCCGTTCGCTCAGCGTGCGCTCGGCCACCTCGGCTTCCTTGACCAGATCCTCCGCGCGGTCCGCCACGACCCGGAGCCGTTCCACCTGCAGCGCAACCGGCTCGAGTGAGGCGATGATTCTCCGGACCTCCTCGTGGCGTGCCCGGTCGTACGGCACCGCCGACGCGGCGAGGGTCTGTTCCAGCCCCGCGATCCGCCCGGCCAGCTCCGTCTCCTCCGCCCGGAGCGCCGGTTCCTCCTGGGCCAGCGTCCGCAGCTGAGCCAGCCGGTCCGCCGTCTGGCGGATCCTGGCATCCACCTCGGGAGCCCGCTTCTCCGCCTCGCTGGCGGCGGGCGGTGGATCCTTGAGCTGCTCCAGGCGCTGCTTGTAGAAGTTGCCGTTGAACGTGATTTCCTCCAGCTGACGGGTCAGCACGTCCAGCACATGCCGGTATTCCTCCGCCAGCGGCCGGGTACAGGTGGGGCAGACACCTTCGGGGCCGGCCTTGATCAGGCGCTGGCGCTGCTCGCGGACGTCCTTGTACTGGTCCAGCAGCGTCTGCCGCTTGGTCTGAGCGTCCTGCAGGTCCCGAACCCAGGCGGTCCGGGCCTGTTCCGCCTCTTCCAGGACGGCCGTGCGCTCCGCCTGCCGGGTCTCGAGGTCCGCGGCCAGCTGTTGCAGGTCGGCCGGCCGGGGCAACTGCCGCAGCCGGCCGGCCACGGCCTGCTCGCGTTTCCGCAGGTCCGACAGCTGGGCTTCGTAGCCCTGCCGGGCCACGACGGCCTTTTCCTGTTCATCCAGGGCCGCGGCTTCCGTCTTCAGCGCGGCCAGCGGGGCCAGCTGCCGCAGCAGCGGCTCGACTTTGTCGCGGGCCGACAGTGCCTCGACCAGCTGCCGGTCGAGCTGGCCATGCCGTTCCCGGGCCTCACTCACCTTGTGCTCGGCGAGCTTCAGGTCGCCGGCAAGTTCGGCGACGGCCCGGCGCAGCCGTTCGAGCTCCTCCAACCTCGGCTGGAGTGCCGCCCGCCGCTGGTCGGCTTCCTGCAGCAGCCGTTCGGCCGCCGCCTCGTGCGCCGTCGCCGCCTCCAGCCGCTCCCGGACCGAGGTCTCCTCGACCTCGAGTTCCGCAGTA
>JBFXBG010000154.1:0-9047 GCA_050183505.1 Gemmatimonadales bacterium | reverse complement strand
CTCAGGGCAGACGGTGCCGGGGCGGGCAGGCGGGCAGGCGGGCCGGCGGGCAGAAGATTCGCCGATGGCGTCGGAGACCGATGACGACCCCGGAGCGTCTGCCCGCCCGCCCGCCGGTCCGCCCGCCCGCCTGTACTACGTCATGCCCTTCGTCGAGGGCGAATCACTCCGCGAGCGGCTCGACCGGGAGAAGCAGCTGCCGCTGGAGGACGCGCTGCGGATCGCCCGCGAGGTGGCCGACGCGCTGAGTTACGCCCACAGCCGCGGCGTGGTGCACCGGGACATCAAGCCGGAGAACATCCTGCTGGAGTCGGGCCACGCGATGGTGGCCGATTTCGGGATCGCCCGCGCGATAGGAGAAGCCGGCGCCGAGCGTCTGACGTCCACCGGGCTCGCCCTGGGCACGCCGGGCTACATGAGCCCGGAACAGGGCGCCGGCGAACGCGACCTCGACGGCCGGAGCGACATCTACGCGCTGGGCTGCGTGCTCTACGAGATGCTGGCCGGCCAGCCGCCCTTCACCGGCCCCACGGTCGAAAGTGTGGTCCACCAGCACCTGATGACCGAACCCCGGCCGGTCACCCAGCTGCGGCCGGCGGTGCCGGAAGAGGTCGCCCGGATAATCGCCCGCGCCCTGGCCAAGACGCCGGCGGACCGGTGGGCTACCGCGGCGGCGTTCGAAGAGGCGTTGGGACGGGCAGACGGTCAGACGGGCAGACGGGCAGACGGTCAGACGGTCGGACGGGCAGAGGAGCGACGGTCGGCAGCGCCGTTCCGCGTTGGGTGGCGGTGGGGCTGGGTGGCGGCCGCGGTTCTACTGGTGGTTGCTGCCATCATTTTGTGGCCCCGAGGCGGTGCGTCTCCGGCAGGCCGCCCCACGCTCGTGGTGCTCCCCTTCGAGAATCTCGGCGCCCCGGAGGACGAGTACTTCGCCGACGGGATCACCGAGG
Organism: Gemmatimonadales bacterium; assembly: GCA_050183505.1. Taxonomy (GTDB): domain Bacteria; phylum Gemmatimonadota; class Gemmatimonadetes; order Gemmatimonadales; family GWC2-71-9; genus JBFXBG01. Next base: position 8,097 of record JBFXBG010000154.1, on the reverse strand, counting down.
AGGTCACCAGCCGGCTGGCGCAGATCTCCGGGCTCGGCGTCACTTCCCGCACCAGCGCGCTCCTGTACAAAGACCGGCAGAAGAGCCTGCGGCAGATCGGGCAGGAACTCGGGGTGGCCTACGTACTCGAGGGCACCGTCCGCACCGACCGTTCACCGGGCGGAAACGGCCAGGTGCGGGTGACCCCGCAGCTCATCCGGGTGTCCGACGACACACATCTCTGGGCCGACCGCTACACCGCCGCGCTCACCCCCGGCGCGATCTTCTCGGCCCAGGCGCAGATCGCCGAGCAGGTGGCGTCGGCACTGGACGTGAAACTGCTGGGCGTGGAACGGCAGGCGCTGGCCCGCGCGCCGACCACGGACCGGGAGGCGCACGAGGCCTACCTGCAGGGCCGCTTCTACTGGAACCGGCGTACCCCCGCCGATCTCCAGCGCGCCGCCGAGCGGTTCGAGTTCGCCGTCCAGCGGGACTCGAGCTACGCCCAGGCCTGGGCCGGCTTGGCGGACACGTACGTGCTGTTTCCGATCTACCGGATTCAGCAGCCGCCGCGTCCGGAAGCCTACCGCCGGGCGCGTGATGCCGCCGACCGCGCCATCCGGCTCGACTCCACCCTCGCCGAGCCGCATGCGTCACGCGGGCTGGCGCTCTTCTACGGGTGGTGGGACTTCAAGGGCTCGGAAGCGGAATTCCGCAAGGCCATCGCGCTCGATTCGACCTACCCGGTCGCCCATTACTGGTATACGGAGCTGCTGATCGCGCTGGACCGCGTGGACGAGGCCGAGCATCAGGCCCGGCTGGGTGTGGCGCTGGCGCCGGCGGCCTCGATCGCGCACCACCTGCTCGGCACCGTCCTCGGCACCGCCGGCAAGCTGGATGAGGCCAGGACGGAGGCCGAGACCGCCATCGCGCTGGCCCCGGATTTCACGTTCCCGTTCACCACCCTGGCGCACGTCGCGCTGCTGAAGGACCAATGGGCGGCGGCGGAGTCGCTGTTCCAGAGGGCCGGCGTGCGCGCGGATGTCGCCCGGATCATGGTGGAGGGGTACCGCTTTCCCTCCCGGTCCGCCCGGCTGGTCCGGGAGGTCGCGCCGCTGCTGAAGGACAACCCCCGGCCGGTCGAAGTCGCCCAGGCCTACGCCTTCATTCGACAGCGGGACTCGATGCTGGCATATCTGGAGCGGGCCTACGAGCCGCGGGCGGAAATCCTGGCGATCGTCCTGAACGGCTTTGCCCTGGGCCCGATGCGCGGGGACAGCTCACTGAATGATTTGAAGCGGAGGGTGGGGGTGAAGGGATTGAGGGATTGAAGGATTGAAGGATTGAAGGATTGAGGGATTGGGGGATTGGGGGATTGAAGGATTGAGGGATTGAAGGATTGAGGGATTGGAGGATTGCGGGATTGAGGGATTGAGGGAGTGGCTTCCCCTGGAGACCTGTGTGTGGCACCCAATCCCTCAATCTATCAATCTATCAATCCCTCAATCCCCCAATCCCTCAATTCTTCATCAGCTCCTTACACGGATCCTCCCGCTCGGTCTTCGGCGTCACGATCACCAGGTCATAGCGCCTCCGTTCAGCCGCCGGCGGGGCCGAGCCGTCCGCCTCCCGCTCCAGCAATCCCACCGCGAGGACACTCGCGCCCGGCGCGGCCTGGCGCAGGAGGCGCGGCACGCCCAGGTCCGTGCGGACGTGGCCGTTCCCCGCGATGAGCCAGACGGGGCCCCGGCCGTCGGCCCGGGCCTGCATGATGGCCCGGGTCATGGCCGCGTCCCGGATCACCTGCGCCGATCGCATTCCCGGGATCATCGACTCGGGCAGCTGGCCGCAGTGGCCTTCCACCAGCTCGGCGTCCATCACCGCGACACCGGCGCTGTCGAGCGGCGCCCGGGCCGAGAGTTCCCGCAGCGGCTCGGGCGCCGCCGACTCGCCCTGCATGACCACGTCCCGCAGCGCCTGGCGCGAGAGGTTGCTGCCCCAGAGGCTCCGGCCATGCGCGATGGCCGCGTCCACCACCGGCTGGTGCAGCGGCCACTTCCAGCTCCGGCGGTCGAAGCCGTAGGTGTCGAGCCAGTCCTCTTTCGCCTCGCCGGCCGCCGGCGACGGAATGGGCTGGTCCCGGTCGGTGAACTGCTCGAACACGATCGCCGGGTGCTTCGAGGCGAACGCGGTGATGAGCGATCCGCGCAGGGCGTGGTCGACCGGGTTGTCGTGCACCTCTCCCAGCAGGACGATATCCGACCCGCCCACTCGGCGCAGCAGCTCGCCGGTGGTGACGGGAGCGCCGGTGGCGCCGTCCAGGATGGAGGTGGAATCCGGCATCGTGAACGACACCGGGGCGACGGCCGTGGTGGCCGCGCCGCCGCACGCGGCCGCGAGGATAATCGGGAGGAATCGGAGAGTTCGCATGGCTGGAAGCTACCGGGCTCCTCCGCAGGGGCAAGGGTGGATGGTTCCCGTTCACCGTTCACCGTTCACCGTTTAGGTTCCATCCAACTCTTACCCAGCCGATCATGCTTCCCTCCGACCACGCTCCCATAATCGCGCTCGCCATGCTCGCCGCCCGGGCCGACGGCGACCCCACGCCCGTCGAGCAGGCGGCGATCGACGACTTCATTACCCGGATCGGTTCGCCCGACGTGAGCCGCCTCGCCGAGCAGGTGGCGACCCGGCAGCTCCGGGTGGCGGACCTGGCCGGCCGGCTGAGCGACGCCGAGGCGCGGCGCACGGCCTACGAGACGGCCATGGCGGTGTGTCACGCCGACGGCCTGGCCAATCCGGCGGAGCTCGCGTTCCTGGAGGAGCTGCGCCAGGCCGCCCGGCTCACGCAGGACGAGGTGGCCGCCATGACCGAGGCCGCCGCGAAGATCGCGGGCACGCCGATCGAGGTGGGCGTCAAGGGCGCCGCGGGATCCGCGGTGCCGTCGGAAGAAGGACTGGACGAACTGATCCTGCAGCAGGCCATCCTCACCGGCGCGGTCGAGATCCTGCCGGACCGGCTGGCCAACATCGCCGTGCTGCCGCTGCAGCTCCGGCTGGTGTACCGGATCGGGAAGCACTACGGGCAGCAGATGGACGGCAATCAGGTGAAAGACCTGGCGGCCACTCTCGGGCTGGGCGCCGCGGCCCAGGCTATGGAAGGCGTGGTGCTCAAGGTGCTGGGAGGCGTCGCCGGCGGGCTGCTCGGCGGACTGCTGGGCGGTGCCGCTCGAGTGGCCGCCGGCGCGGCGGTGACCTTCGGCTCGACCTACGCCCTGGGCCACGTCGCGAAGCAGTACTACGCCCAGGGCCGGCGGCTGAGCGGGGAAGATCTGCGCGCGCTGTTCACCCGGTTCAGAGACGAGGCGAAGACGATCTATCCCAAGGTCGAAGGGGAAGTGCGGAAGATGGCGGGGAGCGGGAGCCTGCGGACCTTGCTCGGCGAACGGTGAAACGAGGACTGAGGACTGAGAACCAAGGACTGAGGACTGAGGACTGAGAACCAAGGACTGAGGACTGAGGACTGAGAACCAAGGACTGAGGACTGAGGACTGAGGACTGAGGACTGAGGTGGCCGTCCCGGTCGTGCCCTCGGCTGAAGCCGAGGCTCGGCCATCTGCTCGCTGAAGCGAGGGTGCATCCGGACGCGAGGTTCGGTGCACCCCTCTCCACGCAGTGGAGAGGGGGCGGGGTAAGGGTGCCCTGCCCTCACTTGATCACCTCGACACCCGGCCAACGGCCGCCCCGGCCGCCCTGGCCGTGCCCTCGGCTGAAGCCGTGGCTCGGCCAGTCTTCTCGCTGAAGCGAGGGTGCATCCGGACACGAGGTTCGGTGCTCCCCTCTCCACGCAGTGGAGAGGGGGCGGGGGTGAGGGTGGCCTGCCCTCAACACCCGGCCAACGGCCGCCCCGACCTAGCTACAGTTCGGATGATGCCACCCTTCACTCACCGTGACCCGGAGCCGGGCCCGCATTCCGGGCTGCCCACCGATGTTCGCCACCACGTACAGCTGCTGCAGCCGGGCATACACCGAGAGCTGGCCGAATGAGGGAAGATCCCGGTAGACGTTCGAGTACCACTGGCCCGGTGTAGTGGTGTTGCCCGCGGTCCAGCGCGCGAGGGTCGTGGTCCCCTGGTCGTCTTCGGCCAGGAGATCCACAGTCTGGATCTGCAGATACTCGGGCGTGGTGAGGTACACGTTCAGGGCTCCTTCTCCGGTCGAGATTTCGTTGAGACTCACCAGGGCATCGCCGAGGAGGGTGGTCGCCGATCCCGGAGCGGCCAGTGGGCCTTCGAGCACCAGCGACCGGGTTTCGTAGGTACAGTCCCCGTTGAAGAGCTTGCAGCCGGCGCTGAGGAGCAGGGCGAAGGGAAGCAGGCGGCGGAGGAACGGCATGGGGACTCCGGGTGCGAGAAGACGCCGGTACTATAGAAGGCGGGCGTCCCCTGAGCGTGACCGGTGGTGGGCCGGACGGTACAGTCCACCACGGAGGCACGGGTAACTCGGGGGACATTGAGGCCCGGTGCTGAAACAGTCCACCACGGAGGCACGGAAAACCCGGAGGACGCACGGAGGAAACCAGGTGGGTGCCGTGGGTGCCGATTCAGCCACGCGGAATGGGGGCGCGCACCAGATCAGCTCCTCTCTCCGTGGCCCACCGTGATTGCTCCGTGCCTCCGTGGTGTGCAGTTAACGGGTGGCCACCTGATACGCAACGAATCCCACGGTGTTTTCTCTCTATTCTCCCTCCGTGCGCCCTCCGAGTTCTCCGTGCCTCCGTGGTGTGCAGTTAACGGGATGCCGCCTGATCCGCAACTCGCTGCGGCAACCGTATTACTTTGCACAATTCCCTCCGGCCCCGAGGTCTGTACCGTGCGACGCATCCGAGTCTTCATCACGCTGCTGATTCTCTTCTTCCTGGTGTTCCTGCTCTTCCCGGGGACCGCCAGCTTCCTCACGGACTGGTGGTGGTTCAAGGAGATCGGTTACGAGGCCGTGTTCAGCCGGGAGCTGGCGGTGCGGGGGCTGTTGTTCCTTGTGGGAGGCGGGTTTGCGGCGGTGGTGATCTATCTCAATCTGCGGCTGGCGCAGCGCGGCCTGGTGCCCAACCCGATCGTGCTGCATTTCGGGCAGCCCTCTCCCCGGGGGCCCCGCCTGGACATCACCGCGGGGCTCCGCCGGCTCAGCCTGCCGGTGGCGCTGGTGCTGGGGCTCTTCACCGGAATCGCCGCCTCGCCGGCATGGGATACGCTGCTGCTGGCGCTCAATCGCACGCCGTTCGGGATCGCCGATCCGGTCTTCGGCCGCGACGTCGGGTTCTACGTCTTCTCGCTGCCCGCGATCTCCACCCTGCTTGCCTTCCTGACGGGGATCCTCACGATCACCCTGCTGCTGCTGCTGCCGCTCTACTTCCTGCGGGGCGATATCATCGCCCATTCTCGCCGGCTCAGCACCGAACCGTCCGCCGGGATGCACCTGGGCGTGATCATAGCCCTTTTACTGGTGCTCACCGCCGCGCGGCTCTGGCTGGTGGATATCCCGAGCCTGCTCTACTCCCGCACCGGCCCGCTGGTCGGCGCCAGCTACACCGATATGCATGCCACCCTGCCCGCGCTCCGCATCTCGGCGGTGATCGCCCTGCTGGCCGCGGTCGGGGTGGTGGTCGGCGCCGCGCGGCACCGGCTGCCCCGGGCGCTCCTGTTCGGCGTGGGCGGGTACCTGGTCTTTTCGATCGTCGCCCGCGGGCTCGTCCCCGGGATCATCCAGAAGCTGGTGGTGGCGCCCACCGAACTGACCCGGGAGACGCCCTATCTGGTCAATCACATCGCCGCGACCCGGCAGGCCTGGGGCCTCGACAGCGTCGAAACCCGGGACCTCTCCTCCGAGCCGACGCTGACGCTGGCGGACATCCGGGCCAACGGACCCACCATCGAAAACGTCAGGCTCTGGGACCGGGACCCGCTGCTGCTCACCTTCGGCCAGCTGCAGGAGATCCGGACCTACTACGACTTCGTCTCGATCGACGACGATCGCTACTGGATCGACGGCAAGTACCGCCAGGTGCTGCTCTCTCCCCGGGAACTGAACGCCGCGTCGCTGCCGACCCGGACCTTCATCAACGAGCACCTGACCTTCACCCACGGAATGGGCCTCACGGTGGGGCCGGTGAACCAGGTGACCGCCGAAGGACTGCCGGTCCTGTTCATCAAGGACCTGCCGCCGGTCTCGAGCGTGTCGATCTCGGTCACCCGGCCGCAGATCTATTACGGGGAGCTGGCCAACGAGTACGTGTTCGTGGGGACCCGGCAGCGGGAGTTCGATCATCCCTCGGGCGACGAGAACGTGTACGCCAACTACGAGGGCACCGGCGGCGTGCGGGTCGGCAACCTGATCCGCCGGCTGGTGCTGGCCGCCCGGTTCGGCTCCTCCAAGATCCTTTTCTCGGGCGACATCACCGACTCGAGCCGGATGCTCTACTACCGGGACATCAAGGACCGGGCCGAAAAGGCGCTGCCGTTTCTCCGGTTCGACCGGGACCCGTACATGGTGATCGCGGCCGACGGCAAGCTCAAGTGGATCCTCGATGCCTACACCTCGTCCAACCGCTATCCCTATTCCCAGCGGCTGAACGACGGCACCAGCTACATGCGGAACAGCGTCAAGGTAGTGATCGACGCGTACGACGGATCGGTCACCTCCTATGTGAGCGCGCCGTCGGATCCCCTGATCCGCACCTGGGAGAAGATCTTCCCCGGGATTTTCACGCCGATGGACAGCATGCCGGCGGACCTGCGCGCCCACGTCCGCTACCCGGACGAGATCTACCGGATCCAGACCAACCTCTACACCACCTACCATATGGAATCGCCGGTGGATTTCTATCACCGGGAAGACCAGTGGCAGATCCCGGTCATCGAGGATCCCAACGGCGCGGTGCCGTTCATGCGGCACATCGTCATGAAGCTGCCGGGAGAATCGCAGGCGGAGTTCATCTACATGGTGCCCTTCACCCCGCGGGGGAAGGACAACCTGGCCGCCTGGATGGTGGTGCGGAACGACGGGGCCGAATACGGCAAACTCCGGGTCTATCGTCTCTCGCGCCAGAGCCTGGTGTTCGGGCCCCGGCAGATCGAAAACCGGATCAACCAGAATACCGAGATCTCGCGCCAGGTCTCGCTCTGGGACCAGCGCGGATCCCGGGTCATCCGGGGTGACCTGCTGGTGATCCCGATCGAGGAATCGCTGCTCTACGTCCAGCCGCTCTATCTCCAGGCCGAAGGCGGACGGATTCCGGAACTGAAACGCGTGGTGGTCGCCTACCAGAACCAGGTGGTGATGGACGAAACCCTGGACGGCGCGCTCACCTCGCTCTTCGGCGGCTCCAGCGGCACGGTGCAGCCCCGGGCCACGCCGGGCCAGCCGGCCCCGACCGCCATCGCGGCCGACACCGGGGTCCAGTCCCTGATCTCCGAAGCCCGCCGCCGCTACGACGCCGCAGTCCAGGCCCAGCGCGACGGCGACTGGGCCCGCTACGGCGAGGAACTCAAGCAGCTGGGATCGGTGCTGGAGCGGCTGGAGAGGAGGAGAGGGCAGTAGCGGCCGCTGGGGGGGACAAAGTGAGGCCAGGATGGCCACCTCAGTCCTCAGTCCTCAGTCCTCAGTCCTCGTTTCCGTCTCGCCTCAGCCGAGGGCACGACCCAGGACGGCCGGGGCGGCCGTTGGCCGCGTGATAAGGTGATCAAGTGAGGGCAGGTGGGGAGAGGACGGCCAGGACGGCCGGGACGGCCCCTCGCTTTAGCGAGCAGTCGGCCGAGCCTCGGCTTCAGCCGAGGGCACGGCCGTTGGCCGGGGTGAAAAGGTGATAGAGTGAGGGCAGGTGGGAGAGGACGGTCCCGGTGGCCACCTCAGTCCTCAGTTCTCAGCCCTCGTTTCCGCCTCGCTTCAGCGAGGAGTCGGCCGAGCCTCGGCTTCAGCCGAGGGCACCCTCACCCCCGCCCCCTCTCCACTGCGTGGAGAGGGGGGCAACCGTACCCATATCAGGATACATCCCTAGCTTAAGCGAGGAGTCGGCCGAGCCTCGGCCGATGGCACCCTCACCCCCCGCCCCCGCACCACTGC
>JBFXBG010000153.1:0-9065 GCA_050183505.1 Gemmatimonadales bacterium | reverse complement strand
CCGCATCGAGAAGAACCCGGCCGGCAGCGCAATGAGATTCCAGAACCCGGCAAACACCCAGGCGAAGATCATCCCGCTGCGATTGGAGTCGGTGATCCGGCCCGACGCCCAGTCTTCGCGCCAACGCCAGGGCTCTCCCGGATTCTCCTCCCGCCGGGCGAGGTAGCGGCGGAGCCGGCGGCGGCCGGCGAGCAGGGCCGCCAGCATGCCGAAGCCCACCCCGCCGAACGCAAGCGCGAAGATCGCGAGCAGGCCCGCGTCACCCGGCTTGCCTTCGACCATCGAGTTGACCGCGGTGACACCGGTGACGACCCCGACCAGGCAGAATGGGGCCAGGAACGCGATGAGGCAGCCGAACGCCAGGCGGCCAATGGGCCGGACGGGAGCAGTCACCCGGCCGGCCTCAGGATTCGACCGCGGTATCGGCCCGTCCGCCCCACTCGGCCCAGGAGCCGTCGTAGACGGTGGCGTCATGGCCGAGAAGATGAAGTCCCAGCGCGAGCACGCAGGCGGTGACGCCGGAGCCGCAGGTCGTGATCACCGGCTGCGTCAGGTCGACACCGGCGGCGGCAAACCGCGCCCGGAGCGCCTCGCCTTTCAGCATGGTGCCATCCGGCGCCAGCAGTTCCTGATAGGGCAGGTTGAGGCTCCCCGGCATGTGCCCTCCGCGAAGACCCGGACGCGGCTCGGGCTCCCGGGCATGGAACCGGCCGGCGGACCGGGCATCGACCACCTGGGCGTGTCCTCCGGTCAGGGCGGCACGGACCGCGTCGAGGGATTCCACCATGTGTGACTGGAACCGGGCCTCGAACGTCGTGATCGGAGGAGCCGGCGAACCGCGCTCGAGCAGGCGGGCTTCGTGCAGCCACCGGGGGAAGCCGCCGTCGAGCACCGCCACCCGCTCATGACCAAAGACCCGGAACATCCACCAGGCCCGGGGCGCACTCAGGTTGATGCCGGATCCGTCGTAGACCACCACATCGTGGCCGGTGCCCACACCCAGGGCGCCTGCGTCGGTTTCGAATTTCCCGGGCGCGGGGAGCATGTGTGGCAGCGGCGATTCCGGATCACTGACGGCGTCCAGGCTGAAGAAGACGGCACCGGGTATGTGGGCCGCCTCGTATTCCCGCCGGGCATCGCGGCCACTCTGGGGGAGGTACCAGGACGCGTCGAGAATCCTGAGCCCCGGGTCGGTCAGGTGCTCGGCCAGCCAGTCGGTCGAAACCAGTGCATCAGGGAGCATGGGCCGGAGGGGAAACAGTGAGCGGGAAACGCGCGTACGGGGCGCGGGGAAACTCTCCGAAATCTGGAGGCGCAATGAGGCACACGGTACCGGGCCGGGCCGGCGCGGCCACCTTGCTGCTTGTGGCAGGCCTGGCGGGCGGAGCGCAGGGCCAGGGCCGCGCAGCGGAGAACGTGGGATTCGAGAACCAGATCATCGAGGAAATGAATCTGGCCCGGACCGATCCGGCGGGTTACGCCCGGATCCTCCGGGAGCAGATCCCGCGGTTCGACGGCAAGGTCCTCCGCCGCCCCGGGCAGATCGCCATCCGCACGGTCGAGGGTGCACCGGCCGTGGTCGAGGCCGCCGCCATTCTGGATACGCTGACGCCCATGGGACCGCTCACCCGGTCCGCGGGGCTGGCGCGGGCCGCCCGGGAGCACGTCCGGGACCAGGGCCCCACCGGAGGAATGGAACACCGGGGAAGCGACGGCAGCACCCCGGCGGTCCGGGCGGACCGCAACGGCACCTGGGACATCCTGCTCAGCGAAAACATCTCCTTCGGCGCGCCTACCGCGCGGGAGGTCGTGACCCAGCTGATCATCGATGATGGCGTACCCGGCCGGGGGCACCGGCGCAACCTGCTCAATCCGGAAGCCCGGGTGGCCGGAGTGGCCTGCGGCCCCCACCGCACATACCGGATCATGTGCGTGATCGACTACGCGGGAAGCTATGTCGAGCGGAAATGAGGCCCCGGCGGCGGGGCCTCAGGACCGGGAAGCGGCGGTTTCGGTGAAGCTGCTGAAGAGATCGTGCATGGCCCGGTCGTGATCCATCAGTGATTCGGGGTGCCACTGCACGCCGACCAGGAACTGCCCGTTGGGAGACTCCACCGCTTCGATCAGACCGTCCGGCGCCAGGGCCGTGGCGACCAGGCCTTCCCCCAGGCGATGGATGCCCTGGTGGTGCATGCTGTTCACCCGCACGACCGAGTCCCCGGTGACCCGGGCCAGCCGGCTCCCCGCCTTGACCTCGACGGTGTGGGCCAGGTGGTCCCGGCTGTAGCCGGCGGTCGGGAAGTAATCGTGCTTGATCGCACCGGGGTATTCCGACGCGAGATCCTGGTATAGCGTCCCACCGAGGGCGACGTTGATCACCTGAGCCCCGCGGCAGAGCCCGAGCAGCGGCTTGCGGTCGGCGACGGCCCAGCGGGTGAACTCCAGTTCCACGGTGTCCCGGTCCGCATCGATCCGGCCCAGTGCCGCATGCGGGTCGTCTCCGAAGGTGGCGGGGTCCATGTCCACGCCGCCGGGGATCAGGATCCCGTCCAGCCGCAGGTAGATCTCCCGGAGCGCGGCCCGATCGTCCACCATGAGGGGAATCATGACCGGGACGCCGCCCGCCGCCGCCACCGCGTACAGGTACCGCTGGTTCATCATCCAGGACGAGGGGAGCCCCTCGGGTATCCCGTCGATGGAGTGCAGGGTCTGAGTGGTGATCCCGATGAGCGGGCGCCGATCCATGCCAGTGGTCCCTTTCGTTCGAAACGGCCGGGGCGTTCTGCCCCGGCCCGCGATGCCGAGAAAGCTAGCAAGAAACGCACCCGGGTGGAACGAGGTTCCCGGGGACCGTCACCCCGCGGCAATCCCCTCTTCGGTCTCGGCGATCAACTGATCCACGACAGCCCGGAAATCTCCGGTGCGCCGGTAGGTCGCGATCTGGCGTTCCGCGCTGGTGCCTTCGGCCAGGATCTTGAGTGCGTACTCGACTTCCTTCCGGCTGCCCAGCTCGTCGACCACGTCGTCCACGAACCACTCCACCAGTTCCCGGATCAGATCCCGGGCCGGAAGCTCCTGCTGGCGGCCCAGGTCGACGAGTTTGCCCTCGATGCCCCAGCGGACCGCCCGCCATTTGTTCTCCTCGACCAGCGTTCCGGGGTAGACCCGGAAGGTCAGGTTGTCGCGCCGCAGCTTCCAGAGCTTGGCCACCAGCGCCTGGAGCAGTGCCGCGATGCAGACGGCTTCGTCGACCCGGGTGCAGACGTCACAGACCCTGAACTCCAGGGTGGGGTAGCTGTGGTTGGGCCGCACATCCCACCAGATCTTGGAGCCGTCGGGCACGCAGTTGGTCCGGACCATCGACTCGAGCAGCAGGGCGTACTCGCCCCAGCCGCGCAGGGCCGGCGGTATGCCGGTCCGGGGGAAGTTGCGGAAGATGACGCTCCGGTAGGACTTGAGGCCGGTCTCCCGACCCATCCAGAAGGGGGACGACGTGGAGAGACAGAGAATGTGAGGCACGAAGTACCGGGCGACGTTCATGGCGTCGATGAGGAAGTCCCGGTCTTCGATACCGATGTGGACGTGGGTCCCGAAGATGAGCAGCCGCTGCGCCAGGTCGGCCAGGTCCTGCCGGACGCCCATGTAGCGCTCCAGGGGGGTAATCTCCTGCGTCATCCACGACGAGAACGGGTGCGTGCCGGCCGCGGCGATCTTGAGCCCGTTCCGCCCGGCGAGCTGCATGACCGCGCCCCGGAGCCGCACCAGTTCCTGGCGCGCTTCGGCCGGGGTACGACAGACGTTGGTCCCGATTTCCACCATCGACTGGTGCAGTTCGGGTTTGATCTGCCCCAGGATGACGCTGTCCTCGCGCAGAATCTGCGTAATGTAGGACTGCAGCTCCCCGGTCCTGGGGTCGATGATCTGGTACTCCTCTTCGATGCCGAGCGTGAGCGATGGTGGCTTCATGAGGGACCGGGGCGATGAGTGAGAAAGAGAGACGGAGCGGTCGTGAAGAAGGATCCAGGGGCCTCCCTAGCGTTCTTCCACCAGGAACGCCGGGACGGTGGATCCGCCGCCCGCCGTCACATTCAGGAGCGCGGCCGTCGAGAGCCGGGTGAGACACCCGACCGCGTAGTCCTCATGGCTTACGAACGGCGCGGTATCGAGCATCCGGGGCAGCACCTGGACCCGCCCCTCGATCAGGCTGGGGAACGGCTCCGCGGGTATCGCCACGCGTTCCTGAACGATGTAGGGCGCATCCAGGGCCACCCGCATGGCCTGCTCCCAGGCGGAACCGTCCACCTCCCAGCCCAGGACGATCCCGGCCCCGCCGTAGTCGTCGTTGGGCTTGAGCACCAGCCGTTCCCGGTTGGCGGTCATGAACGCGGTCAGGTCGACCGGCTCATCGTGAAACACGGTGCGACGCTCCTCCACCACCCGGGTCCAGGGCACGAACGCGCGGATGGCCTCGAGTTCCTCGGGACGGAAGAGGCGGGCGCTGCGTTCGTCGCTCAGCACCGCGAGGCTGGCCTTCTTGTGGAGCAGTTTGCAGCGGAAGCCGTTCACCATGCACACGGCCCGGTCCCGCACGGCCCGGATGAGCGGCTGGTCCAGGCCTCCTCGCTGCACCAGTTCGGTAAGCAGCACCCGCTTGTAGACCAGATCCACGGTTCCGCCCGCCGCGCTGAGGCGGCCGCCGCCATACTCCAGTTCGGCCGGCTCCACGATCACGCACTCGAGGCCGAGGCCGGCGAAGAAGTCCCGGTAGAGGACGAATTCGCTCCGGGTCGGCACGTCGGGCCAGTCGACGATGGCAATGCGGGGCGGGGTCCGGCCGCCGGACCACTGCTCCCAGGCATCCAGCAGCACGTGCAGCACGCCGTGCCGGGCGAGCATCGGCTGGACCTCCCACCGCCGGGCGAACGCCCGCATGATGGGCAGATCCTGAAACGCCTCCGCCAGCGCGTCGTTGTAGGCGGCGCCGGCCGGTGTTTCGGCGTTGTACTCGGTCAGCGCCATGCCGTCCCCATGCAGGAAGAGGTCGAGCCGCGAGGTGGGACTCGCACCGGCGAAACCCGGATCGACCTGGAGCAGCTCCTCTTCCCAGTCCGCCAGCCGGAACTGCGCCCGCAGCGCGCGGTCCTGCAGCGCCGCATCATAGGCCCGGCGGAATGCGCCCAGCAGCAGCCGGACCCGCTGCTGCAGCCGCCGCCAGGCCGCGGGGGTCATGAACCGGGGCCGGAGCACGGTGCAGAGCGGCCGGCTGCCGAAGACCAGGCCACGGCGGCGGAGCTGCTCCTCCAGCATGCCGTGACTGTCGGCGGCCAGCTGATCCGTCAGCAGGCCGTGCCAGGCCTCGACCGGATCCATCATGATCGGGGGCTCCCGGGGACCCGGCTCACGGCGCTTTCCGTCCGGCGAGGAACATCTCGTTCCACCTGAGGTCCCGGGCCTGCCGCGGCGGCTCCTGCGCCAGCCGGATCGCGAGATCGGTCATCCGGGTCACGGCCCATTCGAAGTAGTGGGGCGTGAGGGAATAGATGTCCATGTCCGGCGCCGGGTTCATGAAGTCGATCGCGTAGGGGACTCCGTCGCGGATCGCGAATTCCAGCGAATTCATGTCGTACCCCAGAGCCCGGCACAGGGTACGGGTATCACGGATGATCCGGTCGCCCAGCTCGGGAGACAGATGCTCGTGGTCCACCAGGTACTTCCGTTCGCCGGGGTCGTACTTGATGGGAAGCACCTCCTCCTGCCCGATGGCGATGCACCGGACGAACTGCTCCCACTTGATGAACTCCTGCACGACCATGGTCAGGAGGCCGGAATGGTCGTAGTTGAAGACCAGTTCCTCCAGCGTCCGGCAGATGTAGACCTCCTTCCAGCCTCCGCCGTGGGCATCCTTGAGCACGCAGGGAAGACCGATGTAGTCGATGATCCCCTGCCAGTCGAGCGGATAGACCAGGTTCCGGAGGCTCTCCTCGTGCACGATGCCCGGCGGGTAGGCCTTGTTGGGCAGGGCCAGGGTCCGGGGCGAAGCCACGCCGAGGCGGGTGGCCAGGGAGGCCTCGAAGAACTTGTCGTCGGCCGACCACATGAAGGGGTTGTTGACCACCCGGGTCCCCTGCAGGACCGCGTTCTTCAGATAGGTCCGGTAGTAGGGCACCTCGTGGGAGATCCGGTCGATGATGACGTCGTAGGGACAGGGCTCGTTCATCGAGGTGGCGCCGATCCGCACGAATTCCGCGACCACGCCGGCGTTCCGCTGTTTGACCTCCTCGATGAACCGGGGCGGGAAGGACCACTCGCGTCCCACCAGCAGGCCCACGCGCTTCGGGTCCGACGACTGACTCATTGCATGCGTCCTTTCATCTGCAGAGTGCGACCCACCCTCCCGGTTGCCCCCCCGCCCGTCAATCATGGCCTCTCACGTACTGGAGGATCATCCGCTCCCACCAGGGCCAGTCGTGCGCCCATCCGTCCCATTCGCGCAGGGCATTGCCGATACCCTTGTTCCACAGCACGCCCGAGAACTCCCGGTTGTTGTGGATCGAGGGATCGTCCCGGCCGATGACAAGAATGATGTCCTGCCGGCGGAACGCCTCGAGCCGCCCCGGGTTGTGTTCAAACCGCATGAAGTCCATCGGATTGCAGGCATAGACGTTGTGGTCCGAGTACCCGCCGGTCAGGCGCTTGATGTCATACAGCCCGCTGAGCCCGATGATCCGGTGCACCAGATGCGGGTGGCGCAGTCCGAAGGCGGCCGCGTGATACGCTCCCAGGCTCGCGCCCGTGGTGATCACGAAGGGATTGGGATTCAGACTGACCGTGAAGGGCAGCAGTTCGGCCCGCAGGTATTCATCATACTGCAGATGGCGCCAGGCCCGGGCACCGGGATGCAGGGCGTCGGCGTTCCAGCTCTCGCCGTTGACCTGGTCGACGCAGAACATCTGGAGCCAGCCCCGCTCCAGGTGCTCCGCCAGGACCACATGCATCCGCCGGTCGGCCCATTCGGTGAACCCGCCCATCGAGGTGGGGAATACGATGAGCCGGGCTCCGGCGTGTCCGAACACGAGCAGGTCCATCTGGCGGCCCAGGGCCGGACTATGCCATCCGTGGCGCTCTACCTTCACCCCCCACCTCCAGCCGGATGTGACGAAACGCCGGTCGGCTCCCCGGCCGGGACCGACGACAACACCCGAGGCCACAGTGGCACCCGTGCGCCACCGTCGCCTGCGGCCAGCCCTGGAATCGGGATGTGGTCGGACCTGCCGGTACACCGGAATCAGGAGGGGCCAAAGATAGCCGTCCCACCGGGTCCCGGCGAACCGGCCTCCGCGCCACCGGCCCCGGACGGGCCGCCACCGGCGAAGCCCGCCGCCGCCCCGAGCCTCCGGTCGGCACTCTGTCCAATGCGAAATTCATCGCATCATGCATAAAGAAGAACACAAACTGGCCAGAATTAGTGACCTAAAGTGTTGTAATTCAACAAGTTTACTTTGGCGTGCCTATTGCTCTGAGTTTTGACAATCCAGGGCAATCCCCTATTTCGTTCCTGAAGGCTGCCGAGGCACGCGCCATGTACCGGATCAAGCTCAAATCAGGTCACGAGGTCGAATACAAGACCATCGATGAACTGGCGGCGGGCGTGCAGGCCGGCGTTGTCACACCTGAGGCGGAGATCTATCACGCACGGGCGGACCGCTGGCTGGCGATCACCGCACATCCGCATTACCAGACCGCCATGTCCCGCCCGGTTCCGCCGGGAACCCCGGCCGCAGACCCCGGGAAGCGTCAGGTCATGCCGGCGATTACGGTGGACCGCAACGGCTCACCTCAGGCGGCCGCGCCCGGGACCCGGGGGCAGGTGCCGTCGACCGCGGTGAGATCACAACTCGAGGAAGCGGCCCAGATCCTGGCGCAGTCCCAGAACCGGCCGCAGGCGGCTCCGCCGCTCCGGCGGGCGGTGACCCCGCGGCGGCCGGCGGCTCCGGCTCCGGAACCGAGTCCCCTTCGAGCCCACGAGAACGTGGTCGAGGGCATCACCCCGCCGCGGCCTTCCAACGGCAACGGCCACGGGAGCAGTCCGTCGATCTCGGCCAAGCGGCCCGGCCTGAACGGGTCGGGTCGCCGGCCGTCATTGTCCAGCGGTGCGACCCAGGCCTTCCCGATTCGCGTACCCGATGCGCGTCCAGAGACGCCCAGCGAGCCGCCGGCTCCCGAGCCGGTCAAGGAGACCGCCGTCCCGGACCTGGACAACGGCTTTGAGCTGGCCGACACGGCGACGGTCGCGCCCCCGGCGGACACCGCCAAGAAACCCGAACCCAGGGCAAACGAATCTCACGCCCCGGCCACGGCCGCGGCCCCGGTGGCGCCGGCGCCCGTCCCTCATCCGGCCCCGCCGGCACAGCCGGAGGTGCACGAAGCGAAGATCGTTTCGACTCCCCCGGTGGACGAGAGCGCCCTGCGACCGATTCACATCCGCCGGAGCAACAACCGGATGGCGCTGATCGCGGCGGCTGCCGTTCTGGTCGTCGGGGTTTCGATCGTCGCCTGGCGGCCATGGGAATCCCGGGCCGGTTCGGGCGAAGTCACCACCAGTTCCAGCGCCAGGACCCCGGCCCTCGCCTCCAGCGCACCCGCCACGCCGGCCGTTGGTGAAGCGGCGCCCGGCACCGAGCCCGACTCCCTGAATCCGATCCGGCTGCCAGAATCGGCCATGCGGATGCCGCCGACGACCCCGGCCGAGCCGGCTCGGGACTCCAGTCCCGCGATCGTGAGCGTGTCGGCCCCGACGCTGAACGCCCGGGCCATGGAGGTCAAACCCGGCGAGATGCCGGCCGCCGCGGCGGCCGCCGGGGTTACCGTTTCACCCAACGACCTGCTTCGGGGGTATTCGGCGGCCTACGATCAGGCCCAGTCCGAACTCAAACTCGCGTTCCTGCGCATGGGCTTCACCCAGGTGTTCGCGCCCTCCAGGCTCACCTCCGCGGCGACGCTGCGGGACACGCGCCGGTTGATCGGGTCGGCCCGGAACGCCATCCGGGAATACCGGGCCGATGAGA
>JBFXBG010000152.1:0-9105 GCA_050183505.1 Gemmatimonadales bacterium | reverse complement strand
GGCCTCGAGCCCGTAGGTCCGGAGCGCCCCGGCAAACCGTTCGCTGTCGGTCTTGAGCCCGGTCACCACCGGCATGGCGATCCACTCCTCCATGAACCGGCGGTAGACGCCCAGCATCTGCCGGGCTTCCGCCTCCGCCTCCGCCTCGGTGGCGTGCGCCGTATGCCCCTCCTGCCAGAGGAACTCGGTCGTCCGCAGGAAGAGCCGGGTCCGCAGCTCCCAGCGGACCACGTTGGCCCACTGGTTCAGCAGCACCGGCAGGTCGCGGTAGCTCTGAATCCACTTGGAGAGCATGGAGTAGATGATGGTCTCGGAGGTGGGGCGCACCACCAGCGGCTCCTCCAGCTCCTTGCCGCCCCCGATGGTCACCACCGCCGTCTCCGGCGCGAAGCCTTCCACGTGCTCTGCTTCCCGGCTCAGGAAGCTCTGGGGGATGAACAGGGGGAAGTAGGCGTTCTCGTGCCCGGTCGCCTTGAACATGTCGTCCAGCGCCCGCTGCATCTGCTCCCAGATGGCGTAGCCGTTGGGACGGATCACCATGCACCCCCGGACCGGGCTGTAATCGGCCAGCTCGGCCCGCATGATGACTTCGTTGTACCAGGCGGAAAAATCCTGGCTTCGGGGCGTCAGGGTCTTGGAGTCAGAGGCCATGGTATTTGAGATTGGAAGATTGGTGATTGGATGATTGGGTAAAACGTTACACTCAGCCGACGTCCGCAACCGTTGCGGGACGTGAAGCCGAGCTCAATCATCCGATCACCAATCATCCATTCATCCAATCATGTGAGTTGTTTCGCCGGGTCCTGCCGCAGCGCTGTGAGATCCACCGCCGTCTGGGTATTCGTGTCCAGGTTCTTCACCATCACTTCGCCCCGGGCCCGATCATCCGGGCCGATGACGATCGCCCGGCGGGCATGCCGGGCATCGGCCAGCTTGAGCTGCTTGCCCACGGCCTGGCCGGCCAGCGCATACTCCACCCGCAGGCCGGCGTCCCTGAGTTCGTGCGCCAGGCTGAGCGCGTGCGGGACGTCCTCCGCGGTCACCGC
Source organism: Gemmatimonadales bacterium (assembly GCA_050183505.1). Taxonomy (GTDB): domain Bacteria; phylum Gemmatimonadota; class Gemmatimonadetes; order Gemmatimonadales; family GWC2-71-9; genus JBFXBG01. The sequence goes on along the minus strand of JBFXBG010000152.1, from coordinate 8,059 downwards.
GGCGATGAACACGTCGATGCTGGAAGACACCGGCGGAATCAGCCCGCGGTCCTTCAGCAGTTCCCCCAGCACGACATCACCGAAACCGAAACCGACCGCCGGGAGGTCCACGCCGCCCAGCGCACCGGCCAGCTTGTCGTAGCGTCCGCCGCCGCAGACCGCCCGCAGCGTCCTGCCGCGGTCGAAGAGCTCGAACACCGTGCCGGTGTAGTAGGCCAGCCCCCGGACGATCTTCAGATCCAGCTGGATGAAGTCACCCAGGCCCATGGCCGCGAGCGCGTCCATGACCTGAAAGAGCGAGGCCGCCGACTCCCGGCCCCCCGGTACCTGCGCCAGCGCCGCGTCCAGATCCGCCCGGGTCTGGATTCCTGCGACCTCGATCAGATCGCCGATGGTGGCCGGCGCGAGAACCGCGGGATCCTTGATGTAGGAGTCCTGATCCTCCTTCCGGAGCTTCTCCAGCCGGTCCAGCAGCCCGAAGGCCTGGGGCAGCGCCGCCGGCGGCACCCGCTTCCATTCGACGAGCAGCGTCTCCAGCACCCGACGGTCCGACAGCCGGACGTAGGCATCCACCGCGGTGAGTCCGAAGGCCCGGATCACGTCCACCGCCAGCGCGATGATCTCCGCGTCGGCCAGCGGCCCCGGCTCACCGATCAGGTCGCAGTTGAGCTGGAAGTGCTCCCGCAGGCGGCCTCGCTGCTGCCGCTCGTAACGAAAGAGCTGCGGAATGGAGAACCAGCGGATGGGTTTCTTCAGACCGTTGGCCCGCGCCGCCACCATGCGAGCCAGGGTCGGGGTCATTTCCGGCCGGAGCGCGACGTCCCGATCACCCTTGTCCCGGAAACTGTAGAGCTGGCCGACGATTTCGTCCCCGCTCTTGGCGGTGTAGAGCTCCAGCGGCTCCAACGGAGGGCCGTCGTACTCCTCGAAGCCGTACCGGGTCGCGACTCGTCTCCACGTCTCGAAAATGTACGCGCGCAGCGCAAATTCATCGGGGTAGAAATCACGGAAGCCCGGCAGTGCCTGGGTTGGCATGGGGAGAAAATAGCCGGGGGTGGGTGGCTTCTCCACCCCGGGGGACGGACCGGGTGAGGGGCCGGCCCGGCCGGCTCAGGGATCCAGCCCCAGAGCCTGCATGACGTCCCCCACCGTATGGAAGGATCCCGCCACCAGCACGGTGCCCGCCCCTTCCTGGACTTCGGTCAGCGCCCGACGGAAATCCGGCACCAGCGACCTGGAAGCCTGCGCCGGCGGGCGGTCGGGCTGGTGCAGCCACTCCTCCAGCCAATGAGCCTGCCAGCCCCGGCTGGCGGCCGTGGGCGCCATTGTCAGGACGCCGCGCTCGATGGCGGTGTCCAGCTGGACCAGCATCTCGGCCCAGGGCTTGTCTCCCAGGATCGAGACCAGGGCGTGGATCGGCCGGGGCACGGCCTCATCGGCCAGGGCCTCGACCAGGGCCCCGATCCCGTCGGGGTTGTGCGCCACATCGAAGAGCCACCGGCCCCGGCGGTCGAAGCGGCCGGGGACAGCAGCCCGGGCAAACCCCGCGGCGACCTGCGACGGCGTCGGGCGGTAGGGTGCCGGCAGGGCCATCAGCACCCCATGGGCCAGCCCCGCGTTCCGCCGCTGATGCTTCCCCGCCAGCCGCAGCGGGCCGGGCCACTCATAGGCCGGCGGCAGGACCCGGAAGTCGGTCCGGCTCCCGCCCAGGGCCCGGACCGCGGCCGCGGCCTCCCGCCGCAGAACGTCGATCAGTCCGGGGTTCCGTTCCCCGACCACGAAGGGCGTCTCCGGCTTGGCGATCCAGGCCTTTTCCCGGGCAATCGCCTCCAGGGTGTCACCCAGGTACTTCTGATGATCCCGGTCGATCTTGGTCACCGCGCTGACCAGGGGCTGGAGAACATTGGTGCTGTCCAGCCGGCCGCCCAGACCGACCTCCACCACGGCGATCTCCGCGCCTCGCGCGGCGAAGTCCGCCAGCGCCATGACCGTCGTCGCTTCGAAAAACGTCGCTTTCCGCCGCCGGATGAGCGGGGCCAGCCGGGAGGTCCACATGGCCACCGCATCCTCGGAGATGGGCACGCCATCGACCCGGATCCGTTCCCGGAACGACACCAGGTGCGGCGAGGTGTAGAGCCCGACGTTCCAGCCCGCTTCCCGCAGCGCCTCCGCCACCAGCGTGCATACGCTCCCCTTCCCGTTGGTCCCGGCGACATGCACCGTGGGATAGACCAGGTGCGGATCCCCGAGCGCATCGAGCAGCGCCCGGGTCGTCTCCAGGCCGAACTTGATGGTCGTGGTGCGGGGGAAGAGGAAGTCGAGAGCTTCCTGATAGGTGAGCGGCGGACGGGGCACGGTGCGCGGAGTGCGGGTCGGCATGTTGCGCTGGAAGATAGCGCATCAGACCCTGGTTCGGCCGTCCCCGCCGCCAGAGAAAAGAGCGGCAAGCAGGCTTCCCCGCTCACCGCTCATCGTTCACCGTCCACCGCAGTTCAGGCGTATTCCGATGTCACCTCGGGCAAGGCCCGCTCGCCCTGCATGTGCCGCAGCAGCCGGGCGGTGGTTTCCCGGAGTGAGCCACGGGGAACCACATCGTCGAGCTGCCCGTGTTCCAGCAGGAACTCCGCGGTCTGGAAGCCCTCGGGCAGGTCCTGGCCGATGGTCTGTTTGATGACCCGCTGGCCCGCGAAGCCGATGACCGCGCCGGGCTCCGCCAGGATCACATCGCCCTGCATGGCGTAGGAAGCGGACACGCCGCCGGTGGTGGGGTTGGTGAGAATCGTGATGAAAGGAATCCGCAGCCGGTGAAGCTGCGCAATCATGGCCGAAGTCTTGGCCATCTGCATCAGCGACAGGACGCCTTCCTGCATCCGGGCCCCGCCGGAGGTACAGACCAGGACCAGCGGCTGGCGCTTCTCGGCCGAGCGCCGGGCCAGCCGGGCGATCTTCTCTCCCACGACCGACCCCATCGACCCGCCCATGAAGGCGAAGTTCATCACGCCGAGGTTGTAGGGAATCCGTTCGAGCCGGGCGGAGCCGGTAAAGATCGCGTCGCTGTGGCCCGCCTTCTTGTAGGCCGCCTCCAGCCGCGGGGCGTAATGCTCGAATGCCAGGGCGTCGACCGAGCGAAGATTGCCGAACAGCTCCTTCCAGCTGTCGGCGTCGGTGAGCAGCTCGATGTACTCCTCGGCCGTGAAGCGGCGGTGCAGCCCGCATTCCGGACACACATTGAGGGCCTTCTCGAACCGTTCCCGGATGTCGACATGCCCGCACCGGTCACATTTCTCCCACGCGTCAGGCGGGATCTCCAGCCGTTCGCGCTTCGAGGTGCGGGGTTTTCGCTCCTTTTTGAACCACGCCATAACGGCCATAGGCTCGTCGTTGTCTGGAAAGAGGGCGGTGTCTAATCTGGAGCCACGACGCAGGCCACGCCAGTACTTGACAGCTAAGTCCTTGTCAGGACTCAGCATAGCCCGAGAGTCTACTGTCCCAGGCTACCCGCAGGACCATCCCCAGGGCGACAAAACACGCCAGCAGGAACGACCCGCCGTAGGAAAAGAAGGGGAGTGGGATGCCGGTGATCGGCATGATGTTGACCGTCATGCCCACGTTTTCCCACACGTGAGTGAACAGCAGGCCGAGGACCCCGAAGACCATGAGACTGCTGAAGGGATCACTCGCCCGCCGGGAGATTCTGACCAGGGCAACGAACAGCGTGAAGAACAGGATCAGGGCCACCACGACCCCGATGAAGCCCAGTTCCTCCCCCACCACCGAGAACACGAAATCCGTGTGCTGGGCCGGCAGGAACGCCAGCCGTTTCTGGGGTCCTTCCAGCCAGCCGTTCCCGAGCAGGCCGCCGGATCCGATCGCCACCTTCGATTGGATGGCGTGGTACCCGGCCGCCTTGGGGTCGATCTCCGGATTCAGGAACGTCAGCAACCGGTTCTGCTGATACGGCTCCAGCCGGTTCCACAGGGGGATCGCGATGAACCCCATGGCGGCGTTCACCAGCCAGACACCAACCGCCTCGAACAGGAACGGCTTCCAGACGAAGAGCATCACGGTGAGCAGTATCATCCACCCGGCCCAGGTCCAGGTGTTGAACGCGAGCAGGAGGCTGGCGATCGGAGAGGCCAGCAGCAGCAGCAGGAACGGCTTCACACCGGCCCAGAACAGCATGGCGAACAGGATCCCGATGAAGACCAGCGCGCTCCCCAGATCGGGCTGCTTCAGCACCAGCAGGAAGGGCACCCCGGCGATGAGACAGGGCACGATCAGATCCCGCAGGCTGCCCGGGGCTTCGCGCCGGCTCGACAGATACCGGGCCAGCATGAGCACCACTGCCAGCTTGGCGAGTTCGGCGGGCTGGCCCAGCTGGTGGCCCCCGATGGCGATCCAGCTCTTGCTGCTGGCCGCGGTTCCTGAGCCGGTGCCGATCACCAGGGTGATCGCCAGCAGGAACAGGGCAAATCCGTAGACCCAGGGCGCCGCCCATTCCAGCAGCCGCGGACTGGTCCGGAAGGTGATCCAGGCCGCGGCCACCCCCATGGCCAGCCAGATCATCTGTCGCCGCCAGATCCCCTCGGCCACGGTCACCACGTCGGTCTGCCCGGCCGAGTACAGGTTCAAGACCCCGAAGCAGATCAGGGCCAGCACGGTGATGAGCACCGTCCGGTCGAGTCCGAGGGCTCTCATCGGGGCCGGCTCGGTCGCAGGAGAGAGTCGACCGTCGGGGCGGCCATCGGGCGCGGCAGCATGTCGGGCGTGAGGTCGACGGCCCGGGGAGCGGAGTCCTCCGGCACTTCGACGATGGGCAGGTAGACCCGGCGCGTGGTATCCGGGCCCAGCAGGTAGCGGCGGGCAATCTGGCCGACGTAGGGCGCCACCGACGAGCCGTGCTCCGCGAATTCCATGATCATCCCGATGACGATCTTCGGCTCATCCGCCGGGGCGAACCCGACGAACCACCCGTGATCCAGGCCGCCCGAGTTCTGGGCCGTTCCGGTCTTGCCGGCCAGATCGAACTCCGTCTGGCGGCTCCGGGTGGCCGTGCCGGAGCGGACCACGTTGGTGAGCGCCCGCCGGATGCTCTGCGCCTGGTCCGGCTTGAGGCCGTAGTCGCGGGTCTCCTGCTTCGACGGCTTGACGACGTAGGGTGTGACCTCCACGCCGCCGTTGGCCAGGCCCTGGTAGAACGCCGTCATGCCGATGACCGTCTGGGTATTCTCGCCCTGGCCGATGGAGAAATTGAGCGTGGCCGAGCCGGCGGTCCATCCGCGCGGGCCGTAGCGCCGGTCAAAATACGCGGTCGACGCCGGGTAGATCGGGGTGGCTTCTCCCGGAAGGTCCACACCGGTGGGGGAGCGGAACCCGAGCCGGACCCCGTCCTCGAGGATCGTCGGCAGCTGCAGCCGGAGACCGAGCTGGTAGAAGTACACATCGCAGCTCTTCTCGATGGCCCCGAGCAGATCCAGCGACCCGTGGCCTTCCCGCTTCCAGCAGCGGAAGTACCGGTTGCCGTACTGCAATCCGCCCCGGCATGGAATCTCCATGTGGGAGTGGATATTGATGATTCCCTTCTCCAGGGCCATGAGCGAGATGGCCAGTTTGAACGGGGAAGCCGGCGGATACCGGGCCTGCAACGCCCGGTTGAACAGGGGATGGGCGGGATCGTCGTTCAACTCCCGCCAGCGGCGTGCCGAGATGCCGCCGATGAACTCGTTGGGGTCGAAGGTCGGGGCGGAATAGAGCGCCAGGATCTCGCCCTTGGGGGTCATCGCCACCACGGCCCCGCGCACGCCCGGGGGCCAGAGGCTGTCGATATACCGCTGCAGGTCCAGATCGATGGTCGTGCGGATGGGCTCGCCGGGAACCGGCAGCAGCGTCGGCGACGCCCCCTCCTCCCGCACCATGCGGCCCCGGACATCCACCTCGATGTACCGCTGCCCCGGCCGGCCGCGCAGCAGGGAGTCATACTCCAGCTCGAGCCCCCCCTTCCCGACCGTCGTGCCCAGCCCCGCGCCGGGATACCGGTCCGTCGCCAGGTCGCTTTCGGTCACTTCGCTGACGTAGCCGACCAGGTGCGCCACGGCCTGCCCATCGGGATACATCCGCTTGGGTTCGGCCTGAATGACCAGCCCGGGCAGCTCGGTGCGGTGTTCCTCCAGCCGGGCGACGACGTTGAACCCGGCATCCCCCAGCACCAGCGACGGCTCGTAGCGGGCGGCCTGGAACCGCCGGACCACCTCGTCGGCCAGGCCGCTGTCCAGCGGGACGATCCGGTCCAGCCGCCGCAGGACGGCCCGCAGGGAATCGCTCGAGGTCGCGAACAGCTTGACCGAGTACCCGGGGACGTTTTCGGCGATGATCTTGCCGTTCCGGTCCAGGATGGCGCCCCGGGGGGCGGCGAGGGGCACGGCGCGGAGCCGGTTGCCCTGGGCCCGCAGCTGGAAACGGTCGTGTTCCATCACCTGGGCCCGGAAGAACGCCACCGCCAGCACCCCGAAGAACAGCATCAGGGTCCAGCGGGCGGCCTCGGAGCGGCGGCGGAGACGGGCGGGATGGAATTCGTTCATTCCTCGAAGCGGATCTCGAGCCAATCCCGGAAGAGCAGCAGGACGATGACCCCGGCGATGGCCGTGGTCAGGGCATGCAGGACCGACCAGATGAACAGTTGGGACATGAGCCCGTCACCGGAAGTCCCGCTCGCCACCAGCACGATGAGATCCCGGAGCCACAGGCCCCCGGCGAAGACCGCGGCATTCACGATCAGGTTATCCGCGAAGAACACCGCCCGGCCCCATGCCGTAAGATAGCCCACCACGGTGTGGGCCAGCGCCCCGGCACCGAACCGGGCCGGAACCAGCGCATCCCCGATGATGCCCACCAGGAACCCGGCGATCGCGGCGTTCCCCGGCCGGCTCCGGATGGAGTAGACCAGCAGGGCGATCAGCAGGAAGTCCGGCGCCAGCCGCACGTCCAGCAGCCGGGGCCGCACGTAGAAATGCAGGGTCAGCAGGAAGGCCATGACCAGCAGCAGCCGCGTGCGGGCGGCCCGGGCGGACATCATGGGCTCACACTGTCCAGGTCGAAGGCCTGCTGCAGCGAGCTGTCGGTCGTCGCGGCGAGAATCATGACGTGGGTGACGGTCACCGGATTCGCGGCCGGCCGGAGAAGATAGGTCCGTTCCCAGCCGGGTTCCTCACGCGAGATTCCGATGATCGTCCCGATCGGGATCCCCTGCGGGAACACTCCCCCGAGACCGGAGCTCAACACCGCAACCCCGGCGGGGATCGAATCCCGGTAGGGCACGCCCCTGAGTTCCAGCAGGCTCTCGCTGGCGGTCGCGGCTCCGGCCGGCGCGACGATCCCGAAGATGCCGCCGTCCCGGGTGTACGCGCTGGCGCGGAATTCCGGGTGGGCCCAGGTCAGGGCCAGGGAGAAATCCGGAGTCACGCTGTGCACGAAGCCGACCAGACCCTCGGGGGAGACGACCGCATCGAATTCCCGCACGCCCCGGCGCGATCCCACACTGAGCAGGATGGTCCGGCCATCGGTCGGCACCGGCTGGTGCAGCACATCGGCGGGGACGTAGCTGGCGGGCAGCCGGGCCCGGAGCCCGAGCAGGGCCCGCAGCCGGTCGTTCTCCTCGGAGAGGATCTGGAGCGAGCCGGCGGCGAGCGCGGCCGAGTCCCGCTGCGCCACGACCGCCTCGAACCGGGCCCGGCTGGTCCGGCCCTGCTCCGCGGTCCGCTGCAGCCACAGGGCCGGGACCAGCACCGTACTGCGGATCACCGTGGCGATCCGGTCTCCCAGCTGCCGCGGGAGGAACAATGCCGTCGTGGCCAGCACGACACAGAGAATGAAACTGAAGGTGTCGCGGCGTGCAGTCGAGCGAGCCGGCGCCAGCGCCATGGTTACGTCGTCAGCACGCTGCGGTCCTTCTCGAAGGCCTCGAGAATGCGGCCGGCGCCGCGCACCGCGCCGGGGCGAGGGGCCTCGGCGACGGGTGTCGGCGGCCGGGGGGCGGGCGGGGGGCGGATGGCGGGCCGGCGGG
>JBFXBG010000151.1:0-9133 GCA_050183505.1 Gemmatimonadales bacterium | reverse complement strand
GCGGCGAGCTGGGCCTCGATCGCATCGACGATCCGTTCATCGGTCATCGCCTCCCCGGTCGGTGTGCTCACGCCCCAGGAGTAGGTCTTGTAGCCGGTGAAGTCCACGCTCCGGCTGTAGTCGTAGGTCACCTGCTGCGCACGGACGGGGGCCGCCGCCATGACCAGTATTGCGGCGCAGATCATCAGACTCCTTCGCATGCAAATCTCCCTTTGTTGGTGTCGCCCCGCCCCCATGGCGAGGACGCCCTCAATGTCCTCATTCGGAAACGCCGGCAACATCCGTCGAGCGACGGCGGCGAGCTCCGTCGTTCGGTGGAGCCACGTCCCGGGGCGGCCCGGACATCACCGCGCCGGGCGGCCGCGGGATCGAGCAGGCGGGAATGCGTAGTGGGGGATGCTGCCGATGGGTGGCCCCATCGGCAGCCGGTCCTGCGGAGTTGCTGCGGAACAGCCGGGCGGTGCTCTCCTTTCCCGATCAAGGACGCCGGTTCCTTCCTGCCGGCGGCACGAGTATGGCGCCGCGGTCCCGACCCGGGTATCCGCCGCCGGAGTGCCCGGCATCCGTCGATCGGTGGATGCTCCCCTCCAGCGACCGGCTGGCGACAACTCCCGGCCCGGACGGTAATTTGAAGCCTGTAACGCAGGGTCTGTCACAGGGAAAGGACGGCGATGCGCCCGAACTCGAATGCGGGGGAGCCCCGACCGGCACCGGGTCGGATGGAGAATGCCATCCGGCGGCTCCTGGCCGATCCCGAACTCTTTTGTCATGGCGCGCTCGGCATCGGCCTCGCCATTGCGCTGGTCCAGTACCGCCAGTCGCCGCGGGCCGTAGTCCAGCTGCTGATCGCCGCGGCCGTCATGGCGGCCTGGATTCGACTCTGGGGCGACCGCTGGCGGTCCGACCCCGCCGGTCGCCGGCCATCAACGATCGTTCTGGCCCTGGTAGGGGGGGTGTTGCAGGGAGGCCTGCTGACCCTCCACCTCGGGTTCGCGATCCTTTCGCTGAGCCTCGTGTTTCAGTACTTCACCATGCTGCCGTTCGGCCTGGCTCTGCTGTGCGCCGTCCCCTCCGCCATCGGCTCGGAGTACTCGCACCGCCTGGCCGTCCTGGCGGAGCCCTCCGATTACCCCTGGGTGATGGCCCTGATCCGGCTCCTGGCCGTGGCGGCGGTCGGAGCCTTCTTCAAGGTCATCACGGTGCAGTTCGAGGAGCGAAAGCAACTCGAGGCGAAACTGGTCAGGGAGCAGCGAAGGGCGGGTCGGCTGGAAGAGCGCCAGCGGCTGGCCCGGGAGATTCACGACACCTTGGCCCAGGGGTTTGCCGGCATCGTAGTGCACCTGGAGCGGGCCGAGCAGATCGACTCCATGGTGAGTTCACCGGCCAAACCCCTGGTCGAACTGGCCCGGTCGGTCGCCCGCGAGGGAATGGAGGATGCCCGCCGCATGCTGGCGGCCCTGCGGCCGGAGGTGCTGGAGCAGCACGCCCTCCCGGAGGCAATCGGGCGGTTCTGTGAGGACTGGTCCCGCCGCCACAAGGTGGCCGCTACCGTATCGGTCACCGGTACCGCCGCCTCAACGCATCCCGAGATCGACCTCACCGTGCTCCGCGCGGTACAGGAGAGCCTCACCAACGTCGCGCGCCATGCGGGGGCACGGAGCGTGGCCGTTACGCTGAGCTACATGGGCGACGTGCTGGCACTCGATGTCCAGGACGACGGCAAGGGCTTCGTCCCCGGCAGCGTCACCAGCGGCGGCTTCGGGCTGGCCGGCATGCGGGAGCGCACCGCCCGCCTCCAGGGCTCGTTGTCGGTGGAGAGTATCCCGGGTGAAGGCACCACGGTGAGCATGACCCTGCCCCTGGTGTTCCCGGTGGGCGGTGAAACCCTCAGCGATGCAGGACTCCTATGACCCAGATCCGCATCGTGATCGCGGACGATCATCCGATCTTTCGCGCCGGGCTGCAGGGCCTGCTCTCCGACCAGGCCGACTTCCAGGTCGTTGCGGAGGCGGCCAACGGCAAGGAGGCAATCAGGGCGGTGCGGGAGGCCATGCCCGATGTTCTCCTGGTCGATCTCCAGATGCCGGAACTGGACGGCCTCGGCGCGATCAGGCAGATCCGCGAGCTGGCGCCCGACACCAGGATCCTGGTGTTGACGACCTACGACTCGGACGGGGACATTCTGCGCGCCGTGGAAGCGGGCGCCACCGGCTATCTGCTCAAGGACACCCCGCGGGAGGAACTGTTCCGGGCCATCCGGGCCACTGCCCGGGGGGATTCGGTCCTCTCGCCGGCGGTGGCCTCCAAACTTGTGGGCCGGGCCCGGGGTCCGGTCGAGCGCTCGCTCAGTGCCCGGGAGCTGGAGGTCCTCCAGCTGGTCGCCCAGGGCATCAGCAACAAGATCATCGGCAAGGACCTGCGCATCAGCGAGGCAACCGTGAAGACCCACCTGATCCATATCTTCGCCAAACTGGGCGTGGATGACCGGACCCGGGCGGTCACGGTCGCGATGGAACGGGGGATCCTGAGGCTCGACAAATGACGACAGATATCGAATCCGGGACCGTCTTTCACCAAGGCTGCTCGCTGGCCTACCGCGTGCGGGGTACGGGAGACCCGGTGCTCCTGATCCAGGGCACCGGGCTCCATGGGGATGGCTGGCGGCCCCAGGTGGAGGCGCTGACCGGAGAGTACCAGTGCGTCACGTTCGACAACCGAGGCATGGGAGCGAGCCGGCCGCTGACGAAGCCGCTGACCGTCGCGCAGATGGCGGAGGATGCGCTGGCGGTCCTCGACGCCTGCGGACTGGACAGCGCCCATGTGGTTGGCCATTCGCTGGGCGGGCTGATTGCGCTCCGGCTCGCCCTCACCGCTCCGCGGCGGGTCCGCAGCCTCTCGCTGCTCTGTACCTTCGCGGACGGCGGAGCCGTCACCCGGCCGACGCCGTGGATGGTGTGGATTGGGTTGCGGCTCCGGATCGGCCCGCGCCGCGCGCGGCGGCGGGCCTTTCTGGAGATGATCGCGACGCCGGAACAGCTCGCGGCTCTCGACCGTGACCGCTGGGCGGAGGAGTTGGCGCCGCTGTTCGGCCATGACCTGGGCCACCAGCCGCCGGCAGTGATGAACCAGCTGCGGGCCATGGGGGCGGTGGACCAGACTCCCCGGCTGGGCGAGCTCGCCGGTATCCCGACGCTGGTGTCGAGTGCCGGCCAGGACCGCATCGCCCCGCCGCGGCTGGGCCGCGCCCTGGCTGCGGGGATCCCCGCCGCCCGATTCGTCGAGCTGCCCGGAGCGGCCCACGGGGTGCCGATCACCGAGCCGGGACGGGTCAACCGGTTGCTACAGGAGCACTTGGCGGCTGTGGCGCGGTCCCGGCCAGAGGGACCCACAGGCCCGGCCACGAAGCCGGGTGCTTGACAGTAATTAATTAGCCGGATAGATAATTTCATGCCCCGACGTCACTCCCGCCTTGCCTCCACCGGCCGCCGCCCCCTCGGCGCTACCGTCCGGGAGGACCTGCTCCAGGCCGGCCGCGCCCTGCTGACCGAGGCTGGCTTCCAGCCCGTCACCCTGCGCGATGTCGCCGGCCGCGCCGGGGCCAACCAAGCGATGGTGCGGTACTACTTCCGCGACAAGCACGGCTTCCTCGAGGCCTTGCTGGACGACGGCTTCGATCGGCTGGTGGCCGCCATCGGCGGCCGCCGGGGGCTGGCCGAGGTCGCCCGCGCGGCGATCGGCGCGCTCAACGACATGCCGTGGCTGCCGGTGCTGCTCACCCAGAGCGTGTACCTGAGCAATGAGCTGCGGGAACAGTTCATCCGGCACCACGCGCCCCGGCTGGTGGGCGCGCTGCGGCAGGCGTTGCCGCGGCGGCCCGGGGTGCGGCCGCACCACGCGGCGCTGGTACTGCTCTCGGCCCTGATCTTCCCGCAGATTGCCCGGCCGGTGGTGAGCCGGGTCTTCCAGGTGGAGTACGACGACGAATTCGCCCGGACCTTCGCCGCAGAACTGGCCATGCTGTTCGCGGCCCCGGCAGAGGAACCCGCCGCGCCCCAGTCCACAAGGAGCAGACGATGACACCCCTCTCCGTTCCCTCGGCGATCGACATCCTGGTGGTTGGCGCCGGCCCCACCGGGCTGGCCGCGGCCACCCTGCTGCAGCGCCGCGGTCTCGCACCGCTGGTTGTGGACCGCCTTCCTCAGGGCGAGAACACCAGCCGCGCCGCCGTCATCCACGCCCACACCCTCGAGGTGCTGGAGCGGATCGGGGTAACCGGGCGGCTCACCTCCGCCGGGCTCCGCCTGGCGAAGTTCAGCATCCGCGATCGGGATCGGGTGCTCACCCAGCTCTCCTTCTCCCAGTTGCCGAGCCGGTATCCCTACCTGCTCATGCTACCGCAGGACCGCACCGAGGCGATCCTCACCGAGGCGCTGATGGGGGCGGGCGGAGCGGTACACCGGGCGCACACCGTGGAGGCGCTGGAGCAGGGGCCCGACGGGGTCAAGGTGCGGCTCGCGACACCGGGCGGCCCGCAGATCGTGACGGCGCGCTACGTGATCGGCGCCGACGGGATGCGCAGCGTCGTGCGGGCGAGCACCGGCATCGGGTTCACCGGGTCGGCGTACGAGGAGTCGTTCGTGCTGGCGGACGTGGACCTGCTCTGGGACCACGGCCGGGACGAGGTGAAGCTGTTCTTCTCGCCGGCAGGACTGGTGGTGGTGGCTCCGCTGCCGGAGCCGGACCGGTTCCGCATCGTCGCTACCATGGACGAGGCACCGGAACATCCGGACGCGGCCGACATCCAGCGGCTGCTGGAGGCCCGGGGCCCGACCCAGGGGGTGGGCCGGGTAGCTCAGGTGCACTGGAGCTCGCGCTTCCGGCTGCATCACCGGGTGGCCGATCGCTACCGCGAGGGGCGGCTCTTCCTGGTGGGCGACGCGGCGCACGTGCACAGCCCGGCCGGCGGCCAGGGGATGAACACCGGCCTGGTGGACGCCTGCGTCCTGGGCGGCCTCCTGGCAGACGTGCTGACCGGCCTGCGCGACGCGGCCTCGCTCGACCAGTACGAGGAGCTGCGGCGGCCGGCGGCGCAAAAGGTCCTCGGGCTGGCGGGGCGGCTCACCCACATGGCCACCATGCGCGCCGCACCCGCCCGCGCCATTCGAAATCTGGCGCTCGGGCTGTTCGGCCACCTGCCGACCTTCCGGACGGGGCTCGAGATGGACCTCTCCGGGCTCAGCCGCCGGCGGGCCGCGGAGTTGCAGGGCGCGTAGGATGGAACGCGGCGGGGCCACCAGCCGGAGATGTTGCGGAGGTCCCGGGCGGCGGTCACATTAGGAAACGGCACCCTGCTGGCGACTCTCCCTGCGGCGTCCCAAACCGCCGGCCCCCTCATGGAAGACCTCTTTGACGGCCTGAAGGCGGCTCTGGCCGACCGGTACGAGCTGGAGCGGAAGCTCGGTACCGGCGGCATGGCCACCGTGTACCTGGCGCGCGACATCCGCCACAATCGCCAGGTCGCCATCAAGGTCCTGCTCCCCGACCTCGCGGCCCTGATCGGCGCCGAACGGTTTCTCCACGAAATCGAGACCACCGCCAACCTGCACCATCCCCACATCCTGCCGCTGTTCGATTCGGGCCGCATCGACGGCACCGTGTTCTACGTCATGCCCTACGTGGAAGGAGGGTCGCTCCGGACCCGGCTGGAGCGGGAAATCCAGCTACCGGTCGCCGAAACCCTTCGCATCGCGGGCGAAATCGCCTCCGCGCTGGACTACGCCCACCGGCATGGCGTGATTCACCGCGACGTGAAGCCGGACAACGTGCTGTTCCACGACGGCCGGGCAGTGGTCGCCGACTTCGGGCTGGCTCTCGACCGGACCGAGAGCGGGGAGACCCGCCTCACCCGGGCCGGCGTCTCCCTGGGGACACCGGAGTACATGAGCCCGGAGCAGGCCGCCGGCGATCACGACGTCGACGGCCGCAGCGACATCTATGCCCTCGGCGTCTGCGTCTACGAAATGTTGACCGGCAAGCGGCCCTTCTCGGGGCTGACCGCCCGTGCGGTCCTGAACCGGATCATGTCCGATCCGCCCGCGCCCCTGACCGCCGAGCGGAAATCGGTGCCGTCGCACATGGACGAGGCGGTGCGGTGCGCCCTGGAGAAACTCCCCGCCGACCGGTGGCAGACCGCGGCCGAGTTCATCGAAGCCTTGAACGGCCAGCGCCGGATCCCCTTCCAGACCGCCCGCATCCTCGACCGGGCCGCTGCCCTGCCCTGGGGCATCGCCGGGCTGCTGCTGATCGCCCTTGGCGTGCTCTGGTTCAGCCGAACCGACGGGCCCGGGAGCCACGCCGGCCCGGTCCGGTTCAACATCGAACTGGGGCCGGGCATCGAACCGACCTTCACCCCGATCGTGCGGCTCAGCGCCGACGGGCAGCAGCTCTTCGTCACGGCCATGGTGGACCGGCGCGAGGAGATCCTGCGCCACTCGATGGACAAGACCGGCATGCAGCTGATCGCCAATGCCGGCCTGGGGACCCTGGCCACCGGCAACAGCCGCCCCTTCGTGTCCCCGGACGGGAAGTGGGTCGCCTACTTCCGGCAGGGCCGGCTGATGAAGGTGCCGGTCGCCGGCGGCCCGGCCATCGATCTGGCCTGGACCGACTGGGCCGGGGGCAGCTGGGGGCGGAACGGCACGATCATCTACACCCGCACCTACAACTCCGGACTGTGGATGGTGGATGAGAATGGTGGGAACGAGCACATGCTCACCACACCGGACACCGCCCATGGTGAACTGGGCCACTGGTGGCCCCAGATCCTCCCAGACGGGGACCACGTGCTCTTCACCGCCTACCGGACCCCGACCGATCAGGCGACCATCGAAGTGCTGACGCTCAGTACCGGCAAGCGGAAGGTCATCCTGACCGGCGGCGTATTCGGGTTGTACGTCCGCACCGGCCATCTCCTGTACGCGGTCGGCGAGACCATCCGGGCGGCGCGGTTTGATCTCGGGGGGCTCAAGCTGACCGGTCCGCCGGTCGCGGTGGTCGACAGCGTGGCGATGAACGCGACGGACGGCGCGGCGGCGTTTGACGTTTCGGAGAACGGCACCCTCGCCTACATGCCGGTGAGTTCCTACGTCTCCCGGACCGAAGTGGTCCTGGTGGATCGACAGGGCCGCGCCAGCCTGGCCTTGCCCAATCCAGACCGCTACGACCATCCCCGCCTCTCGCCGGACGGCTCCCGGATCGCCGTGGACATCCGCGCCGCCAACTCCCTGGGCGACGTGTGGATGTTTCCGCTGGGGCGGCCGGGTGGCACCCGGCTTACGGCCGCGGCGGGTCGCGACTTCGGCGCCCAATGGACCCCGGACGGCCAGGAACTGATCTTCAGCAGCGAGCGGCCGACCTACGATCTGTACCGGCGCGCCGCCGACGCGAGCCGTCCCGAGGAGCCGCTTCTGAGCGGTGCCTACGATCATTACGTCGGGACCACCTCGCAGGATGGGCGGCTGCTTGCCTACCAGCTCAGCGTGCCGGGGGGATCCGAGATCTGGACCGTACACCTGCAGGGTGACACCGCGCCAAGCCGGTACCTGGCCAACGGCTTCAACCTGGCCCACCCCGCCATCTCCCCCGACGGCCACTGGATGGCCTACGATTCCGACGAGTCCGGCAGGGTTGAGGTGTTCATTCAGTCGTTCCCCGATCCCAGGCGCCGCCGGTGGAAAGTCTCCCCGGTGCAGGGTTCCGAGCCGATGTGGACCCGCGGCGGGCGGGAACTGGTCTATCGCAGCGCCGACAGCGTCATGGCGGTCACCGTCGACCTGGAAGCCGGAACCAGCAGCCTGCCACGGGTGCTCTTCTTCGGGCCCTACCCGGACAACCCCGGCTGGACCCGCCCCCGCAGCTATGACGTCTCGGCCGACGGCGAGCAGTTCCTGATGACCCGCCTTCCAATGACCCGGGTCACACCGAAGATCGCCGTGGTCCTGAACTGGTTCGAGGAACTCAAGCGAGCGGCGCCGTAAGGCCGGGCGGGCAGGCGGGCACGCGGGCCGATGAACAGCCCCCCACACCGTCATTGCGAGGGCGCCGCAGGCGCCCGAAGCAATCTCCCGAGGTCGATGCGGAGCCCTCCCCCGACTGGCCCCACCTGCACCATCCATCGACGGCGCCGGACGCGAATGAATTCGCGGCTCGGCAGCGCGTCGCCTGCGGCGACGCCCCGGGGTCTGGGGATCTCGAGTCGCGGCAAGCCCCGGGTCCGGGTGAGCCAGTCTGGACGGCAAGCAGTTCGGTATTGGGCCCGGCCCCGAAGGGGCCGAGGGATTGAGAGCGCGGGGTGAGCGAAGCGAGCCCCGCGCGGAGGGACCAAATCATCTGAAAGCCGCCCCGAAGGGGCGGCGGGATTGGCCCTCGGATTACACGGACACCGGGTTGGGCATCCCGAAGCGAGAGCCGCGGGAAGAGGCTCGTACCTTGCGGTGGCCTGGCCCGGCACATGACGCTGACGTTCCCCGGAGGATATCGTTGCAAGGCTACAACTTCACTGAAGGCGTCCGGAGGGTCCTGCAGCTCGCGCGGGAGCACGCCGGACGGCTCGGCAACGAGTACGTCTCCCCGGACCACATCCTGCTGGGGATCGTCAGCGCCGGCGACGACGTGGCGGCGGCGGCGGTGATCGTGCTGGGGATGGAGTTGCCGGCCCTCGGTGCGGCCCTGGAGGCCCGGATGGACCGGGGTGGTCAGACAAGTGACAGCCTGGACTTGCCCTATACCGCGAGGGGAAAACGGGTCCTGGAGTGTGCGATGTCCGAGGCGCGCGGGCTGAAACACTCCTACGTGGGCACCGAGCACCTCCTGCTTGGCGTACTTCGGGAAGGGCACAGCGCGGCGGCAACCGTATTGATGGAGCGGGGCCTTTCGGCGGAACGGGTTCGTGCGGAGGTGGTGCGGCTGCTTGGCACTGACAGTTCGCAGGGGCCGACAGGACACGCGCCCTCTGCACCTGCCGGACTACCCTTCCCGCGAGGTTAGCCTGCGACCCGCACGGGTGCCCGACTGGCGCTGCTCCTGTCGATCATTGACCTGCTGGTCGCTCTTACCGCGCTGGTGCTCGCCCTGG
>JBFXBG010000150.1:0-9261 GCA_050183505.1 Gemmatimonadales bacterium | reverse complement strand
CGCCAGGCCAGCCGGGTGGCGGCACCGGCCTCGGTGAGTTCGACGCTGGAGGTCATGTCGACCGCCGACCCGGGTGCCTTCCCGCGGACGGTCATGCTGGCGTGTGCCGGCGGCGAGGTCTCGGTGATCTGGATATCGAGTGTGAACCGCACTCGGATGCTGCCGATCCCGAGAGCCGAGAGGACCTTGAAATGCGACGGGTCGACGGCCTCGACCGACTGCACGGCCGGCACACACGCGGCCACCGCATTGGGGTCCATCAGCCTGGCGAACACCCGGGGCCGGTCGGCGGCAATGGCGGTGGTCCCTTCGAAAACCAGTTCCATGAATCCTCGTTGGTCAACCAGAGAGCCACGGCGGCACAAGTTCAAATGATAACCTGTGCCGCCGTGGCTCGGTGCGTACCGCTCGCCAACCTACCGTCGGTGGATGGCCGCCTGGATGGCGCGGCGGGCCGCGACCCGTGCCAGATGCAGCCGGTAGCCGGCCGGCGCGTGGATGTCGCCGGTGGCGGCCACGTCCGCCAGGGAGGCTTCCGCCGCCCGGTCGATCGCCTCGGGTTCACCCTGGGTCCCGGTCAGCTGATCGAAGCCCCGGCCCAGGAACGCATGCTCGCTCACACCGGTGAAGGCGACGGTGCATCCGGTAATCGTCCGCCGGCTCATCTTCACGACCGCCGCCGCCGCCGCCAGCGAGTAACCGGACGCCGGGTGTTCGAAGCTGGCATAGGCCGCCGACCCGCCGCGGGGGAGCGGCGGCACGTAGATGTCGATCAGGAGCTCGTCATCCGCCATGGCGGTCATGAAGGGTCCGGTAAAGAACTCCCGCGCCTTGACCGCCCGCTTGCCGCGCTTGGACCGGAGGGTGAAGCTGGCGTCGAGCGCCAGCATCAGGGGCGGCATGTCGGCCGCGGGGTCGGCGTGCGCCAGGCCGCCGCCGATGGTGCCGCGGTTCCGCACCTGCCGGTCCCCGATCCCTTCGATCACATCCACCATGACCGGGAACCGCTCCCGGACCAGGGGGGAATCCAGCAGTTCCCGATAGGTGGTGGCCGCGCCGATGCGAAGGCCCTTGCGGGCTTCCGCGATTCCCCGGAGATCCGGCAGGTGCCCGATGTCCACCAGGCGCCCGGGCTGGGCCAGCCGGAATCGGAGCAGCGGAATCAGGCTGTGTCCGCCGGCCACGACCTTGACGTCGTCACCCGCCGCCAGCTGCTTGAGCGCGTCGTTCAGGGACGCGGCCTTCATGTAGTCGAATCCGGTCGGGATCATGTCGCACCTCCTGCCGCGCGGGCCGCCTGAATCGCGGCCCACACCCGGGCGGGCGTGAGAGGTTTGTCGAGATGGGTCACGCCGAGCGGCGCGAGCGCGTCCAGGACCGCGTTCACCACGGTCGGCACCGCGGCGATCGTCCCGGTTTCTCCGATGCCCTTGACCCCCAGGGGATTCACCGGTGAGGGCGTCACGGTGTGCGACAGCTCGAGCCGGGGCATCTGGGAGGCGCGGGGCACGGCGTAGTCCATCATGGTGCCGCTCAACAGCTGCCCGTCATCGTCGTACACCGCCACCTCCTGCAGCGCCTCGCCGATTCCCTGAATCACCCCGCCATGGACCTGCCCCTCGACGATCATCGGGTTGATCCGGGGGCCGCAATCATCTACCGCGATGTACCGCAGAATCTTCACGGTGCCGGTTTCGACCTCCACCTCCACCGTGCAGATGTGGGTCCCGAACGGGTAGACGAAGTTCGACGGGTCGAAGAACGCCGTCGCCTCCAGCCCCGGCTCCACGCCGGCCGGCATGTTCCAGGCGACGTTGGCCATGAGCGCCAGGTCTCCGAAACTCTTCGCCTGCGCCGGTGACCCGCGCACCACGAACTTGCCGTCCTTCCACTCGAGATCGTCCTCATTGGCCTCCAGCAGGTGCGCCGCGATCTTCTTCGCCTTGTCCTTCACCCGTCCGGCCGCCACCTTCACGGCCGAACCGCAGACGGCCGTGGTCCGGCTGCCGTAGGTGCCCCAGCCCTGCGGGGTCGATTCGGTATCACCCGCGACGATCTCCACGTTCTCGACCGGCAGGCCGAACTCCTCCGCCACGATCTGGGCGAACGTCGTCTCCTCTCCCTGGCCGTGGGGCTTGGCGCCGATGTAGACCCGGACGACGCCGGTGGGATACACCCGGACCACCGCGCTGTCATAGAGCCCGCCGCCGAACCCCACCGCACCGGCCACCTGGGACGGGCCGAGCCCGCAGATCTCGCAGTAGGTCGTCACCCCGACACCGAGAAACCGCCCATGGCGGCGGGACTTGGCCTGCTCCGAGCGGAACGAATTGTAGTCCAGCAATCCGAGCGCCTTGTCCAGGGCGGCCTGGTAGTTGCCGGAATCGTAGGTGATCCCGGTGGCGACCGTGTAGGGGAACCGATCGGCCGGGATCAGGTTCTTGCGCCGGACCTCGACCGGATCCATGCCGATGGTCCGGGCGTACTTCTCCACCAGCCGTTCCAGCAGGTAGGTGGCCTCCGGCCGGCCCGCGCCCCGGTAGGCATCCACCGGCGTGGTCGTCGAATACACGCCATGCACGGTCCCGCTGATGTTGGGAATCATGTACGGTCCCGAGTACATCAGGCCGTGCAGGATGGTGGGCACGCCCGGGGCCGCCGTCGAGGCGTAGGCGCCGAGGCCGGCCCAGACCTCGGTTCGGAGCCCGGTGATCCGGCCGTCACGGGTCCCGCAGAGCTCCACGTCCTCCACGTGGTCACGGCCATGGATCGTGACCTTGTAGTTCTCGGACCGGTCCTCGGTCCATTTGACCGGACGCTTGAGCATCATGGCCGCGAAACTCACCAGCGCTTCATCGGGATACGCCGGAATCTTGCTGCCGAAGCCGCCGCCCACCTCGGGCGAGATCACCCGGATGTGATGCTCCGGCACCTTGAGCATCACCGAACAGAGGAACCGATGGATGTGCGGGTTCTGACTGGTGACCCAGAGGGTGAGCTGGCCGGTCGCGGGATTGAAGTTCGCCATCGCCGCACGGGGTTCCATCGCGGTCGGCTGCAACCGCGGCTGCAGCAGGCGCTCTCGTACGGTGACCTCGGCCTGGGCAAAGGCCTGCCCGGCATCACCACCGCTTACCCGCCAGGTGAACGCCAGGTTGCCGGGCACATCGTCATGCAGCTGGGGCGCGCCGGGCCGGGTCGCCAGTTCCGGATTCACCACCGCCGGCAGCGGGTCGTAATCCACGTCGATCAGGTCGAGCGCATCCCGCGCCGCCGCCCGCGTTTCCGCCACCACCAGCGCCACACCGTCACCCACGTACCGCACCCGGTCGATGGCCAGCAGCGGATGGGCCGGGACCTTGAGATCGCTGTCGGGGATATTCCAGGCGCAGGGCACCGGGTTCACCCGGCCGGCCAGGTCGGCGCCGGTGTACACCGCCACGACACCCGGGGCGCTCCGGGCGGCACCGACGTCGATCCGCTGCAGCCGGGCGTGGGCGTAGGTGCTCCGCAGCACCATGGCGTGGAGCATGCCCGGGAGTCGGACGTCGTCGGTGTATGTGGCCCGTCCCGTGATCAGCCGCGGATCTTCCCGCCGCTTGATACCGGATCCAAACAGAGTTGCCATGACCGCCCCCTAGACTGCCGCGCCGGCCCGGGCACCGCGCATGGACGCGGCGGCGGACTGGATCGCGGCGACGATGTTCTGATACCCGGTACAGCGGCACAGATTGCCCTCCAGCGCGTGGCGGATCTCCGCCTCGGTGGGGTCGGCGTTCTCCGCCAGAAGATCCACGGCCATCAGAATCATCCCCGGCGTACAGAAGCCGCATTGGAGACCGTGTTTCTCCCAGAAGGCGTGCTGGACCGGATGCATGTCGTCTCCCGCAAGGCCTTCGATCGTGGTCACGCTCCGGCCGTCGGCCTGAACCGCGAGGACGGTGCAGCTTTTTACGGCCCGGCCATCGATCAGGACCGTGCAGGCGCCGCACTGGCTGGTATCACATCCGACATGGGTCCCGGTGAGACCCAGATGCTCCCGCAGCAGATCGACCAGGAGCGCCCGGGGTTCAACCGTGAGAGAATGCCCGATGCCGTTGACAGTCAAGGAGATGGAGTGCGTCATGAAGGTTCCTGAAGGAGGAGGGACGGGCGGCGCCGCGGCAAACGGGGAGGGGCCGGTCGTGGTGACCGCCGCTGGAGGGGAGAATATGCGGCCCGCCGGTGTGCACGGCAACCGCGAGCAACCGGGTGCCGACCGACGCCCGCGAAGGGAACAGAAAAAAAGGGGGAGCAGAACGCTCCCCCTGTACCCGGATGCTCCGTCCGCCTCAGCCGGTCAAGGCTCGGGTCCCACCACCGCCTCGAGCCCGCCGCCCTGCGCCGGCTGCAGCGTGACCCGGCGCTTCTCTCCCACCGGCACCGAGAAGGCGCCGGAACTTGCCAGCAGCGTACTGGTGCCGGCGGTCGTGAACCGGACTTCGACGGGCACGGACGCCTGCTGATGGGCCGGCAGCAGGAACGTCACCGTGCTGCTGTCGGCACCGTACTGGAACGGGGAGATGACGATATGCGGCAGAGCCAGGTCCAGTCCCGGATCGGAGACGTGCACATCGACCGATGGCGCCGACGGCGCCGAGTGCATGACCCGGATGAACACCACCGGCGGTGTCACGGTGGGCGTCTCTTCGACGATCCGCGCAACCAGGCTGCCGCCGTCGTCGTACATCAGAATGACGCTGAGGACCTGGCCGGCCGTCACCGTGAACGGGCCGGTATCGACCCGGACGTTGAGCGTGCCGTCGTCGGTGAACCGGACCTGGTAATCGCCCGGATCGCGCTCCAGGAATCCCGGGAAGGTGGTCGTATCCACCCCGAAGAGAAACGGCTCCACGGCCGGCGATTCATTCGCGAGGTCCGCGCCGGGCGCGGTCAGATAGACATCCAGCGGCGGCGCGTTGAGCGCGGCGTTGAGCAGCCGGATCTTCACCTTGTTGGGCAACGGGATGAACGCGGTGTCGGACGCCAGGACATCGACCGGGTTGGCCAGCGAGCCGGAGACGACCAGCGTGTAATCGATGTCCTTGGCCAGGGTCACGGTCCGGCTCACCACCTGTTGATTGGTGCCGTTCACGCTCACCCGGAGCTGCCGGTCGCCCGCCGGCACGTCGGTGTAGCCCGAAGAGCCTGTCGCCCCGACGCCCTGGATGACCCGATCCCCGTCGATGGTGACGTCCAGGGCCACCGCGTCCGACGCTCCGTTCACCAGCCGCAGCCGCGCCAGATCTCCGGCGGGCGGGCGGGGACTCGCCACCTTGTCGGAGCATCCGGCAAGAACCAGCAGGGCCAGGGCCACCACCCCCCAGTGCAGACGTTTCCTGATCATGCGTCCTCTCCTCCGTGAATCCCGTGTCACATTTCCTGGCTGTCACAGAGCATGACCCCCAGGCCGGCAGGAAGGTCACCGTTCACCCCGATGGGCCCGCGATGCAACGAATCCTGACTTCCCCACCAGCCGAACCCGAGCGGGTGGCCCCGCCCGTGCCCGGTGACCGAATCCCCCGCGGGCGGGTCTTGATAGTGTGAACGACTCCGACGCGGCCCTGGTCCAGCGGGTTCTCGCCGGCGATGTGGAAGCCTACGGCCCGCTCATGGCCCGCTATCGGGACCGGCTCGGGCGCTTCGCTCTCCACATGCTGGGAGATCGCGCGGATGCCGAAGAGGCCGTCCAGGAAGCCTTCGTCCGCGGGTTCCGCTCGCTCCGGACATGTGAACAGCCGGAGCGGTTCGGAGCCTGGCTCTTCCGGATCCTGGCCAATCGTTGCCGGACCGCCCGGGCCCGCCGCCGGCGAAGCCGGGAGACCTTCAGCCCGTTCGAACCCGACTGGGAAACGGCCGGTGGAAGGGCCCCGGATGACGGAGCCGCATGGAGAGAAGAAATCGAACGGGCGCTGGCGCAGCTGCCGGCGGACCAGAGGGAGGCCTTCTTGCTGAAGCACGTGGAAGAGCTAACGTATGAGGAGATGGAAAAGGTCACCGGGGCCGGAACCTCGGCCCTGAAGATGCGCGTCAAGCGGGCCTGCGACCGGCTCCGCGATCTGTTGGGTGAGGTATACGACCATGCCTGAGCCTGATACCCCGGACCCGTTGATCCAGGCCGTCGCCCGGGAATTGCGCCGGCCGGCCGGCCTCCGGCCGGACCTGGAGCAGCGCGCCATGGCCGACATCCATGCCGGCCTGGACCGACGGCGCCTCTGGAACCGGGCCCGGTGGGCCGGTCTGGCCCTGGCGGCGGGGATTGCGGGATGGATCCTGATCCGCCCCGGCCCGGCCCCCGAGACCATCGCCGCTGGGAGCCCCACACCGGCCCTGCGTCCGGTCGAGTTCAGCATCAAGGCTCCCGCGGCCCGGCACGTCGCCGTGGTGGGGGACTTCAACGACTGGGATCCAGCCGCGACACCGCTGGTCCGCGCCACCCCGGACGGCCGGTGGACCACGGCCATCCCGCTCCATCCCGGCCGATACGCCTACACCTTCGTGGTCGACGGCCGGCGGTGGCTCGCCGACCCCGATCGTCCCCGCGCCCTGGGCGACGATTTCGGCGAACCGACCTCGGTGGTCACCGTACCCGAACGTTCGAGTCTCTGATGCCGGCCCGTACCGTCCTGCTGGTCCTGGCCCTGATCCCGTCGCTCGCGGCGGCTCAAGATGATCCCCGTCTGGCCACCCGGCTCGCACCCGATGTGCGCGCCGAAGTGGAGGCGATCATCGATTCAAGCCGGACCGATTCCCTCCCGGTCGAGCCCCTGGTGCAGAAGGCCCTGGAGGGCGCCAGCAAAGGCGCATCGGGGCCGATGATCATAGCCGCCGTGCGCGCGCTGGCGGAGAACCTCCGCAGCGCCCGGACTGCCCTCGGCCCGGGCTCCACCGAGCAGGAACTGGTTTCGGGAGCGGCCGCGCTGCGCGCCGGAGCGCCCGAGACGGTCCTCCGGGAACTGCGCCGGGCCCGGACCCGGGGGCGGCTGGCAGTTCCGCTCGCCGTGCTCACCGACCTGGTGGCACAGGGCGTCCCGGTCGAACAGGCGTGGCAGTCGGTGCTGGAGCTGGCCCGGACGGAGGCCAAGGACGACGAGTTCCTGAGGCTCAAGCAGCGGATTCCGGGACGGGGAGGGCCGCCATGAGGATCCGGTACCCGGCCCTTCTGCTCGCCGGCGCCCTCGCCTGCAGCAACGGCCCGGCGTCCCCCAGTGCCGAGGTGACGCTGGTGAACCTCACCGGGGTGTCGATCACCTGGGTCGCGGTCACGGACGGATCGCTGGTGGATCCGATTCCGACCCTCTCCCGCGACTATTTCGCGGACCGTATCGTGGTGCCGCGGGGCACCCGCGTAGTGGACGACATCGACGGCTGGTCTCCCGGCAGCGGCGCGACATTCTACCTCTACCGGATCAGCGACGACGGCATGACGGCCACGCTGGCGGCCTGGCAGACCGTGAGTGCCACCGAACTGGTCGCGACCGGGCGGGTGGTGGTGAACCGATTGAACTGATCGAGAGCGGTGTGGTCATGACACGAGTCTCCACCGAGCGACGCGTCACGTTCACCCGGGCCGGCCTCCTGGTCCTGGCGGCGGTGCTGCCGTTGCCGCTGGTGCCGGCGGCCGCGCAATGGCGGGCCTCCGTCCAGGCGGGAACCGGCCAGGCCAGCATCGGCGAGGGTCCCTCCGCGACCGTGTTCGCGGTAGCGCCGGAGTTCGAGTACCTGGGGCACGGGTTCCGGCTTTCCGCCCGTGGCAGCTATGCCGATCACGCCGGCCGCGGCACCGGGACGGAGGGACGGGCCACGGCGGCCGCGGGCATGTCTCTGTTCGGGTCGCTGCGGGCCGAGCTGGAGGCGACGGGTGCGTGGAGCGATCTCAGCTGGCGGGACTTTACATCCGGCTGGATCGGGGCCGCTCACCTCCAGCTCGGCTCGGCTCTTTCCGGCCTCCGGGGAGGTGTGGGGATCGGGCGCAGTTACCGCCAGGGAACGGTCCAGCCGATCACGCGGTATGAGGCCTCGACCTGGCAGGGGTTCGGCGCGTTCCTGCTGCGGTTGTCGTTCGCCCGGACCGGCTCTTCGAGCCTGTCGGGGGGAACCGGATCCGGCGTGACCAACGATCCCTTCACCCCGCCGGATACGCTGATCCTGGGTGGGGGCGACCGCCAGCAGAGCCGTCGTTTGCTCCAGGATCCCTACTTTGATGCCGGCCTGTCGCTCCACTGGACCGGCGGTCCGGTCGAGATCGGCAGCGGCCTCGGCCGGCGATTCGGCAAGCCGACGATACAGTTCACCACCTGGCATGTCGCGGGCGCATATCGGATCTCGCCGACCCTGGCGCTGGTCGGGTCGCTGGGTCATTACCCGGCGGACCCGGTCTCGGGCCAGCCGAGCGGCCGCTTTGCAACCCTGGGGATGCGGGTGTCGCTCCGCCCCCATGAGTCCGCCGTACCCGAGCGGACACCGGCGGCCGGACACCGGGAAGCCACCGAGGTCGTCAAGGCGGACGCGGGCCGGTATCTCCTGAGCGTATATGCGCCGCGGGCCACGACCGTCGAGATCATGGGCAGCTTCAATGACTGGACCCCGGCGGAGCTCGCGCCGCTCGATCATGAACGCTGGGGAGCCCTCTTCCCGCTCACCCCCGGCGTTCACGAGATCAACGTCCGCATCGACGGGGGACCCTGGATCGCACCACCGGGCCTGCCCAGGATGCGGGACGAGTTCGCCGGCACGGTGGGTGTCCTGCTCGTGGAGTGAAGTCCAATGTCCATCGTGATTCGGCGCGCCGTGGCCCTGGGCGTCCTCCTTCTCGCCGGCTGTACCACGGCCCCCGGGGAGGACGGGTTCTATCATCTGCAGGTCGGCCGGACCGCTCAGGTCTCCGCGACATTCGCCATCCGCTTCCTTGGTGTCCCAACCGACACCCGCTGTCCGGTCGACGTCGTCTGCGTCCAGGCCGGAAACGCGGAAGCCCAGTTCGAGGTCTCCAATCCACTCTCGGCAAACCCGCTCCCACCGGTGCCCATTACTCTGAATACCACCGAGATGCCCTGGTGGCTGGACATTCAGGGCTACCGGGTGACCCTCAAGCAACTGCAACCCGAGCGAGTATCCGGAACGGTCATCCCGCCGAACGCCTATGTCGCGGTACTCGACATCAAGCCGCTGGAGGCGGTGGTGGATTGAGAGGTGGAGAGGTGGGGAGAGGTGGGGAGAGGT
>JBFXBG010000149.1:0-9302 GCA_050183505.1 Gemmatimonadales bacterium | reverse complement strand
GTCGCCCCGAGCCGGCTCCCCTGGATCCTGGCCGCGGTGGCGGGCGCGACACTCCTGGTGCTGCTCATTGTCGTGCTCGCGCGGCGGGAGCCCGGGAGCCAGCCGGTGGCCGCGGCGGCCGCACCGTTCGCCGGGGCGGCCGGGGGCACCGGCGCCATCCCGGATATTTCCCAGATGACGCCGCGCGAGCGGTTCGACGCCTTGTACAACCGGATCATGACGGCGGCCGAGTCGGGCGACAATGCCACCGTGACCCGGTTCTCCCCGATGGCACTCCAGGCGTACGACATGCTCGACAGCGTGGACGCCGACGCCCGCTATCACCTCGCGCTGCTCAAGGTCCACACCGGAGACACGCGGGCGGTGGCCGCCCTGGCGGACACCATCCTGGCCAATCAGCCCGGGCATCTCTTCGGATACATGATCCGGGGCGCCATCGCCCGGTTCCAGAAGGACGACGCCGGCCTCAAGAAGGCCTACGCCGACTTCCTGGCTCATTACGATGCAGAGATGAAGGCGGGGCGGGTGGAGTACAGCGAGCACGCGCGGTCGGTCCAGAGCTTCTACGAGCAGGCCAAACAGGGCTGAGCCTTCATGCATTCTTCAGAACCCCGGTTGACCACTCGGACCGCGGCCCCGGTTCCTCTATATTCCGTGCAGTGCCTTTCCCCGGAGCGATGACATGAAGGCTGGACACAAGTTTCTGCTCGGCGCGGCGATCATCGTCGCCAGCGTGGGCTATCTGATCTTCGAGGGCGTGAAGCAGACGGGGACCTATTTCTTCACCCCGACCGAGCTGGCCGCCAAGATGGATTCCGATCCGACGTTCCACAATGTCGGCGTGAAGATGGGGGCCCGGGTGGTACCGGGGAGCATCAAGCGGGATGCCGCCACCCAGACGATCGACTTTACCGTGACCGACGGAGTCAAGACCTACCCCGTCTCGTATCGCGGCCTGGCGCCGGACACCTTCACCGACACCCAGGATATCGAAGTCGTGGTGGAAGGCCGGCTGGGTACCGACGGCGTTTTTCACGCGACCACCCTCCTCGCCAAGTGCGGTTCGCGCTACGAGGCGAAGTACGATGGCGACAAGAAAGCCTGAGCCGAGCATGCAGGGTGCGGCGTGCGGCCTGCCCGGCCGCGCACGGCACCCTGCACGACCCCCACATGCCGGTCTTCACACGGAACTCCGTTAAATGACCCTCCTCGGTAACTTCGCCCTCTGGGTAACCTGGCTCATCGGTATCATGGCGGCGGTGACGGCCTTTTCGGGCCGCTGGCGCGGCCGGCCGGAGCTGACCCAGTCGATCGTGCGCTCCAGCTACGCCATGTTCGTGCTCCTGCTGGTGGCGTCGATCGCGCTCTGGAAAGGCATCCTGAGCAGCGATTTCAATATCGAGTACGTGGCGGCGTATACCTCGAGCAACCTGCCCACGTACTACAAGATCGCGGCGTTCTGGGCGGGCCAGAAGGGATCGCTCCTCTTCTGGGCCTTCGTGCTGGCGCTCTTCGCCGCCCTGGCGCAGCTCACCACCTCACGCCGCTACGCCGATTTCATGCCCTACGTGGCGGGCGTGACCGCGAGCGTCATCGTGTTCTTCGTGAGCGCGATGATCTTCGCCTCGAATCCGTTCCAGCGTCTGAGCTTCACCCCGCCCGATGGCAACGGCCTCAATCCCCAGCTGCAGAACGTGGCGATGACCATTCATCCGCCCATGCTCTACCTGGGGTATATCAGTATCACGATCCCGTTCGCCTTTGCCATTGCGGCGCTGCTGAGCAAGCGGCTGGACACCGGCTGGCTCAACGCCATCCGCAAGTGGACCATCCTCTCCTGGCTGTTCCTCTCGATCGGCATCACGCTCGGCATGTGGTGGGCCTACGTCGAACTCGGCTGGGGCGGGTACTGGGCCTGGGACCCGGTCGAGAATGCCAGCCTGCTGCCGTGGCTCACCATGACCGCGTTCCTGCATTCGGTCATGATCCAGGAAAAACGGGGCATGCTGCGCCGCTGGAACATGAGCCTGGTGATCGGCAGCTTCCTGCTCAGCATCTTCGGGACGTTCATCACCCGCTCCGGCGTCATCTCCAGCGTCCACAGCTTCGCGCAGTCCAGCGTCGGATACTTCTTCCTGGTCTTCCTGGTGCTGGCCGCCGTCGGATCCTTCACGCTGCTCTATACCCGCTGGCCCCTGCTCAAGGCCGAGACCACTCTGGAGAGCATGGTGAGCCGGGAGGCCGCCTTCCTCTTCAATAATCTGATGCTGGTGGGGATCGCCTTCTCGGTGCTCTGGGGAACCCTGTTCCCGATCCTGAGCGAGTGGCTCCGGGGAGAGAAGATCACCGTCGGGCCGCCCTTCTTCAACAAGGTGAACATTCCGCTCGGCGTGCTGCTGCTGGCGCTCACCGGGATCGGACCGCTCATCGCCTGGCGGAAGGCCTCGGTCCAGAATCTCAAACGCCAGTTCCTGGCCCCGGTGATGACCGGCGTCCTGGTGGGCGCCGCCCTGTTCGGCGCCGGCCTCCGGGACCCGTGGGTGCTGGTGTCGCTCTCGATCGGCGGCTTCGTGATCGGGACCCTGGTCCAGGAGTTCTACCGCGGCACCCGGGCGCGGCACCGCATGTACCAGGAATCGTATGCCTTCGCGCTCATCCGGCTGGTCGGCCGGAACCGGCGCCGCTACGGCGGGTACATCGTCCACCTCGCCATCGTGCTCTATTTCGTCGCCTTTGCCGGCATGGCGTTCAAGACCGACCGGGAAGCGACCCTCAAGCCGGGGCAGAGCATCACGGTCAAGAGTCCCTACGGGCACAACTACACCCTGACACACCTGGGCGTATCACAGTACCAGATGCTGAACCGGGTGGTTTCCGCGGCGACGCTCGACGTCTCCCGGGACGGCAAGGCGCTCGGCGTCATGAAGTCCGAGAAGCGGCAGCACGTCGACGGCCTCGGCCGGCCCACGTTCGAGCCCTCGACCGAGGTCGGCATCCGCAGCGACCTGCGGGAAGACCTCTACATCGTCTACGCCGGCTCGGTGGGCGGAACCGAAGAAGCCGTCTACCGGATCACGATCATCCCGCTCGTCTGGTGGCTCTGGTTCGGCGGCGGCCTTCTGGCCGTCGGCGGACTCATCACCATGTGGCCCGGCGGACCGACCACGGTCTCGAAGAAGGCACAGGCAGGCTACGGCGTGAGTCTGGCGGGAGCTGGAACCTGAAGGACATTGGTGATTGGATGATTGGTGTTTGGATGATTGGGGTTTGGATGGGGTGACGCGTTGCGCAGTTTCTCTGTGTTCTCCGTGGCTCCGTGGTGAAGCAGTTTCAAGCGAGGCAAGATGGATAGACGGACGTTCCTGAAGCGCGGGATGGTGGTGACCGGCCTGGGGCTGGCCGTGACCGGCGGGCTCCGGGCCCAGCAGCAGGGAGACTCCCTGGCCGGGCGCGGCGCCGAGGGGACCCTGCGGGATCCCTACTCGGCGGGCAAGCCGCGGGCCCCGGTCACCGAAGGCGACAACCTCGAGGCGGTGAAGCTGATCGAGCAGAAGCTCAAATGCTCCTGCGGCTGCAACCTCGACATCTTCACCTGCCGAACCACGGACTTCACCTGCGAGACCTCGCCCCGGCTGCACCGCCAGGTGCTGGGCCTCCACCAGGCCGGATTCACCGAGGAGCAGATCATTCAGCAGTTTGTGGCGGAGTACGGAGAACAGACCCTGATGGCCCCCAAGCCTGAAGGGTTCAACCTGGCGGGCTATCTGGTGCCGGGCAGCGCGATTCTCATTGCCGGGGCCATGCTCACCGCGTATCTGGTCCGGCGCCGGAAGGTCGCCCTCGCGGGCGCCGCGGTGCCGGGCGAGCCGGCGCCCGAGGCGCACGCCAGCGTGGAAGCGACCCCCGAAGAACTGGAACGTCTCCAGCGGGAAATGGTGGAGACGGACGAGGATTACTGATGATCGCCGAAATCATCGCCGCACTCATCCTGGGCGGCATCGCCCTCGGGATGGTGCTGGAGCCGCTCGTGCGGCGCACACCCGGCGCGGCCAGCGCCCTGGACGATCTGATCGAGCCGGAAGAAACACCCAAGGGCCAGGCCATCGCCGCCTTGAGAGAAATCGAGTTCGACCGGGAGACCGGCAAACTCTCCGATGTCGACTACGACACGCTGAAGTCCCGCTATACCGCCAGGGCGCTCGAAGCCATGCGGGCCGAGGAGGGTGTGGCCGCGGCCGGCGGAGCTGATGCCGTGGAGGCGGCGATCGCCGCCCGGGTCCAGGCCATCCGCACCGCCGAGTCGGGCGAGGCCAGGATGTGCCCCATCTGCGGCCCCCGCCCCGAGGCCGATGCGGTCTTCTGCTCCTCCTGCGGCAACCGCCTGCCCACCGGCGTCTCCTGCGCCTCCTGCGGCGCCGCGATGCCGCCCGACGGCCAGTTCTGCGAGGCGTGCGGACAGAAGGCGGCCTGAACTGCAGTGAGAAGTAAGGAGGGAGATGGGAGAAGGGAGAAGGGCTGTGAGCCGGCACCCTGCCAGGGAGCTGACTCCCAGCCCCTTCCTACTTCTCACCTCTCACTTCTCACTACTCACTTCTCACTTCTCCCTCTCCACCGGACCCCCACCCCCACCCTCGTCCGCACCGACGCGCGCCGCTCGAATTCCGCGGGCAGTTGGCCCGGATCGAAGACCGACGGGCCCAGTGCACCCTCCACTCGAAACACGGTCGCCAGCCGGGCACTCACGGGAATCTCGGCGCTGAGCGCCGCGAGGGCGTTCAGGGTCCAGCGGTTGTCCTCGCCGGATGGCGTCGGCATCCAGAGCTGAGCGGCGGCACCGGCGTGGGCACGCAGGGCCGCATCCCGCCCGAACCGGAGGAGCGGCAGGGACCCTTCGGGTGCCAGCTCCAGCAGCCGCCAGCCGTCCGGGCTATTCACCTGCAGCGACGCGTTGCGGACGGTCACCCAATGCCGGGCGTAGTGGACCGCCAGGCCGGCGCGGAAACCGTCTCCGCCACGCTCCAGCCGCAGCCCGGCCATGAGGGTCGGCGCCGGACCCGCCATGGGTTCTCCAGCAAAGCTGGTGGTGTCCCGAGCTACTCCGGAGTGGTGGGTGAGGCTCAACTCGGGGGTCAACGCCCAGGAGCTTCCCTGGGCCGAGGCGGCGGCAGGGCAGGCTGCGAGGATTGCCAGGGACACGATGCGGTGACGGAACACAGCGCCTCCGTTCGTTGGGGGGAGGGGTTGGTCAACTCCCTGTGACGGTAACACGGAACCGTCAACCAACCAACAACTCAGCGCGTGCCAGGCCGGGAACTTGCGCACACCCTTGGCGAACTGGGCCAGGTACCTGCAGATTCAGGTTCCTGCCCATCGGCTGACCTCGGTTACGGTAAGACAGGGCGGAGACCGAAGGCTCTGCTTCTGCGCGGCAGGGCGCACTTCCGTGCGGATATCAACGACTGAAAAGGGGCCCTTTGCACGCGAGCTTCGCCATTCTCGGCTTCCTTGAATTGTGGGGGTTCGTCGGCGCCATTCTTGCCCAGACCCCATTGCCCGTTGTGGGCGTTCCGGATTGCACCCCGTGTCGGATTCGGGTGAATCCCTCGGTTCGCCTACTCATGCCCAGTGAACCTGACCTCAATGACGCGATTCCATTGGGTGTGACCGAGGATGCCCTCGGGCGGCTGCTGCTGGTGATGGAGGGCTCTCGGGAGATCCGCCCACTGGTGTTCGATTCCGGAGGCCGGTTCCTCTGGCGTCTAGGGAAGCCAGGTGACGGACCGGGGCACTACCGCCGTCCTTACCTCATTGTCAAAGGACGTGATGATTCCCTGCACGTCTTCGACGGTTCCTCCGGGCTGCAATCGGTACTCGGCCCCACTGGAGAGTTTGTCCGCGGTCTCCGTGAATCGTTGAAACTCCATGCCATAGTGGCACTAAGGGATGGACGTTTTGCTGCGAGTGCGATCGACGTGAACGCACGGGGCCCGAGATCGACTCTGCACTTCCTGGCCACATCAGGCGACTACAGCGGGGCCTTCCATGAAGTGAAGGACACGTGGTCTCCGCGGGCGTCGTGGGGACGATGGCTAGCGGAAGGGACTGACGGGACGATCTGGACTGTGCCCGTTGCCCATGAGTATCGACTGGAGCACTGGGACGGCGCTGGGCGCTTGCTTGAGGTCCTCCTGCCTGACCGCGACTGGTTCCGTCCATACCGGCGGTTGGCGCCGACCGACTCCTCGTCGGCTCCCCTCGCGGCAGTAAGAGGAATCTGGTTCGATCCCGCGCAGGAGTTGCTGTGGGTTGTTGGGGTAACTGCCGATCCGAGGTGGCGAGAGGGCCTGCCAGGCAAGGTATCAGACGGGCGCGAGACGCCCCTGGACTATGACCGTCTGTTTGACGGCGTGGTCGATGTATTCGACCCCCGAAGGCGGACGCTGGTTGCGACTGGGCGCTTCGATATGGCGTTGAGTTCTGTGACCGGCGACGGCTTGTTGGTTCATATGGGCAAGAGGGTCTCCGGGCTCTGGGCAATAGATCTCTTTCGCGCGAGGTTGAGCGCGAACCTCCGCTAGCTGCAATCAACAGAGACGTTATTCACCGCCGTTCCGCCTGGCACTGCGCTGGGGTGATGGAGCCGAGCGCGGTATGGGGCGTGCCCGGTATTGATGTGCCGGAGCCACTCGGGCAGCAGGACGACTCCGTCGAGTCAGAATCCTGGCTACTTGCCCACGCCTCGGCCACCTGACAGAGAACCACTGCGTGCTAAGGCGCCTTGGGCTGGAGGGACGGGCAGGTGGCCAGCAACGCCGGTCCCAGTGCATGAACGGATGGTCAATGCTCCCCGGCCCGGGTCATAGTACACAAGCCGCGGGAACGACGCCACCATTCCCTCGACTGCTCCCGCTTCACCGGCAGCAGCCCGTGCGAACTGCTCCAGCACATCATGCCAGGTGTGTCCGTTCAGGAGCGCTACATTGCACTCCCCGTGCGGGCAGTCTTCACCGCCACCGGGCCAACACTCGAAGTGTTCAACACCACCTTTGGTACCAGTGGCATCCAGGTACGCAATATGCCCTCCCGTGATGCAGGGAAAACTCGAGCAGGACTTGCAGTTGACCGGTCCGGAGTTGCTCGTAAATGCCGGAAGGAACAGCAGCGTGGCGCATAGCATGACTTGTTTGGGCATGGTCATGCGAAGCATGGCACACCTCCAAGTTGGAAACTACTCGGTGAGCGTGATCCTTTCGATGGACACAACATGGGAGCCGTTTGGTCTCTGCAGGAAGCGTGCGACGCGCCCGTGACCGACGGAAAGAAATATCGGGTTGTCGAACCGCCCTGCGGCCAGCAGATGCCAAGTCGCGCAGTCATAGACTTCGACGATGCCGTCAAACACCTTTGCGACATCATCAATCTGATACGCCTTGATGCCTTCCGGCGTTCGGCGTGGCAGACTCAGCCCCGCACTCCAGTTGGGATCCGCGATCACGCTGGTGATCCATACTGCGTTCCGCGCGTCATCATACCAAATACTCGTTACCTGGGGTGCTGGCGGTTGGGACGGGGAGGCAGTCACTGTGTGCTGGTATGTCTTGAACCAATCGCGCCGCGGCTCTACAACCTCAATCAGGTGCCCTAGGCTGTCAAAGTGTTCGATTCTATATCGATATGACCGCGGCGAGGCTAAGAACGCGCCGTCCGGTCCTTGGGTAAGCACTCTCTCCCAACTGCTCTGCGGTAGAATGACAGGCTCGTCCAGGTCGAATGGACGAAGGTATTCCCCCAATGCTGAGATAAAATGGAGTGGCCTACCGATCCGGTTGGAATCAGGGAACTGGGCATTAACTGCGAACCGCCCATCCCGCAGGACGACTGCGCTTGGCACAAGCCGAACCGGCCATGCACCCGTCCTTGCGAACTGCCCACCTGGCTCCAATACTGTCATACGTTGGAGCACCATGTCTAGGACATAAAGCGAGTCATAGGGGCCGGTGAGCACGATGCCTGGAACCCGGAACTCGCCGGGACCCTCTCCGGGTGGTCCAAGACTGCGTCGGAAGACCCCATGTGGATCGAAGATCCAGGGACCGCCCCTCTGACCGCCGCCAGGCTCGACCGTGACGTAATTTCCGCTACGGTCTACGACGATCGATGACGGCCAGTACTTGAATGTGCCAGGATATGAGTCCCCTGAGCCAAGGACTGTGGTGCGTGTGGAGATAATGCGACACCGTGAGCAAGCAGCTTTCCCACTCGGCCGAATCTCGCGCTGGCCAAGACTTGCCCCAGCTACCGAGATTAGGCCAATCGTGGAAAGGACCAGGCTCCGCCCTGCCACTCGCGGTAGACTCAAGGTCAGCTCCATCCTCATGATGCGGATCTGTGCCAGGTACAGTGGCTGTAACGGCCCAGGCAATCAAGTCCCCGCGAGCAGTGTCACTCGGAACAACGACAGCATGGTGTCCAAGTGAGGGTTCCGGGGGGGGAGACCGTCTCGCCGAGGCCCTAAAGTGGAGAGCGGGCTTGCCGGCCGGCCAGGCATTTTCAGCCGGGAACAGTGGGTGCTGATCGTGGCTGTGCTAAGGCTGTCGCCCCGTGAGGCAGAGGTGGCAAAGTTACTCGTCAATTCGCATACGATTCCTGAGATCGCGTCCATTCTTGGGCTGAGTCCATTCACGGTCCAGACCTATCTGAAGAGAGTCTACTCCAAGGCGGACGTCGGGAACCGGTTCGATCTGTTGCTATTGGCAACACGAATTGTGCTGAAAGGCGACATGACGGCAGGCGCGGAAGCGGGTTGAAGACACAGCCCCAGTGACGAATCGAGGATCGCTGAATCGATATCCTCGATGAATCCGGACGTGGTACTGCCTATGAGGTGTTCTGCGCCTGACTGACCGCCTCAGTATGAGGTGGGCCGGTCCAAGCGAACCACTCAGGAGACATGTTGACATATGTCCATATCGGCATATATTGGCCTTCATGTCACGTCTGGCCACGACCTCGGATGCCTTCAACGCGGTTGCCGAACCGCGCCGGCGGCAGATCCTCACCCTGCTCGCCGGGGGAGAGCAGTCGGTAAACGACCTGGCCGATTCCCTCCGGATCAAGCAGCCACAGGCCTCCAAGCACCTGCGCGTGCTCAAGCAGGTGGGTCTCGTCCGGGTGCGCGGTGCCGGCCGCCGGCGCCTGTACACCCTCAATGCCCGGGCCCTCAAGCCCATCCACGACTGGACCCGCGACTTCGAACGCTTCTGGACCGAGAGTTTCGACCGGCTGGAAGCGCACCTGGAAGA
>JBFXBG010000148.1:0-9335 GCA_050183505.1 Gemmatimonadales bacterium | reverse complement strand
CGGCTCCTGGGGCAGGGTGAGGGGACGGTGTTGCTGATCCGGCCTGTCCCGCGAGTGAGAAGTGAGGAATAGGAAGCAGGAAGATCGCGCGGGCCCTGCCCGGTCACGTCCCTTCCCCCTGCTCCCTTCTCACTTCTTACTTCTCACTTCTCACTTCTCCCTTCTCCCTTCTCCCTTCTCCCCTCTCCCCTCCCTCCCCTGCGACCCTTTCCCTCTTCCCCGCATCATCTTTCCTGACACAGGCGCAAAACTGACCCCTGGCTCATCAATCCCGGCCGGATTGGTGTACGCGCCGGCGGATATCGCGGTACGCCTGGATTCGAGCCCAGCCCGACACGAAGGATACGAAGGGCGAGTATGCATGGAGGCCTGCCGTCGTGTGAAAGCGGTCCGCCGGCAACGCTGCTCCGTATCCTCCGGTTGAGTCGGTTCCACTGATCCCGGCCGGCGAAACGGCGCCGGGTACCCGGGTCAAACTCTAACCTGCGAATCCCATGAAGACTCCCTTCGTCATTCTCGCGGCCGGGCTCCTGCTGGTGCCGACGCTCAGCGCCCAGAACGTCTCCGAGCGCCGGCTCACCACTGCTGACGCATCGTTCAACCATGCCTTCAGCGCCATCCGGGGCGTCCGGGAGCTGCCCGACGGCCGGGTGCTGGTGAGCGACGGCATCGACGAAGTCCTGATGGCCGTGGACCTGCGCACGGCCAAGGCCGATACCATCGGCCGGACCGGGCAGGGCCCGGGCGAATACAAGACGCCCGACGCGCTGTTCCCGCTCCCGGGCGGAGCGACGATGCTGACCGACCTTGGCAACGGCCGGATCAGCATCTTCGGGCCGGATCTCAAGTACCGGGAATCGTTCTCCATTGCCCAGGGAGGGCTCCAGAACCTGGTGATCGCGCTGCCGCGCGCGGTGGACCGCGAAGGCCGGATCTATTTCCAGCAGGCCGGGCGCCCGGGACCGGGCGGGCCGCCGGATTCGGCGGCCGTGGTGCGCTGGGACCGTGCCGGGTCGGTCTATGACACGGTGGCGATGGTCAAGCTGCCGGACATGAAGGTCACCAGCTCAGGGGGCTCCAACAACCGGAATCAGATGATGCGCCCCCGGCCGTTTCCGGCGCAGGACACCTGGGGGGTGGGGCTGGATGGCCAGGTGTCGGTGGTCCGGGCCAGGGACTACCACGTCGACGTCGTCCTCCCGGGTGGCCGCAGCGCGAGCGGGCCGGCGGTGAACTACAGTCCGGTGCCGATCCGGCGAGCCGACAAGCAGGAGTGGGTCGACGCCGCGGCCGACGGCATCGGCATCGCGGTCGAGAACCGGAACGGCCAGATGAGCATGAGCTTCGGGCGGGGGATGCGAATGGGGGATGACGACGACGCCCAGATCGATGCCCAGGAGTGGCCCCCCAGCAAGCCGCCGTTCGTCGCCGGCGCGGTGTGGGTGGTGGATGGCCGCACCTACGTCGAGCGGTCGGTGCCGGCCGGCTCTCCCAGGCAGCTGGATGTATTCGATGGAGCAGGGAAGCTCGTGTCCCGGGTCATCCTGCCGAAGAGCCGCCGGGTAGCGGGCTTCGGCAACGGGACGATCTACCTGCAGCGGGTGGACGACAACGCGCTGCAGTGGCTGGAGCGGTACAGGATGTGAGAGGTAAGAGGTAAGAGGTGAGAGGTGAGAGGGGCTGGTTTCCACACGGGGATGCGGAAGCCGGCCCCTCTTACCTCTCACCTCTTACCTCCCACCTTTCACCTCTCACTCCTCCCCCTCTTGACCTTTCCCGTCCCCGCTGTACCCTATCTCCGGCTCACCCATCTTTCAGCTCTCACCCGGAGGTCCCGCGATGGTCTCGCTGACTGCGCTATGGCTCCCCATTCTGGTGTCGGCGGTGCTGGTGTTCATCGTGAGCTCGATCGTCCACATGGCTCTCGGCTACCACAAGAGCGACTACAAGCCCCTGCAGGACGAGGAGGCGGTCCGGGCCGCACTGGGCAGGCAGAACCTGCCCCCGGGCATCTATCACGTACCGCACTGTGCCGACATGAAGGCCATGGGCTCGCCCGAGATGACGAAAAAGTACGAGGAAGGCCCGGTCGCGCTGATCGCACTCCTGCGGAACGGGCGGGTCAACATGGGCCCGTACCTCGTGCAGTGGTTCCTCTATTCGCTGCTGATCTCGATTCTCTGCGCCTACGTCGCCGGCCGGACCCTGGACCCCGGCACCCACTATCTCGAGGTCTTCCGGGTGGTGGGCACGGTGGCCTGGATGGCCTATGGCGTGAGCGCCATTTCCGGCGGCATCTGGAAGGCGCAGCCCTGGTCGAACGTGGCCAAGGAGGTCTTCGACGGACTGATCTACGCCTGCGTGACGGCGGGGGCGTTCGGGTGGAGGTGGCCGGTGTGAGGGTCCACAGATTGCGCTGATTCCACAGATTGCACGGATCGGGTTGCCCCGGATCCTCTTTTCAGCGCCCTTCAGCGTCTCCCGCGGTTCCCACGCAGAATCAGTGGAATCGGGGTAGTCTGAGCAGCCTGGATGAATCCGTACTCTCTATGATCTGTGTAATCTGGATTGCACAGAGGAGTCGCCCCCGATGAACCGGATACCGGGTTGGGACCGCAGTTCCCGCAGATCGACCAGGCCCGGAGAACCGCGGACCACGCGGAAAAGCGCGTAAGAAAGTGGGACCCGGACTGCTTTTTCCGCGCTTGAGGGTCCGGGTATCCTTTTCCGTGCTCTTCAGCGTATCCCGCGGTTCTCAAGGGTCCGCAGATTACACAGATTGCCACAGATTCGGCGGATGGAACGACTCCCCCTCGCCAGGTAGTGGGGAGGGGGGTCGGGGGATGCGGGGCTCCGAGGCGAGGCCGCCTGACCCGGGCAACCCTTCCTCCCCTCTGCGCATCTCAGACGGCATCCCGCCTCATCGGAGCGCATCCATGCCACCACGCCACCACCTGGCTCTCGGCCTCCTGTTCTTTTCCCTGGCCTGCGCCGAGGCTTCCGCCCGGCGGCTGGCGGTCCCGGAGATCGATACCCTGCCCGGCGGGGTGGTGGAGGTGAAGAACCACGGGCCCACCCGGTGGGATGACACCACCGGCTGGAAACTGGTGGAGACGCTCAGAATAGGCGGCGGCAGCGGAGACTCGATCGTCCTGAACCAGCCGCAGTCGGTGGCGCTCGACGACCTGGGCCGGGTCTATGTGGCGGACGACAACCCGACCGTCATCAAGCAGTTCGATGCGGACGGCCGCCTCATCCGGACCATCGGGCGCGAAGGAGGCGGGCCGGGCGAGTTCCGGGTGGCGTTCATCGCGGTGCACGGCGCCGACCTGGTGGTGCACGATCCGCGGCAGGCGCGGACGTCGGTGTTCGATACCTCGGGCACGTTCAAGCGCAGCTGGTCCTCCCTGTGCTGCTACTGGACGTCAATCGTGGTGGATCGCGAGGGGCGGGTCTACATCCCGGGCATGAGCCCGTCCGATTCCGGCTCACTCTACGTGCGGTACGATCTCGGCGGAACCGGGGCGGACTCCATGTATCTCCCGCCCCGGCCGAGGGACGACCGGCACACGTGGAATTTCAAGTCCAACGGCAGGATGATGATGTCGATGGGCATTCCCAACACGCCGCGGACCCTTGAAGAGGTGAACCCGACGGGCGGATTCCTGATCGGCACCTCGAGCGAGTATCGTATCGCGGTTACAGGCAGCGGCCGCGATACCACGCTCGTGTTCAGCCGTGACTGGACCCCTGACCCCATCCCGGCATCCCGCCGCCAGGCCATCGTCGATTCGAGTATCAAAGAGGTCAGCCGCATGGTGGGCGAGGACGCGGCGCGGGAGGAGATCCAGGTGGACGACATTCCCTCCACCACCCCCGCCTTTACCGGCATCGCCGGGGACGACCGGGGCAATGTCTGGCTCCAGACCGACCCCGGAGCGGACACGGCACACACCCGCTTCGACGTGTTCGATTCCACCGGCGCGTATCTGGGCCAGGTGGCCGGCCCCAGGGGCATGCTCTTCTGGCGGACCGCCTGGAAGGGAAACAGTCTGGTGGTGGCGATGGAGGATGCGGAGGGGAATCCGGTGGTAATCAGGTACCGGGTCGCCGGCGGGGAGTGAGGCGGAGGACACTCCCGCTACCCGGCACCCGGCACTCGGTACTCGGCACTCGGCACCCGGCACCTGGTACCCGGCACCCGGCACTTCGTACCCGGCACCCGGATCCCTCACATCACCTCCCGGACCACCACCCGCCCGCCGTGCCGCAGGTGCGGGTGGGTTCTCGCCACCGATACCGCGTCGGCGTAGTCCCGGGCGGAGATGATAAAGAACCCCGCCAGCTGACCGGCGGTGCTCCCGACATCCCGGGCGGCCACGGTGCTCCCCGAGTCCGCCGGCGCGAGGAGCCGGGCGCTCGGCGCCAGCTCTTCTCCGCTCACCTCTCGCCCGCTTTCCGCCAGCCGGTGCCCCCAGCCACTGTACTCGGCGACGAACGACTCCGGGGGCTCGCCGTCCCGATGAAAACCCGCGTCCTCATAGAGCAGCAGCATGAACCGGGGGCCGTGCCCGGCTTGAGCCGGCGAGGCCATGCCGCGGCCGGCAAGGACGCCACCCAGGAAGAGCAGGATCCCGGCTGCCAGGGAGCCCACGATCATGAGCAGCCGCGGCCGCCGCCGCCGGATCAGATTCCGCGATTCGAGTGTGCGCATCACGCGGGATTCGAGCCCCGCCGGTGGAGACAGCTCCGGGTTCAGGCGCTCCAGTTCCGACTGGACGCCGTCGAGTTCTTCGGGAGTCATGTGACGGGCTCCTTTCCGCCGGTGAGGGCCGCGCGGACGGCCTGGCGGGCGCGGTGCAGCTGGCTCTTGCTGGTCCCGGGTTCGATGCCGAGCATCCGGCCGATGTCTTCATGAGTGAAACCGTGGAGGTCGTGCAGGACCAGGACCTCCCGGTAGCCGGGCGGCAGGCCGGTCACCACCCGCTCGAGGTCGATCCGGGCATCGACCGCGGAGAACTGCGAGTCGCGTCCGGCCAGCTGGACGGAATCCAGCGGAACCATCGGCCGCGCCTGTTCCCGGAGCCGGCCGCGCCAGCAATTCACGGCGATCCCCATGAGCCAGGTGAGGAACGTCGACCGCCAGGCGAAACCGGCCAGTCCTTCGACCGCGCGGATCCAGGCGTCATGCGTGATCTCTTCGGCGGCCGGCACGACACCCCCCGCCAGGCGGGTGGCAAAGCGGTACAGCGCCGGGGTGTGGCGCCGGTAGAGCGTGCGAAACGCCCGCTCGTCCCGGTCCGCCAGTACCCGTGCCACCAGTGCGCGATCGTCCGGCTTGTGATTCAACGTGGCATGGCCGAGCTGTCCGGCTGGATGAAGTCCCGCACCACGATCATGATGTTGGCGACCGGGGTGCCTTCGTCGACGATCACCGCGGTGCGCAGGTCCGGCTTGG
Organism: Gemmatimonadales bacterium; assembly: GCA_050183505.1. Lineage (GTDB taxonomy): Bacteria > Gemmatimonadota > Gemmatimonadetes > Gemmatimonadales > GWC2-71-9 > JBFXBG01. The sequence continues at coordinate 3,877 of JBFXBG010000148.1, read as the reverse complement.
GGATACCCATGTCGCTGCCCGAGATCCAGGGATAGTAGATCATGAGGTGCGGGCGCCAGGCGCCGACCCGCTTGCCTTCGTCATTGTACAGTACCTGGGCACCGGACATCATATAGGACATCGCCGGCCGCCGCGGCAGGCGGAACCGGCCCGAGGCGAGGCCCTCGGCGATGTCGGCTTCGATCTCCTCATGCGTCTTCCCCTGCTGGCGCAGCGCGGCGCGGCGGAGGGCCATCGGAAGGATGGTGGCGGCGCCCTCCTCGTCGAAGCAATGCGGCTCGATGCTCTCGGGCCAGCCCCGCCCCACATAGCAGGTGACCCCGTTGCTCCCCCGCTCCGCAACGGCATACCCGGTGTCGGTCAGCACCAGGACCGTGGCCTGGGCGGTGATCTCACTCGGCGCGGCGCTTCGTGCCAGCGCGATCTCCCAGGCCCGGGGCAGAGCCGGGCGCTTGCCACCCTGATAGGCCTCGCGGGATTGCGCGGCCAGCGGCGCGGCCAAGCCGAGAAGCCCCAGCAGTGAAAGGCGGAAGGCGGACATGGTCGGACTCCGTGGATGTGGATGACAGTGAGTCCGTCGAGGGACGAGGAGGGTTGTATGACGAGTCTCGGGGGCCGGTTCTGCGACGGGGTCGCTGGCGAGAATCACCGACCTCGGGCCTCGGCCGGCAGCCCGGCCCGGGACCGGACCGCCCATGGGGAGCGTAATCCCTGGCAGCCCCGGCGCTTTGGTCTCAGGCCCTGACGGCCGATCCTCCCCCGCGGAGAGTCGCGCCCGTCTCGTCCGGATGCGGTTCGGCGATATACCCCCGGTGCCTGAGGACGGCTTCCAGGGGCCACTCCCAGCCGGGCCACGTCTGATAGTGGGCGGAAAGCGGTCCCAGGAGGTGGTCTACTCGCCGCCGCCAGGTCTCGGTGTCCCAGCCAACAAGAGCGGCATTGCGCTCGTTTGAAGCTCGTCCGTTGGCGCTCCGGCTGAGGATCACCGCCAGCGCTCTCCAGTCTTTGGGCGCCAGTTGTCCGAGGCGGTTCAGCCTCCGCCAGAGTGTGCCGCGATGGGGTGCCATCTCGCCTCGCCCCTGCTGCGCTGCGAGGCACTGCAGCAGTGTCCTGGTGTCTGACGTATCCCACCTGAGCCGGTTGCCGACGTAGCGAGCGATTGCGTCCAGTCCAGGATTCCCCCGTGCCCGTACAGCGGCAAGGACCGCTTCCACCGGCGCGGGGAATGCTTCCGATGTGGCTGAGACCTGACAGTATGCGACAGCGCCATTAAGCGCTCTCAGGCCGCTCAGCAGTGCCGCGGTTGGTCGGATCGTGCTGGGGAGCAGGAGGCACACAGGGGTCCATGGTGCCCGCCCGGCTACCTCTGCTGACGCCCACACCGCTCCTTCCCCCCCCCCCCGCCGTGACCATACCAGTACCGGGGGGTGTGGCGGCCCGCCCCGGGTCCCCCGTGGCCCGGGTACAGGCGGCCCCCGGCTGGCGGAGAACAGCGCGGGGTGGGTTCGTTCCATACTCTACCTCTGGTGTGGTCGATCGATTCAGGCCCGCGCAGCTGAGCATCGCCCACGGTTCGAAGTCAGTCAAGGCCCGGCCAAGCCCTCCGGGACCCAGCCACGGGTGACCGCGACTGGTGCCCAGGGGATGGTCGGGGCCCTTCCCTCAGGGTCAATGACACGGCTCCGTTGACGGGTCCGCAAGGCCGTGTGGATTCGGCCGACTTTGGGACGTAGGTAGCCGGGTACTGATACCAGGATGGCAGGTCTCGGCGTTGACAAGCAGGTCGCAGCCGTGCGACAGGGTGCCATTGCTCAATGCGGGCTGGAGCAGGACATTGCAGCTCAAGTCCGCGCCGAGCATCACGGCGCATGAAGTCCCGTATGGATTCCGCTGAGAACCGCTGGGGAGGGGACTGGACCTGCAGAATTCCAGGCTCCAACATGGATTGGCCACTGTAGAGGCGACACCTTGTTTGTCTGGGATCGCATCCTACGCAGGCTGACGCTCCTCGAAAGTGACGGGAGGTACGTCCGCCAGTCGTTGGCTGCCGCAGGTCCGCTCGGCCTGACGTGCGGGAGAGAGCGGTTGTGCAGATCGAACGTCAGAAGCAGAAGGTGGGAGGCGGTCGATAGTCAACGCAGGACCATACCACCAACATAGGGGGGATCGCATGCGACGCATTAAACGAGTACTCGCCGTCTCGCTGACACTGGCCGTCGGGAGTTTCCTCCTGGTGAGCAGTTCTGCTGCTCAACCAGAAGGGTACTGGGGCATTCGCGACGACGGATTTCCGGCGGCCTGCTTCATCTCCTGCGGCTCCTGCGGCCCGTCGTGCATCCCCTGGTGCGCGTGCTGGAACGCTCCTCCGATCACCTGTACCCCGAGCGGTTGTAGCTGAGGTGGCCCAGTTCCTGACGGCCCAACTTACCGCCGGGTCTCCCCATGGGCTGAGCGCCACCCGGGTAGTTGGGATCCAGGGCGCCCATACTTCACCGGGCGTCATTGCGGGGTAACTTCAAAGGAGACTTCTATAAATGGCGTGGGGCCATCGTGAATCGACCGGGGAGGGTTCCGGGAGCTGGCCGGCCCCACTCGGACTTCCTTTGCTTCTGCTCTCGTTGAACGCGTGTACCCCAGTCCGGCCCATCGAGACAGCACGCCTCACAACTGGGGCCACCGTCGCCAGTCTTGCCACTGCCGCTGATTCGACGGTGTTTGTGGTTTATGATCCCGCGACTTGCTTGACCTGCGGCGGTCGCGTCGCTAGATGGCTACAGATCCCCGCGGCCGCCGGTCACGTTGTGAAGATTCTGCTAGCAGCGCCCCCTTCCTCCGAGCAACTCTACCAGCTCACTATCGCCAGGATTCCCATCGCGGGAGTTCTAAAGGACCACGTCCATCCGTCGCCGCCCCTCGAGGCCTTGTTTGTCAGTTCGGAATTACGTCTGGTCGAGCATGTGCCGGAACGGCTGACGGCGGACCGAAGCACACTCCTTACGCTCATGGATCCTCAACCCCACCATCAATGACCATGATAAGAATAGCGTCGCATCCCTTCCTGGTTGTTGCCGGCGGCGGTGCCGGTGCGATCGGCTCCATCGTCTCTGTCTTGGGGCTTGCCCTGACGATCGGTTGCGCCGAACGCTCGACACGTGGTCAAGACCTGGGAGCGCCGCGACCGGTGGTGGCCTTCGAAACGACCGTCGCGGAGGGCGACTCTGTGTTGCTCTCCTTGCCCGGGTTCCTTGCTATTGCACCAAGCGGGGACTTTGTCGTCACTGACGCGGTCTTGCAGCGCGTCGTGGTTGTCTCCCGCGAAGGGCACGTGCTGAAGCGCTTCGGACGGCAAGGGCGTGGACCGGGCGAGGCCCTCGCGTTGGGTTTTGTCTTCTTCGTCGATGATACAACCCTCGCTACGATCGACCACAATGTGGCCAATCTCACCCTCTGGGCCTGGCCGGAGGGAGTGTATCGTTCCAGCAGAGAGATTCCGGGTTTTGGGTTCTACGGTGCGGTGAAGGAGGGCCGGACGATTTGGCTTGGGTGGATGGGGCCCCGTTCGGGGATCCCTCAACGGGCCATTGGGAAGTGGGACCTGAACGCGGATTCGATCGACTTCGTCGCCAAGGCCCCTTCAGAGTACTTCGTCCATCCCGCTTCCCCCCTTCTTGTCTTTGCATCCGTCCGGATCGACGTTTGGGTCGACACTATCGACGCCGTCTTTGGCGCTCGCAATCGTCTGGAACAGTTTGACACCCTCGGAATGCCACTCCGCGCCTGGGAACTGCCGGTCAGCAGGCGTCGCGGGGTCCCTGAAGACATCAAAGCCAGGATGACCAGGCCCACAGCGAACGCAATCAAGAAGCTCAGCTACGAG
>JBFXBG010000147.1:0-9634 GCA_050183505.1 Gemmatimonadales bacterium | reverse complement strand
GTTCCGCAGGATGCGATCGACACCGTCGCGTCACCGCCCGGCCGTCTCGTGGCGGGCGACAGCACCATCGTGAATGGCCTCGTCCCGCTCTACAATGCCAGCGGTGCCACCGGGCGATACACTGTCCGGCTGAGCGGCGCTCCGAATCGCTGTACCGAGGCGGCCGGGTTCAGCCGGACGGTCACCGTGTTGCCGGGAGACACGGCGATCGCCGGCTACGCGGTCCGGTGCGTCGAGCGGCTCCATGTGGCCACGGCTACCACCGGGCCGGGCACCGACCTCGACGGGTATGATATCGTGATCGAGAATCAGGACGGGACCGCGGACACGGTCCGCACCGGCCTGAACGACACGGCTCACATCGCGGGCGTGAGCCCGGGTCCGCATACGATCCGGCTGGCGGACGTCGAGACCAGTTGCCTGGCTCCGGCCCAGGTGACGCCGACGATCAGCGGGCTCGACTCAACCCTGCTCCGGTTTCAGGTCTCCTGCCCCGCTCCGCCGCCACCGGGCGGCCTGCGGACCACGCTGGTGACGACTTCGCAGATCGACATCGCCTGGGATTCGGCCGGTCCCGACAGCGTGATTGCCGGATACCGGATCTACCGGAACGGGGCGCTGTACGACTCGACCGCGGCCACAGCCTACAGTGACCCGGGCCTGCCGGCCTTCACTTCATTCACCTATCGGATCTCCTCGGTAAACCGGACGGGCCTCGAGGGGGCCCGGAGCGGACCGCTCGTCGTCCGCACCCGCGATGCGACCCCGCCGACCGCACCGGCGGCGCTCACGGCCACTCCGGTGAGCGGAACCCGGATCAATCTCGGCTGGTCCGCCGCCACCGACCCCGAAACCGGCGTCGCCCGGTACCGGATCTACCGCGACGGGATCCTGACCGACAGCACCGCGGCGACGGCCTACGCCGACACCGGCCTCGTCCCCAGCACCCTCTATTCGTACCAAGTCGCCGCGGTGAACCCCGACGGCCTGGAAGGCCCGCGCAGCCCGGCAGCCCAGGCCACCACGCTCGACGTGACGCCCCCGTCCGCTCCCGGGTCGCTCAGCGCAACGGCCGTCAGCGCGAGCCGGATCGACCTCAGCTGGTCGGCGGCGAGCGATCCCGAGAGCGGGGTGATCCGCTACAATGTCTATCGGAACGGGATTCAGGCGGGGACCGCGACCGGCACGTCGTTCAGCGACGTGAACCTGGTGCCCAATACCGCCTACAGCTACACCGTGACGGCGGTGAACGGCGCCGCGCTGGAGGGCCCGCCCAGCCAGCCGGCCACGGCGACCACGCTGCCGGACCCCTCCCCACCCACCGCGCCCACGGGGCTCTCCGCCAGCCCGGTGAGCAGCAGCCGGATCGACTTGAGCTGGAACGCGGCCGGTGACCCGGAGAGCGGCGTCTCCCGCTACCGGATCTACCGGGATGGCCTCCTGGCCGACAGTTCCACGACCACGAGCTACGCGGACACCGGCCTCACGCCGTCGACGACCTATACCTACACCGTGTCGGCGGTGAACGGCGCCGGTCTCGAGGGTCCGGCCAGCGCGCCGGCGGGCGCCACCACACCGGGAGACCTCACACCTCCGACGGCCCCGACCGGGCTCACCGCCACGGCCACCGGCACCTCGAGCATCGACCTGGCCTGGACCGCGGCATCCGATCCGGAGACCGGTATCGCGCGCTATCGGATCTATCGTGATGGCGCGCTGGTGGACAGCACGGGCGGTACCGGCTTCAGCGATGCGGGCCTCACACCGGCTACCGCGTATACCTACGAAGTATCCGCCGTGAACGGCGCCGGGCTGGAAGGCCCCCGGAGCCAGCCGGCCACCGCCACCACGCTCCCGGTCGTGACGACCGGTGAGCTGCTCGTCAACGTGACCACCGGCGGGACCATCCCGCAGAATCCGTTCGAGGTGCTGCTGGAAGGATCCGTCCGCCGGACGGCGCCGGTGACGCCCAACGGGACCGCGCTCTTCACCGGCCTCACACCCGGGGCGTACGAGGTCCGCCTGCGGAACCTCGCGGCCGGCTGCGCAGTGACGCCACCCAACCCGCGCGGCACGACCATCGTGGCCGGCCAGCAGACGCAGACCACGTTCGCGGTGACCTGCCAGTGAACGGGAACGCGCGCGGGCCGGGGTCGCGATTCGGGTCGGCGCCGGGGCGCCGGGGCCGCTGGCTCACCCTGGCGCTGGTCGCGGTGGCCGCCTGTCTCTCGGATTCCACCGAACCCGGCGCCGGGCCGGTGTCGGCCGCGAACTCGGAGGTGAACCTGTCGCGGGCGCTCGTGGTATCCGGCACGCTGGCAGAGATCACCCTCGAGTCCCGCGACGCCGCCGGCACACGGCTCCGGACCGGCGGGCACACGGTAGTGTTCGGAAGCTCGGGCGGAAGCAGCGAGGGGGTCTTCGGACCGGTGCGGGATCAGGGCGACGGGACCTACACCGGAACGTTCACCGGAACCAGGGCCGGCAGTCCGGCCACCATTACCGCGACCATCGACGGTGACCCGGTGACCCGCCCCCTGCCGACCATTCAGGTCGTCCCGGGACCGGTGTCACCCACCACCTCGGTGATCGACGTCTCCCCCCGGACAGTGACCAACGGCGGCCAGGCAACGCTCACCCTGGAAACCAGAGACGCAGCAGGCAATCTGCTGGGGATCGGCGGAAAGCAGGTCGTGTTCGTTCCGTTCGGCGGGACCGCGACCGGAACCGTCGGACCGGTCACCGATCACGGAGACGGCTCCTACACCGCGGTCTTCACCGCGACCGGCGTCGGCACGGCGCTGACGATCGGCGGAGCGGTGGACGGCATCGCGGTCTCGACTCCGCTTCCGAAGCTCAACGTCGCCTTCGGGGTCTCTCCCGATTCCTCGACCCTCAGTGCCTCGTCCGACACCGTCTCGGTGAACGAGGGGGTGACCCTCCGGCTCCAGGTCAGAGACTCCGCCGGTGTCGCCAGGACCTCGGGGGGCGAGACTGTCGTGTTTCTGGTCCTGAGCGGGCCCGGATCCGGCGGCGGCACGATCGACAGCACGACGGACCAGGGCGACGGGACCTACACCGCCGGCTTCACCGCCACCCAGTCCGGCGGCCCCCTGACCATCGGCGCGACCCTGAACGGCCAGATGGTCGGCGGATCCCAGCCGACCATCACCATCCTCGGGATCCCGGTCGCGCCGCAGAAGTCGAGCATCACGGTTTCGGCCGATTCGATCACAGCCGGCGCCAGCGCGACGCTCACACTCACGGTGCGGGATCTGGACAGCAACCAGACCGCGGCGGGAGCCGGCCAGAGCGTCGTGTTCAGTGTCGGCGAGAACGGCACGTCCGGCGGGACCATCGGACCGGTCACCGACCAGGGCGACGGCAGCTACACCGCCCTGTTCACCGGCACCCTGGCCCGTCCACCGGCCGTGGTCGGCGCGGTGATCAACGACAGCACCCGGATCCAGATGCTGGATACGCTCGGCGTGTCCCATCTGCCCCTGATCACGGTCATCCCGGGACCGGCGGCTCCGGACTCTTCCCTTCTCTCTGTTCTGCCGGAACAGGTGGATCTGGGGGATTCCTCGCTCATCCGCCTGGATACCCGGGACGGTTTCGGTAACCCGCTCGGGCAGGGCGGCCTGGCGGTGACGTTCCGGCGCTCGAACGCCATCGGCGCGAGTGTCGGACGGATCAGCCCGGTGATGGACCAGGGTGACGGCAGCTATTCCGCGTTCTACGTGGCGGACACCGCTGGCATACCCGACACGATCCGTGCTTCCGTCGGCGGGCTGCCCGTGACCACCGTCAGGCCGACGATTCAGGTGGTCTGCACGCCGGGACCGGTCGATCTCACGACCTCGGGGCTCACCGTCAACGACACGACGCCCGCGCAATCGCCCTCCCGGCAGGTCACGCTGCAATCGGGAGTGACCACCACCATCACGCTGCGGACCCGGGACAGCCGCTCCTGCCCGGTGACCGCGCCTCACATCGTGGTCTTCGGCACGACCGGCGGCACCAGCACGGGCGTGCTCGGAAGCACCGTAGATCAGGGAGACGGCACCTATACAGCCACCTTCACCGGCGTCCTGGCCGGCGCCCCGCTGACGGTCCAGGCCACGGTCGACGCCGCCCCGGTCACCTCTATCCCTGCGACCATCACGGTCATCCCCGGCGACATCTCGGCCCAGACATCGCTGATCTCGCTCTCCCGGGCAACGCTCGACTCCGGCGCGCATGCCCTGGCCACGCTGCAGGCACGGGATGCCGCCGGTAACGCACTCACCTCCGGCGGGCGGGCAATCATCTTCGGAGTCTCGGGCCCGACCATCCACGGCACCGTCGGCCCGGCCGCCGACCCGGGAAACGGCACCTACTCGACCCTCTACACGGCGCTCTCCCTGGGTATCGGCGTGCCCGATTCGGTGACCGCGGTCATCGAAGGAACCCCGGTCCAGACCACACCGCCCACGGTCGAAGTCGTGGCCGGTACGATCTCCCCCGGCCAGTCGGTGGTGAGCGTCGGCGCGGCCACCGTAACGGCGGGAGACTCGGTTCTGGTAACGTTGACGGGGAAGGATGCTGCTGGGCGGGCCCTGGTCACGGGTGACCGTGCGGTCCCGATCGGGTTCACTCAGGCGGGCGGGAGCACAGGCGCCTTCGGCCCGCTCCAGAACCCCGACAATGGCAGTTACATGGCGTGGTTCCGGGGACAGACGGCGGCCGGTCCCGCAACGATCGGGGCCCAGATCGGAGGGCTCCCGGTGACCACCGCCTTGCCCACCATTACGGTCGTGGCCGGACCGGCTTCGGTGGCGGCGTCGATCGTCTCCACCCTGGCGGACAGCCTCGGAATCGGAGACACGACGACGGTTGAACTCCAGGTGCTGGATGCCCATGGCAATCCGGTGAACGACGCCGGTCTCACGATCACCTTCACGGTGGTCCCGGGCACGACCGGATCGACGGGTCCGGCCGGCTACGTCTCGGGGAATCGTTACGCGGCCACCTTCACCGCCGCGTCGGCGGGGACAGCGTCCATCAGCGCCGCCATCAACGGCGTCCCGCTCACGACCCCTCCTGCCACCATCCTGATCCAGTAGACCTCCACCTGTCCGCCGTTCACTGTTCACCGTTCAGCGCAAAGTACAGCTCGCCGCTCCACGCCCGTACCCGCATCACACCTTCCATCCGCCCACCCGTCACCGATCGCAGGAGCAACAGTCCACGGGCGCCGGGGCCGGTCGCCTCGATCCGCATCCGTGGCCCTTCAATCTGGAAGCGCTGGACCGGAGCAAGCGCCAGCAGGGAGTCAACCAGGGGCGCAAGCCTCACGACCATCAGCGTGTCGTCACCGCGCAGCAGCGCCAGGCTGCCGGCCAGTGAGTCCCCGGCCAGGGTCAGGGTATCCCCACCCGCGTAGGCCACCGGAGACTGCTGATCCACCCGTACCGCGTAGTCATAACCGGAGATGCGCGTAGCGCTGGAGTCGGGTGCCGCCCTGAACGTGACCACGTCCTCGGCCTCGGTCGCTCCAGCCCAGGCCGGAAGGTAGGCCAGATGCATTCGCTCCATGATTCTCGCGGCCGTGGATTCGACGTCCCGATCCAGCTCCATCGGAGAGTCCAGTTCCGGCAACGGCCGCCCGAAAGCCGATTGCAGGCCCGCCGCCGCCCGATGCTCGAGCAGGTACCGGAGTGTGCCGCTGATCTCCCTGAGATCCTCCCGGCTGACGCCTGGGCGCTCCGATATGGTGGCGGCGCCGGTCAGCCCGTTGCTCTGGAGCAGCCCGTGCAGGCGGCGCACCTGGCTCCGCACCGACAGTGAGGTCGCACTGACCGGCCCGTACAGCGTGAGGAGCAGCAGGGCGGCGAGGGAAACGGGAATGATGCGAATCCCGAAGTCCCGCTTCACGGTATACAGGATGGCCACCCCCAGGAGCCACGCGCCCATGACCAGGCCCAGGAACCGCAGTTCGGTCAGGCCGTAGGGATCCACCCGTTTCCAGAGGGCGAGCAGGAACATGATGGCGGCCGGGATCAGTCCGACATAGAGCCAGCGGGAGTAGGTCCGGATCCAGCCCTCGTCCTCGCGCGTGCGCAGCGGATGGACCAGCAGGAAACCCAGGATCCCGGTCACCGCCACACTGGCGACCAGGTATCCGATCCAGCCGCGCGGCCACTCCCCGGTCGCCAGCACCTTGAACAGGTAGGCAATCAGAATCACCAGGTACACCGCCACGAGCGGCGTCAGGATGTACTGCGTGAAGACCTTGAGCGCCCGGGGGTAATCGCGCTCGGCCTCGAGGTCGGGCAGGCTCTCCGGGGCGAAGCCCAGGAAGATCCATGGATCGACGATGAAGGCAATGACAAACCAGAGCCTGAGGTAGTTCTGGTCGGGGATGTCGATCCCGAACAACTGCTTCAGGGCCACCAGCGCGATCATGAGCCCCAGGTACAGTACCAGGGAAAAGACGGCAGCCGAGAGGAACCCCTCGAACAGGCGCCGGTTGTACTCCCAGAAGCCCCGTCGCTCCGCCACCGCCGCGAAGGGCAGAAATGCCACCAGCAGGTGAATTCCCGCGCTGAGTTGGAAGTACCGGATCGCATCGTGCTTCGACTCCACCCCCGCCCAGACCTGGAAGAAGCCGGCCAGGCAGAGCGCCCCCAGCGCGAGGAGCGTCGTCTTCTTCCAGCCGCTCCAGGCCCAGCGCTCGGCAAACAGCGTCAGCGCGACCCCCAGCGGCAGCCCCAGCGCCGAGACCATCGCCAGCCTGACCCAGGCGTCGTTGGCCTCCCGCTCCACGGCCATGATTCCGGCAGTGGCCGCCACCAGCCCGGCCGCCAGAACCCACGGGAAGCGCAGGAGGACGGCCCACGCCCGGGCCGCAAGGGCGGAAATGGACGGGAAGCGCATGGCAACCTCAGAGGGGAGACCCGGGAAGTATGCCGAGAAGGCCGGCGGGACGAAAGACCCGCGAGCGGCAGGGAGGCGAGAGGCAGGAGGTGAGCTCGCAATATCTCCTCACCTCTCACCTCATCTACTCGTGCCGGATAGCCTCGATCGGCGACAGGCGCGCCGCCCGGAGCGCGGGGTAGATCCCGAAGGAGAGGCCGACGACCACAGCGGCAATCGCGGCCACCAGCACGGTGCCCCAGGAGAACCCGGCATACAACACGGCCCCTGATCTGGCACGGATGATCGCCGTAGTCGCGAACGCGCCGGCCAGCCCCAGGCCGGCCCCGACCATGCTGCCGATCCCGGTCACCGTCACCGACTCGGCCAGGAACTGCACCAGGACATCCCGTTGCCGCGCGCCGATGGCCTTCCGGACCCCGATCTCCCGGGTGCGCTCCACCACCGAGGCAAGCAGGACGTTCATGATGCCGATGCCGCCCACCAGCAGCGAGATGCCGGTGATCGCTCCCATGAACGACTTGAAGATGAGCATGCCCTGCTGGGCCTGCCGGAGCCGGCCCTGGGCGGTCACGATGCTGACCCGCTCCTTCCAGCCGGTGTCCCGCCGAGCGAGCCAGGCCACGGCGGCCGCTTTCACGGAATCGACATCCTCCACTCTGGCGGCCTTGATGATGAGCTGGGGGACCTGTGGAATCGTCGTCGGAGAAAAGAGAGCCGGCGCCGCATCGAGCGGGACGAACAGCCGCCAGTCGTCGGCATTGGCGGTCGGGTGAAGTACCCCCACGATCCGGACCGGCCGGTCCTGGAGCACCAGGGTGTCTCCAACGGCCGCCGCGGCGGGGCCGCCGTCCGCCAGCATCAGAGCCAGGCGGTGGGACGCCACACCGACCGTCGATCCCGCGGCCGTCTCGGCGGGCCCGAAGAAGCGCCCGGCGACCGGGACCAGCCCCCCCAGGCGGGCGGTTGCGGGGGTGGTGCCGGTGACCATGAGGGCATGCCGCTCCCCGGCGCTGTCCCGCACCAGGTTGGCGCCGGAGACCTGGATCATCACCCCGGCGCGGGAACCCAATCGGGCGGAAAGGGTATCCGCATCGGCGGCGGTAAAGACGATGTAGTCGGCCCGGGGAAACCGCTGGCCGTCCACCAGGTCGTAGGTTTTCGCCGTCAGGCTGATCGACTGCACCGAGGTGGTGCTTTCGATCTGCTCCCGGGCGTAGCGCTCCAGGCCGTCACCGATCGACAGGACCGCCACCAGCGCGGCCACCCCGATCACGATGCCCAGGGTCGAAAGCCAGGTGCGCAGGGGATTGGCGCGCAGGGAGCCGACGCCGACAATGACGGATGCGAATGTACCGCCGCGCAGTTGCATGGATCTTCAGAGTCAGGGGTCACGGGTCGCGGGCGGGGGCGTTCCGCGCGGAAGGCTGCATGCACTGAGCCCCCAGGCTATATTCTCCGCTCCTCAAACGAAAGGACAGGAACGTCATGTCGGAACCGCTGGTCGGCATCGTCATGGGCAGCGAATCGGACTGGCCCGTCATGGAGCATGTGGCCCGGCAGCTCAAGGCATTCGGTATTCCGTGGGAAGCCCGGGTCCTCTCGGCGCACCGGACCCCGGATGAAGCGGTCAAGTTCGCCGAAGGGGCCGCCGGACGGGGCCTCCGCTGCATCATTGCCGGGGCCGGGGGCGCCGCCCATCTGGCCGGTGTGATGGCGGCCAAGACTACCCTGCCGGTCCTGGGCGTTCCCATGCCCTCGAAACATCTCCAGGGGCTCGATTCCCTGCTCTCTACGGTGCAGATGCCCGGAGGGATTCCAGTCGCCACCTTCGCGATCGGCGATGCGGGCGCCAAGAATGCCGCTCTCTTCGCCGTGGCCATGCTCGCCACGGCCGACAAGGCACTGGCCGGGAAGCTCCAGGCCTTCCGGAAGGCACAGGCGGACAAGATCCTGGCCACACGGCTGCCCGCCCCCGAGTAACCGGGGCCCGCCACCACCGTTGTCACTCAGGAGGCACCCGATGTTCGTATCCCTTTTGAGCGGTTTCATGCTCCTGGCGCCGGCCGGGCCCGGTGCGCCCGCGGCGGCAACCCCGTGCATCACCATGAATACCGAACGGCTGCCGCTGGCCACGCGGCCGAGCCCGCTGGACTCGACGGTGATCACCCTGCACGGCCAGGAAGTCAAGGTCTGCTATGGCCGCCCGTCGGCCCGCGGCCGGACCATGCTCGGCGGTGAGGCCGTGCCCTACGGGAAGCTCTGGCGCACCGGGGCCAACGAGCCCACGATGATCCACACGGCCCTGCCGCTCATGATCGCCGGCGTGCGGGTCGGGCCGGGGAGTTACTCGCTCTATACCGTCCCGGACAAGCACGAGTGGCAGATCATCGTGAACCGGTCGCTGACCCAGTGGGGGCGGGAGAACTACTATACGCCGGAGGTCGCGGCGCAGGAGGTCGGCCGCGGCAAGGTCAAGCCGGAAGCCGCCCCGGGCCCTGTCGAAACCTTCACCATCCGGCTCGAACCCGCCGGCCCCAACGCGGCCCGAATGGTCCTCGAGTGGGAAACCACCCGGGTGGTGGTGCCGGTGGAGGTAGCGCATTGACGTGAGAAGTGAGAAGTGAGAAGTGAGAAGGGCCTCGCAGGCATTGTTCCCGGGGCCGGGGACATCCTGCCGTCTCACATCTCACATCACACATCTCACCGCCAT
>JBFXBG010000146.1:0-9706 GCA_050183505.1 Gemmatimonadales bacterium | reverse complement strand
TGGGGAGTCTCATTGAGTCTCACGGAGTCTCACCAGCGTCTCACTCCGGCGGCTGAATGAGACTCCGCAGAGTGATTCCGCGCTCCCGCAGCCGCCGGAACAGCGTCGCCCGGCTCATGCCAAGCCGGCTCGCCAGGGTCGTCGCGGTCAGTGTCGACCCCAACTCCCAGGCCGCCCACCGCATCGCATCCAGGGCAGGATCGGGTCGGCGGCGCGGACGCAGGCGGCGCCCACCTACGGAGCGGGAGGAGGACCGCCGTTCTGATCGCCGAACCCCCGCGCTCAGCCCCATGACCAGGGCCGTTGCCGAAGTAACCCCAGCTTCCAGAGCCAGCCCTGGCCCGCGCCCGACTCCTCCCCGAAGGGCCTCCACGAGGTGCGAGAGATTCACCGGCCTCTCCCGAGAACCCACGACCGCCCGTTCCACCACCCGCCGCAGTTCCCGCACGTTCCCGGGCCACGCGTGCGCGGCCAGCGGTCCCGGATCGGTGAGCCCAAGCGGCGGCTGCCGGAGCCCGCTCAGAAAGTGATCCACCAGCAGCCCCAGGTCCGACACCCGGTCCCGGAGCCCCGGCACCGCCACCGTGTACGCCTCGACCCGATACCGGAAGTCCTCCCGCCACCGTCGCTGTGCCACTAACGCGAGGGGGGATACCGTGGTCGCCAGGAGCAGACGAAACCGCACCGGCCGCAGCGGGCCCTCGCCCACGCGACGCACCGCCTGGTACTCCAGCGCCCGGAGCAGTTTCACCTGCGCCGCATGCGACAGCTCGCCGGCCTCGTCCAGGAACAGTGTCCCCCGGTGCGCCCGACCGCGCCAGGCGGTAGACCAGATACGCCAGCACCGACCAGCCGAGCGCCGCCACCAGGCTGTGGGTGTACGGCATGTAATAGAGATCCAGCGGATTGGTCCGGGTGATGCCCGGGACGATTCGCACCTTCTCGATGCCCAGGGCCACGAAGGGAGCCCAGAAGACATCGAGCAGCTGCACCGCGATGAACAGCACCCAGAGCGGTATGGTGCGGTCCCGGGCCTTGAGAGCGAATGCGACGCTGTAATGGCCGACGAACATGGCGACTCCTTGAGGCCCTGCCGGGAGATACCCGGAACTTCAGGCCTCAGCGCCACGATGTCCACCCCGCGGCTCCATCAGCGAGATCCGAAGCCGGCTCCTCGAACGGCGGTCTGCACCCGCAGAATCCGGTGGTTTGCCGCGATGTAGAGGACGCTGCCGTCTTCTCCCCAGTTCAGGTTTCCGGTCGGCACGCCGGTCACGATTCTGCCCAGGCGGGTGCCGTCCGGCGCGTACACATGGATCCCGCCCGGCCCGGCCGCCCAGACGTTCCCCCGGGAATCCACCTTCAGGCCATCCGGCACGCCCTCGCCCGCCGCCACGTAGGCGCTCGCACTCGCAAACACCCGCCCCGGTCCCACGGAGCCGTCCTCCCGGACCGGATACGCCATCCAGATCGGCCGCGGGTTGAAGGCGTTGCTGACATACATCGTCCGCCCGTCGGGCGAGAACCCGATTCCGTTCGGCGCATCCAGATCCCGGATCAGGGCCTCGAGGACACCATCCGCCCTCAGGCGATAGACGCCCTGGAAGTCGAGTTCCTTCGCCGGATCGCTGAAGGATGCGGGCAGCCCGAAGGGCGGATCGGTGAAGTAGAGGTCCCCGTTGGGACCGATGACCAGGTCGTTGGGGCTGTTCAGACGCCGGCCCATGAACCGATCGGCCAGCACCGTAACCCGGCCGTCGGGCTCGCGGCGGACAATCCGACGATTTCCGTGCTGGCACATGAGGAGGCGGCCCGAGTTGTCGAACACCAGACCGTTGGATCCGGGCTCCCGCCCGGTGAAGGGTTCGGTTCCGGTGTATCCGCTTCGTTCGATGAACCGGCTGGTGCCCTGCCCCGGCTTCCAGCGGTACACGGCATTGCGGGGCACGTCCGAGAACAGGAGCGTGCCCGTCCTTGAGTCCCAGACCGGGCCTTCGGCCCACTCGATACCGTCCGCCACCGCCTCGACCGGGGTACCGGGCGGCAGGAGGGAATCGAGCCGGGGGTCCAGCCGCTCGATCCACACGTCATCCGGATCCGCCGGCCCCCGGCTCCCGCCCTGAAGGGGGAAGATCGCGGCGCCGAGGGACCACAGTGCGCCCATCCCCGCCAGCGACCACCAGACCTGTGCGCGCATGCCGGGTCTCCTCATTCGGGTACCCTGTTCCAGATGACGATTTCGGTAGTCCAGCCCTCCCGCTGACGCCGTTCGAACGAACCCCGGATGTGCGGTGTCCGTTTGTGGGCTTCCAGCGCTGCCGCGCCGACCCAGACTTCATGCCGCAGGAACTCGTACGGCCGGTCGGGCAACTGGTAGAGATCGTAGGTGATGCATCCGGCCTCGGCCCGGGTGGGCGCGGCCAGCGAGAGCAGGTGCTCCTTGAGGGCCGCTTCCATCCCGGGGATGCCGTGGATCAGGGTGAAGGCCGTGATTGCCCCATCGGGGACCAGTTCCGGCCGGGCCCGCGATTCGAGCAGCACGGCGGCGGCCATCGTCCCGGCCGCGCCGAGGAATATCCGCCGGCTCTGCCGGCTCATCGGCTCGGCCATCAGTCCGTCCCTCCAGGGTGAGCCGCGGCGGGGCGCTTGAGCTCCACGATGATCCCGTGGGCATCCGCGGGACCGATGTTCTCGGAAGCGTGGGCCGTGGCCGGGCTCCAGGACACTTCACCCGCCTTCGCCTGCCGCAGCCGGGTGTCGCCGTTCGGCAGGGTGAACCTGATCATCACGTCGGTCAGGAAGATCGCGACGTTGGCGGGATGGGTGTGGGTGGTCTCGGTGGCGCCCCGGGCCAGCCGGAAATCCAGGACCCGGACATTGTCGTTCTCGAACAGGACCGTGTAGTTCCCGGGGTACAGCTTGAGCGGGTCCTGGGCCGACGCGCGGGCCGGCATGGCGAGCGTCCCGATGACACCGGCCAACCAGAAGAAAGTCTTCCGCATGGGTGGAGTGGGCTCCCCGCCGGCTCAGGGGCCTGACATCATGCTGGCGGGCGCGGTGCCGGCGTGTGACCGCTGCCTCGCCGAGCTACAATGCCCCGGGACCGGCCGGAGTTCCCCGGCCGCCGGCGCCAGGGCCCGGTCCGGGTCGTCAAGATAAGGAAGGGGGACAGTCGGTCCGGCCGGAAGCAAGGGAGGAGCCCATGGGGGGCTCCCCGGCCGACATCCGGCGCCGCGCGCGACACCGTGCGCTATCGGCCCGCCCCGACCTCCGCGGAAGCCTCGGCCAGATGCAGGCTCACCCGGGCCAGCGAATCCGGGTTCAGTGAGATTGAGTCGATCCCGATAGACACCAGGAATGCGGCGAAGTCGGGATAGTCGCTCGGGGCCTGGCCGCAGATCCCGACCGGGCGGCCGGCCCGGTGCGCCCGCTCCACGACCATGCGGATCAGCTCCTTCACTCCGGGATCCCGCTCATCGAAGACCGAGGCGAGAATCTCGGAATCCCGGTCGACCCCGAGGGCCAGCTGGGTCAGGTCGTTCGACCCGATGGAGAAACCGTCGAACAGGTCCGCGAACTCCTCCGCCAGAATCACGTTGTTCGGGATCTCGCACATCACGTAGACTTCAAGTCCGTGCTCTCCGCGGACGAGTCCATTCAGTTTCATCTCGTTCAGGACCTTTTCCCCTTCCCCCACGGTCCGGCAGAACGGGATCATCACTCTGGTATTGGTAAGACCCATGAGTTCCCTCACCCGGACGATCGCCTCACACTCCAGCGCGAAGCCTTCCCGGTAGCGGTCATCGTAGTAACGGGAAGCACCGCGGAACCCGACCATGGGATTGGCCTCCTCCGGCTCGAACGGCCCGCCGCCGAGCAACCCGGCATACTCGTTGGTCTTGAAATCGGAGAACCGCACGATGACCGGCCGGGGATAGAATCCCGCCGCTATCTGCGCGATCCCCGACGCCAGCCGGTCGACGAAGAACTCCCTGGGCGATGAAGCCGCCGCCGTCCGCCGGCGGATCTCCTTCAGGGCCGCGGCGTCGGTCACCCGCTCCGGGTGGATCAGGGCCATCGGGTGGATCCCGATCCAGGTGGACACCACGAATTCGATCCGCACCAGCCCCACGCCGGCGCAGGGCAGCCGGGAGAACTGAAACGCCCGATCCGGATTGGCGAGGTTCAGCATCAGGGGCACGGGGGGCACCGGCAGCGTGGCGGGGTCGATCTCTTCCCGGTCGAATTGAAGCTGCCCGGCGTATACCCGCCCGTCCTCACCTTCGGCGCAGGAGACGGTCAGTTCCTGCCCCGTTTCCAGGATCCGGGTCGCCTCGCCGGTTCCGACGACACAGGGAATCCCCAGCTCCCGTGAGACGATCGCCGCATGGCAGGTGCGTCCGCCCTCGTCGGTGACGACGGCGGCCGCGCGGCTCAGGACCGGCTCCCAGTCGGGATCCGTCATCGGCGCGACCAGGACCTCCCCTGCCTGGAAGGACGGCAGTTCCTCCGGAGCGAGGATCACCCGCGCCCGGCCGGCTCCGATCCGGCTGCCGACGCTCTTGCCCTGAACCAGCGGCATTCCGGTTCCATGCAGCCGGAAGATCTCGATCGCCGGGGCGGCCTCCTTCGCATGTACCGTCTCCGGCCGGGCCTGGACGATGAACAACTCGCCCGACCGGCCGTCCTTGGCCCACTCCAGGTCCATCGGCGTGGGCTTCCCGGCACGTTCGGAGTAATGCTCTTCGATGATCACCGCCCAGCGGGCGAGTTGCAGCACCTCGTCGTCGTTGAGGACCAGCCGCAGGCGGTCTGCCAGCGGGACCCGGACTTCCCGGACCGACTTGCCGCCGCCATGGGCGTACACCAGCCGGGTCCGCTTGTCTCCGGGCTCTCGCCGGAGCACCGGGCGGAACCCCGCCCTCAGGGTGGGCTTGTGGACCCAGAATTCGTCGGGCCGTACCCGCCCCTGGACGACCGTTTCGGCGAGGCCCCATGCCCCGGTGATCAGAACCACATCCCGGAAGCCGGTCTCGGTATCCAGCGTGAAGATCACCCCGGCCGAGGCCAGATCACTCCGGACCATCTTCTGCACCCCGACCGACAGCGCCACGTCTGCATGAGCGAAGCCGTGCTCCGACCGGTAGACGATGGCGCGGTCGGTGTACAGGGAGGCAAAGCAGGAGCGCACCGCCTCGTCCAGCGCGGCGTTGCCACGGACGTTGAGATAGGTCTCGTGCTGCCCGGCAAAGGACGCGCCGGGCAGATCTTCGGCCGTGGCACTGGAGCGCACCGCGACGTCCGCCGCTTCCTCGTCGTACTGCCGCGACAGTCGCGCGTAGGCCGCCTCCAGTTCCCGGCGAACCGGCGCCGGCAGGGGCGCCTCCCGGATCCGACGACGGACCCTGGCGCCTGCCGCCGCCAGTTGCGAGACGTCCTGCACGTCGAGCCCGGCGAGTTGTTCACCGATCCACTCCTCCAGTCCGGCCACACGGAGGTGCTCCCGGAAGGCCGAGGCGGTGACGGCAAAACCGTCCGGTACCCGCACCCCCCTGGAACCGAGGGCGCCGAGCATCTCGCCGAGCGATGCGTTCTTGCCGCCGACCGCATCGAGCTGCGTCAAGTCGATCTCACCGAAGGGAATCACGAATCTGCGGGTCTGCATCATCGGTGGGCCTCCTGTGCGCGCTCACGGGTCGGTTCCGACGGCTACCGGCTGTCGCCCACCTGCACCCGTGCGCGCCTGAACCACACCGGGCACGGGGCGAGCCGGCACCTGCTTCACTATGCGCAGTCCACACCGAAGCAGCCATGAATCGGGAATGAAACTGCCGGGAAGAACGGCCGGGTCCGCGGATGGCGGTATCTTGCCCCCGATTTCAGCGGTTCTTCATGTCGGACGGTTAATGATGAACCAGGAAAAACAGGCTTCCCTCGTGGCCCTCGAGGAAGGGAGGGGCTCATGATTGTCGGACGCTGGCCGGGAACGCTCGGCATACTCTGGCTGCTGGACCTCCTGCTCCTGGGCCTGCTGCTGCCGGCCGGGGCCCAGGGGCAGGATCTCCGGATCGCCCTGATTCTCTGGATGGTGCCAACCACACTGCTGGCCCTGGCCAGCTGGCGCTGGTGGAAACACCGCTGACCGGGGCGGCCGCCCCACCGTCACACGAGTTCGTCGAGCACACCGGCGAAGTGCGCCTGCATGTCCGGGCCTCCTCGCTCGCCTGCCTGCTGGAGGAGGCCGGGTGCGCGCTGGGGAGCCTCATGCTGCGGGGCCACATCGGTACGACCGCTCCGGAGTGGACCGGCATCGAGGTCGAGTCCGCCGATCGCACTGCCCTGCTGGTCGACTGGCTGAACGAACTGGTGTATCTGGCCGAAACCAGCCACACCGTCCCGACCGAGTTCCGGATCATCGTGGCGGACCAGACTCGCGTCAGCGCCCAGGTCCGGGGCGTTCCGGTCGAGCAGCCGCCGTCCCTGGTCAAGGCGGCCACCCTGCACCAGGCACGGGTGGTTCCCACCGAGGGAGGCTACGAGGCCGATGTCATCCTCGACGTCTGACGTCGCGGGGACACTGCCGGTGATCTCGCAGAGCCCGTTCCTCCGGGAGATTCCGGCAGGCGCCCGCCCGGGCATGCTGGTTCCGGCACGGGTCTACGCCGACGATGTGCTCTGGGAGAAGATCCGGACCGACCGCTCGCTCGATCAGCTGCTGAACGTCGCCACGCTGCCGGGCGTGACCGGCAGCGTCTACGCCATGCCCGACGTCCATGAGGGCTACGGCTTTCCGGTCGGGGGCGTCGCGGCCATGCGGCTCGACGAGGGGGTGATCTCGCCCGGCGGCGTCGGGTACGACATCAACTGCGGTGTGCGGCTGCTGGCCTCGGAGGTCGCGGGCGGCGATCTCGCCCCCCGGCTGGCACCGCTGATCCACGAGCTGAGCCGCCGGATTCCCTCGGGCACCGGCCGCGGGGGAGCGCTTAATCTGAACCGCGACGATCTGCACAGAGTCCTGGCCACGGGATGCCGCTTTCTCGCGGCGCGGGGCCTGGCGCTGGACGAGGACCTGGAGACCATCGAGGCCGGCGGCTGTCTGGAGGCCGCCGACCCGGGGGAAGTGTCGGACCGGGCGAAGACCCGGGGGCTGGACCAGGTCGGGTCGATCGGATCGGGAAATCACTTCGTGGAAGTGCAGGAGGTCGAGAAGATCTTCGACCTCGGAGCGGCCGCGCGGCTGGGCCTGTTCCGGGGCCAGGTGACGGTGCTGATCCATACCGGCTCGCGCGGGCTCGGGCACCAGGTCTGTACCGACTACGTGCGCATCATGGACCGGGTCATGCCCGGGTACGGCATCCGGCTGGCCGACCGCCAGCTGGCCTGCGCCCCCATCCAGTCGCCGGAAGGCAGGGCCTACTACGGCGCCATGTGCGCCGCCGCCAACTTCGCCTGGGCCAACCGCTCGATGATCACCCACCTGATCCGGCAGGTGTTCTCCCGGACCCTCGGCCCCGCCGGAGATCTGCGGGTGGTGTATGATGTCGCCCACAACATGGCCAAGATGGAAGAGCATGCCGGGGCAACGCTCTGTGTCCACCGCAAGGGCGCCACCCGCGCGTTCGGACCCACCCATCCCGAGACGCCGGCCCGGTATCGCGACGTGGGCCAGCCGGTGTTCATCCCGGGCAGCATGGGAACCAGGTCGTATGTGCTGGCGGGCACCGACGAGGCGCTGTCCCGGAGTTTCGGCAGCGCCTGCCACGGCGCAGGCCGCGCCATGAGCCGCACCGCCGCCAGACGGACCCGTCAGGGACCCGACGTTCGGCGGGATCTCGAAGCCGCCGGCATCGTCGTCCACTGCCCGTCCAACAGCGAGCTTGCCGAGGAAGGCCCGCACGCCTACAAGGACGTGGAACGGGTGGTGGAGGTGGTGCATCGCGCCCACCTGGCCCGGCGGATCGCGAGGCTCCGGCCGCTGGGGGTGGTCAAGGGCTGATGGTGGCCTCCTTCACGCTGTTGTCAGATCCTCTTCAGGCGTGAGGCCCGATATTGCGGCAGCGCCGGCTCCGGACCCTGACCGCCGGAGAGACGCACGCACCAGGGAGGCCATCTATGTCCGCCGGACAGATCTGCAGTCGAATCGTCGTCACCGCATCGCCGCTCGAGTCCGTTCGGACCGCGGCCCGCCGCATGGCGGAGCATCAGGTCGGGACCCTCGTGGTGGTGAAGCCCGTGGAACAGGTCCACCCCGTCGGCATCCTGACGGATCGGGACATCACGATCCGTTGTGTCGCCGCCGGCCTGGATCCGGAACGGACCCGGATCGAGGAACTCATGACCCAGCCGGTCCAGACCGTGGAGGAGCATACCCCGCTCCCCGAGGCCATTGCCCTCATGGCGAGCGGCGCGACCCGGCGGATGGTCGTCACCGGTGATGCGGGCCGACTGGTGGGCCTGTTGAGCCTCGACGATCTGCTGGATGCCCTGATCGACGAGACGATCCCCATCGGCCGGCTGCTGGAACGCCAGCGGCCTCACGTCTCGGCCTGACGCCGGAGCGGGTCACGATGCCCCGGTTGCACCGCCCACCGGTGTGGCGGCGGGCGGTGGCCCTTGGCCTGCTGACGCTGGCCCTGGTAGCCGCGGCGTCGTCGGTCAGGCTCCACACGGCGCTGCTCGATGTCGTCGAAGCGGCGCGGACGATCATCACCGGTCACCCGGTGTGGGGCGCGGTGGCGTTCGTGCTCCTGTCGGCCCTCTCGGCCATGCTCGCGTTCGTCTCCAGCGCGGTGCTGGTCCCGGTCGCACTGGTGACCTGGGGGCCGGTCGGGTGCCTGGCCCTGCTCTGGTCCGGGTGGATTCTGGGGGGACTGTTCGCCTACGGCACCGCGCGGTGGCTGGGGCGGCCGGTGGTGCGCTTCATTGCGTCGGATGCTGCCCTGCGCCGCTACGAGCGGCGGATCTCGCCCCGGACCCCGTTCAGCATGATCCTGCTGTTTCAGCTGGCCCTCCCCTCGGAGATACCCGGGTACGTACTGGGCTTCGCCCGCTATCCGCCGGTGCGCTACCTGATCGCCCTGGCGCTGGCCGAGCTGCCGTTTGCCATCGGTACCGTCTATCTGGGCGAGGGATTCCTCCAGCGGAAGACTCTGCTCCTGATCGCCCTGGGCGCCGGCGCCGTGCTGTTCAGCGTCGGGGCATTTCAGGCGCTCCACCGGCGTCTCGGGTGGGAACCGGCGCCGGGCAGAGAAGGTCGGCGCGGGGGGCGCGACTCAACCTCCTGATCGACGCAACTTCCGGGGCCTGACAGCCGTCTAAGCCTGTATCTCCCTCCGGATCAGGCCCACATGCGTCTCCCCCGAGCTTCAGCCTCCATTCTCGCGGCCGCCTTCCGGGGGCTGCGGCGCACTCCCGGCTTTTCTTTCGCCGTCGTCCTGACGCTCGGGCTCGGGATTGGTGCCGGAGCCTCGCTCTTCGGCCTGGTCGACTTTCTCCTGCTGCGGCCGCCGGGCGGCATCGTGGACCCGGGGGACCTCCGGAGGATGGTGCTGCGGGAACAACGCGAACCCTTCGGTGCTTTCACCAGCCGGAGTCTGGCCTGGGTCGACTATGAGGCGGCCCGTAAGGCTCCCTCGGTCCAGGGCGCCGCCGCGTGGATCACGCTGAGTCGAAGCCTGGGGCGGGGCGCAGACGCCCATCCGATCGC
>JBFXBG010000145.1:0-10045 GCA_050183505.1 Gemmatimonadales bacterium | reverse complement strand
CACCACCTCGCGGTCGGCGGCGGCCACGCCGGCGGTCACCACGCTCCAGGACCTGAGCGAGGCGTTCGCGTCGGTCGCCGAAACGGTGAAGCCGAGCGTGGTCTACGTCCAGGCGGAACGCCGGGCGCACGCGGCCGGGAACACCCAGCGGATTCCCCCCGAGTTCGAGCGGTTCTTCAGGGAATACGGATTCCCCCAGGCCCCGCACCAGCAGTTCCCCGACATCCAGGAAGCATCGGGCTCCGGCTTCATCGTCTCCCCGGATGGATACATTCTCACCAATACGCACGTGGTGGACGGGGCCGATGAGGTAACCGTCCGGCTGCTCGACCGGCGCGAGTTCAAGGCCAAGGTGATCGGCGAGGATCCCGCGACTGACGTCGCGGTACTGAAGATCGACGCCAGGAACCTCACCCCGGCTCCGCTGGGCAACAGCGATGACACCCGGGTGGGCGAATGGGTGCTCGCCGTGGGCAACCCGCTGGGGGAGAACCTCACCTTCACCGTGACCTCCGGCATCATCAGCGCCAAGGGCCGCACCCTGCAGCTCCCCAATTCGAGCGACCGGAGCATCCAGGACTTCATCCAGACCGACGCGGCCATCAACCCGGGCAACTCCGGCGGGCCGCTGGTCAGCGTCAGCGGGCAGGTGATCGGGATCAACTCCGCCATCGCCAGCCGGACCGGCTTCTATTCCGGGTACGGTTTCGCCATCCCGATCAATCTGGCCCGGGAGGTCATGAACCAGATCGTCAAGCACGGCCATGTCGAGCGGGCGGCGATCGGGGTGCGGGTCCGGGATGCCACCCCCAACGACGCAGCCTATGTCGGCCTGCCGGATATCCGTGGCGTACGGGTCGAGGATTTCAGCTCCGACGATTCACCGGCCAGGAAGGCCGGTATCCAGCCCGGTGATATCATCATCGCGATCGACGGCAAGCCGGTGGAGTACGTGGGCCAGCTGCAGCAGCAGGTCGGGTTCAAGCAGGCCGGTGACGTGGTCCAGGTGGAAGTGGCCCGCAAGGGCGGCGTGCGCAAGACCTACAAGGTCGCGCTCCAGGTGTTCTCCCCACCCACCGATGTGGCCTCCGCCGGCGACGACAATCAGGCCGGCTCGGGCGACGACTCCGCCTCGAATACGGGTTCCGTCACGGTGACGCCGCTGGGGGTGACCGTGGCGTCCCTGGACCGGGATGCCCGGGCACAGCTCAACCTGGATTCGAGTATCCAGGGCGTCGCCGTGACCGAAGTGCAGCCGGGCGGGCCGTCCTGGCAGTCCCTGGCGGATCCCAGCCGGGGCGGGCCCGATATCATCCTGTCGGTGGAGGGCAAGCCGGTGACCACGCCGGCCGAACTCAACACCGCCCTGAAGAGCGACCACGCCGGGGACATCGTCACCCTGCGGGTCTACAACCCGCGGGCCCAGACCCGGCGGATCGAACGGATCAAGCTGGGCAACTGAACCTGCCCGGCAGGAGCCTCAGCGAAGCGAAGGTGCCAGTCCGGGTGAGACCGGGCTGGCACCGTCGTTTGGGATGCTGCCTGACCTGCCGCCTGGCCCCTCAGGAGAGGTCCTCCCGGGAGAACCGTACACCCGAATCCAGTCCCGCCTGCGGCTCACCCGCGGGTAGCACTCCGGAGAGCCACCCTCCCACGGCCTGGCGCAGCACGATGGGGTCCAGTCTGTAGCGACGCTCCCGCCCCAGTCTCCGCTCGAGCACCAGGCCGGCACGCCTGAGCAGCCGCAGGTGTCGGGACACTGCCGGCCAACTGACGTCGAACTGTCGGGCGATGGTGCCGGCAGACCGCTCCCCGCCAGCCAGGAACTCGAGGATCTGCCGGCGACGGCGGTCAGCAAGGGCGAGAAACACCGGATCCGAGTACATTTAACGACAATGTTAACCATAGACCCGACAACCCGCCAGAGCCGGCGTCATTACTTAAATCAACGGTTAATAGCGTTATATGGCAATGGCTTGTGATCTATCCCCCGGCCAAGTCCGCCTGGAGGTGGTGCAGAGTGCTGGCCGTTCGTCTCCCCGGCACATGGCTCTCTCCCTGCCCTTTTCACGCTGGCTCGTCCTCTGGCCGGCGCTGCTGCTGAGCGCGGGTGGCGCGTCGGCCCAGGCCGCCCCCGGGCTCAGCCTCACCATTCCCGTGGACACGACGGCGCGGCTGGCCCTGGTCTACCCCAGCCCGGGCCGGAAGCCGGCTCCGCTGGTTCTGATCTTTCACGGCGCGTTCGGCTCGGCTGGAGAGATGGCCCGCCTGAGCGGGCTCGCGGAAGCCGGGGCGGCGGCCGGGCTCACGCTCGCCTTTCTCGACGCCCCGCTCGGCAACTGGGCGGAACACTGCGATTGCAACAACGCCGACCGGCTCGGAATCAATGACACCGGCTTTGTCGGTTCGACCGTCGACACCCTGGCCCGGCTCGGCCTGGCCGACCCCGGGAGGGTCTTCGCGATCGGCTTCTCCCAGGGAGGCCTCTTCGTTCAGCGGCTGGCCTGCGAGATGGCGGATCGGTTCCGGGGAATCGTAAGCGTGGCGGCCACGATGTCCGGGCCGCTGGCAGAACGATGTACCCCCACCCGGCCCGTCTCGGTCACCATCATGCACGGTACCAGGGACCCGGTGTTTCCCTGGGACGGCGGGAAGGAAGGCCGCATGCGCACCCTCGGCGCGCGGGATGCCGTCGAGAGCTGGGCACGGCGCAATCGGTGCAGGCTTCAGCCGGTGTCGACCTGGCTGCCGTTGCCGGCCGGCTCCGGCCCGCGCTGGGAACGTCTCGACTACCCGGATTGCGCCGGGCAGGCCGGTGTCAGTCTGATCGTCATGCACGGGGCCGGCCACGTGTGGCCGGGAGAGGCCGCGGCCGGAATGATGATCGACGCGGTGAGCCGTCAGCAGTGAGAAGGGCCGCGTGCCCGGCAAGGAAACCGGCCACACGGCCCTGGTCACTGCTTCTCACTCCTTACATTCTCTCCGGGCAGCCTTCCCTCTGAAAGGTGTCCGCGACCGCCACGATCTTCCAACCCGCCCCGGTCTTGAGCAGCTGAAACGCGTCCACGCCGCAATGGCTGAAGGTCCCGTTCAGATGGAAATCATACGGTGCCCAGACCGTGGCGAGGGAGCCCTCGATACGAACCTCCGGCTGGTAGATTCGCTCGAGCCACTCACCGCGGGTGTTGTTGGCCACCGCGTTCGCGAACTGATCAACCGTCACCAGTGAGAGTACCGAGGAGCCGTCCTGGCGTGGGCGGAGTCCGGCCAGCCTGGCACCGGGCTCGAAGGTGGCCCGCATCATGGCGGTGTCCATGGTCCGCATCCCCTCGAACAGCCGGTTGACCACCGCCAGAACTTCCTGCTGGTCGGCCGACTGGGCCCGAAGCGGGCTCACCACTACGGAAAGCACGCCGGCCGCAACACACAGGGCGAGAAGCCTCCTGGACATCGATCACCTCCGTCTGGAATGGTCTTTCCGCCTACGGGACCCGGTGCCCGGTGGTTCCAGCGCGGGCCGGCCCGGGGTTCGACCGCCGCGCGAGCCTCTCACATCCTGCCGTTCGACTTCTTCAGCCGCCAAAACCGGGACGCGCCTCGGAAGCCTGATTGTCCAGCCACGCCTTCCAGGCGTTTTCCAGTGACGGGATATCGCTGGGGATGCTTCCTGCCGACGTCAGAATATCCCCGATGGAAACGCCGTTGAGTACGCCGTCGAAGAGTGTGCCCAGGAACCGGGGACTCTCCTTCTGGGAGATGAACTGCAGCAGGGAGAGCGCTTCCGCGTGGGCCAGCCGTGCGCCTTCCAGTTTGGTGGACCGGGATCTCCGGTTACGGGGCTCCAGCCCGGTCAGCGAGTCCGGCGTGGCGAGGGCGAACAGTGAGTCGAGCGGAAGCAGGGAGTCCCGGTTGCGCGTCAGCAGGTAGGCGAGCATCCCGGGCGCCGCCGAGCCGCCGATCAGGTCGGCCATCCCGGCCTGCAGCCAATAGGGCACGCGGACGGAATCGGAGGCGCTCACGGTGGTCCGGGCCCGGGTCATGAGCCAGTGCCGGGCGGCCAGCATGCCGACCGGCGCCAGGCGGAGGCCGCCGAACCGGTCCCGTTCCGGCGGAGGTACCCGGATGACTCCGGGATCCGGCGCGGCCAGGGTGTCCTGAGGCAGGGCGTATTCGACGTCGACACGCGGCGGTGTCTCGCCGAAGTATCGCAGGTATGAACGGACCGCGAGGTCCAGCTCCGGCTTGAGATCGAGCAATTGCTCCCGCTCCGGCGCCACGAGCTCATAACCCAGCGTCGTATAGGCATACACCGTGTCCGAACCGCGGACTTGCGGCTCTCCAATGGAAAGCTCGACGGGTGGGTAAAGCTGGTTGTGCGAGGCGAAGATCCCGCAGCCTCCCAGGACGGCCGCCAGGGCCGGCGCGGCGAGCGCGATTGGAAGGCGAGAGCGGAGCGGGTGTGGTCTGGTCACAGGCAATCATCCGGAAGGCTGAGAGGTCGGACTGGGAGACGCTTCAGCGGCCGGGATCGGCACCCGGCCGGACCCCGGGACAGTTCCGCACAGGAAACGTACCCGGATGCCGCCGTTCGTGGTGAGCCAATGTGATTCGAATCGAATCTTCACCTGGGCTTCGAGTCCGCGATCCACCCCCAGCATCCCGACGTGCCACCCCTCGAAGCGGCCCCTGAGCACGTTCCCGAACTGGGCGTAGAGATTCCGCAGTTTCTGTCGATCACCCACCCGGCCCCCATAGGGTGGATTGGTGATGATCCAGCCCCCGGCACCGCCGGGCTCGAGCGCCGAGACCGTTTGACGTCTGAATGCGACCCCGGCGCCGACGCCGGCCCGCGCCGCGTTGGCCTGGGCGGCCTCGACCGCTCCCGCGTCCCGATCGAACCCGGTAATCGGAGCGGCAGGGTGGTCGCGCGATTCCTCCTGCGCCCGCTGCACCAGATCCGCCCACAGTGCCGGCTGGAAGCCGGGCCAGCGTTGAAAGGCGAAGCTCCGGCCGATTCCCGGAGCCATGCCCCGGGCCAGTAGTGCCGCCTCGATCGGAATCGTACCCGAGCCGCAGAAGGGATCGCACAGCGGCTCGGTCCCGGTCCAGCCGGCCGAAAGGAGCATGGCGGCCGCGAGGGTCTCCCGCAGGGGGGCCTTGCCGGTCTCCAGCCGGTAGCCGCGGCGGTGCAGGAGCTCGCCCGACGTATCCGCGCTCACGGTGCACTGATCCTCCACCAGCCGCACCACGAAGAGCTGGCTCGCGTCCGGTGGCCCATCATCGGAAACCGGCTCGGCCGGGATCGCGCCCGGCACCCGGCGAGCCACCGCGTCCGCCAGACGCTGGATGACGGCGCGCTGATGATACAATCGCGACCGGTGGGTCGTCACCCGGAACGCGACCGGTGTGCCTGGTGCAACGATCGTCTCCCAGGGCGTCCGCCGCGCATGTCGCTCCAGTTCCGGAAACGACGCGGCGTGAAACCGTGCGAACCGCCGCAGGATACGGTTGGCGGTCCGAAGGTGGAGGTTCGCGGCATAGACCTGGCGCAGGTGCGCGCCGAACGCGACTCCTCCGGGTTCGGTGCCGGTAATGCGGATGCCGAGCCCCCGAAGCTCCCGGGCCGTGATCTGCTCCACACCGGGCGGCGTGATCGCGAAGCAGGCGAGATTTCCGGCTCGGGAGTCACTCGCCATGGTGGCCGCTCCCGGCCCCGCGGTGATAATGCCGTCTCGCCTTGGCCCGGTTGCCGCAGGTGCTCATCTCACACCAGCGGCGTGCCCGCGGCCGGCTGCGGTCGACGTACATCCAGCCGCACCGCGCGCCTCCACACTCCTTGAGATACCGCAGTTCGGGAGACACCAGCAGGTCCGCCAGCGACACGAAGGCGGGCCACAGCGGCCGGTGCAGGTCATCGGCCGGCTCCCAGGCTCGGACCAGTCGGGAACCCTGAACCGCAATCCGGCGGTGGGACAGCGCTTCACTCAATCGGCGGTTGAACCCGGCCAGGTCTCCCGCCCGGGGTGGCTCCCCCTTCACCACGGCCAGGGCCATCCGCCGGAACAGCGCCCGTACCTCGAGTGCCTCCTGCAGGGCTTCCCGAGCGGCCCCGGGTGCGCCGCGCGCCTGCTTCCGCAGGCCGGCCGCCTCCGTGCGGTCCAGCGAACCGGCCCCCGCAGCCCACGAAATCAGGTCTTCATAATCGGCCAGCCGTTCGGCCTCCACGGGTGACTCGCCCTCCCAGTCAACCGTGTTGATCAGATCCAGGCAGATCTCGCCGCCGACGAACCGGAACTCGCTCATGAGTGGAATATGCCCTGGTTCATGAATAACCGGAATATAGCCCTTGACGGGTTAAACAGGCCCCCGCATATTATAACCTGTCTGCGGCAATAATATGGTTAGTTCATTCCCCGCGGAGGCGGTATGACCACCTGGGTTCTGATCGGTGCGCCGCTCGATGGATCCGGCGAGGATCGGGGCGAGGTAAGGAGTCCCTGGGCGCTACGGGCGGCCGGCATCGTCGAGCGGCTGGAACTCGAGGATGCCGGGGATCTGAATATCCGGGCCGGTACCAGGCTCCGGGATCCCGCGACCGGCGTGGTGGCCACCGACGACGTGGTCGCCGGGTCCCGCAGCATCAGGGCGGAGGTTTCCCGGGTGCTTCAGCGGGGGAAGCGCCCGCTCGTGGTCGGGGGCTGCTGCAGCATTCTGCCGGGGGCGTTCGCCGGCGCGGTCCGCACCCTGGGCCGGACGGGGCTGGCCTTCGTGGACGGGCATCTGGACCTCCATGACGGATCGACCACCCGGACGGGGAACCTCGCCGGCATGGCGCTCGCGGTGCTGCTCAACCACGGCGCTCCGGCGTTCACCGGCCTGGCGGGGTGGGTACCGATGCTGTCCGGCGAGGATCTCGTCGCCGTTGGGTATCACGAGAGCCTGGCCGCGGAGGGTGCCGTCGCGGCCGACCTGGTGGCCCCCGGGGCGACCTTCCTGCCGGCCTCCGAAATCACCACGGCGGACCCGGCGGCGATCGGGCGGCGGATCCGGACGTCCTTCGAACGGAACCGGCTGCCATTCTGGATTCACTTCGACGTCGACGTGGTCGATCCATCGTTCATGCCGGCGGTGAACTACCCGGGTCATTCCGGCGTCACCTGGGAGCACGTCGGAGAGCTGCTCGGCGCGCTGGGCCCGTCACCCGCGCTTGCCGGGGTGAGCGTCGCGGACTTCGATGCCGGCCGCGATCCGGGGGGTCACTACGCGAGCCTGATCGCCGGCGCCCTGAGCCGGATCACCCACCAATCCACCATCCGGTCCGGGAGGCGGTCATGAACTGGAAACGGGAGCTTGGTCCGGCCATCGGGCGGCTGCTGGCCGCCTGCTGGGCGGCGCGGGACCCCGACCGGATGGCCGCGGCCCTGGCAGCTGACTATTCACCCGGGAGACGGAACACCATGATTGCCCGCACCTGGCGGGGCGCCACCCGCGCCGACGACGCCGAACGCTACCTGGAATACCTGCATGCCACGGGCCTGGCCAACTACGCCGGGACGCCGGGAAATCGCGGCGTACTGGCGCTCCGGCATATCGCCGGGGATCGGGCCGAGTTTCTGCTGGTAACCTTGTGGGACGACATCGAAGCCGTCCGTCGATTTGCCGGAGAGAACACGGACGCTGCGGTGTTCTACCCGGAAGACGACCGATTCCTGGTTGACCGGGACTTGAAAGTGAATCACTACGAGCTGGTGTACCGGCGGTAGGATGGTACGCTACGGCGTACGTGTTCGATGTTGCGCGGATCAATCTGCGTCGTAACACTGCAAATGACGACGCGATCGTGTTAAGTTACATGTGTACGACGTGTTGTGTGCGTTTACCGATGACGTGAGACTGTCGGGTTGTATGCGTGCGCGCCGCTGCGCTCCTCCGGAGCCCCAGGGCGCGCGCTGCGTTTGCATCATCTTGAAGTCAGGAGGTTTTATGAACCGCGACACACTGCAAGGCACCTGGATGGAAATGAAGGGCAAGGTTCGCGAGGAGTGGGGCAAACTCACCGACAACGACCTGGACCGGATCGCCGGAAAGCGGGAGCAGCTGGTTGGCGTCCTGCAGCAGCACTACGGCTGGGCAAAGGAAGATGCCGAACGCCGGGTCGAGGAGTGGCGCAAACGGACGGGATACGAGTTCAGTGAGAAGTAGGAAGTAGACGCGAGCCGGACAGGACTGCAAAAGGGCGTACGATCCGTTCTTCGGATCGTACGCCCTTCGCTCTTTCCTTCTCGCTACTCGCCCGCTTCCCGCAGGCCGTACTCGAACTCATACGAGTGCCGGCCTCCCTCGATGATGATCCGCATCCTCCCGGTCAGGCCCGTGAGGTCATCCGTCCCCGAATCCGGGACCACGGTAACACCCAGCTCCGGCGCCCCCCGGTTCATGGTCCCGGTGTGCTGGAGCACGAAACTGCCTTGCCGGCCGTGCAGGGTACCTCGCACGACCTCCATCGCCACATAGCCGGCCGAGCCCTGAACCGTGCCCATGGCACTCAGCATCTGGCCCTGACTCACCGCTTCGAGGTCTCCGTGGAATCGCTTGTCGATCACCATTCGGGCGAGGGCGGTACCGTCAGCAGGCTGGGGCGTGAGGGTCACCTCGAAGGTCCCCTTTGCCGGATTCTCCATGTGCGCATCTCGCCGAGGCAGGGTGGAGGCGGCGGGCGCCGCCCGGGCGGCCGGCCGGATGCCACCGGGAAAGGACCAGGCGGCGGGCATTCATCAGGCGTCCCGGGGTTTCTTCACCTCATAGTGTGCCGAGCGGGCATCGAACCGGGACAACAGCGCCCGCGCGGCGGGCGGCACGACCGCAGCCTCGTAGTCTTCCCCCGCAAACGCACGGACCGCATCCAGAGACTCGAACCACATGATGGTGACGAACTCCACGTCGTCACCGGCGGCGCGCCGCAGCAGTTCGATCCCCAGAAACCCGGGGATCCTGCGGCCGGTGATCCCGGTGAAGATTTCCGTGTGCAGCAACCGCTCGTAGGCATCGGCGTTCTGCCGCGTCGTCCAGCCGTGCCAGATCCGTGAGATCATCGAGAAGCACCCCGGGTACGTCGATCAGAATCCCCGCTCGTCCGCGGTAGGACCATAGACCGGCGGGATCGGGACGTCCAGGAGCCGCAGATACACCGTGAGCTGGCCGCGGTGGTGACTCAGATGACTGATGTGATTCCGGACCACCACGCCTCGCGGCGCCGTGTAGAGCACCTGGTCTCCGCGTTTGAGGGCCCAGGAAACCTCGAGGTCGGGATCCGTGACTGCCGCTATGGCCGCGCGGGCATCGGCGACATTCCGGTCGAACCCGGCCAGCAGAACCTCGGTCGGCTCGAAGGAGTATCCCGGGGCCGTGAGCAGGTTCAACTCCGTCCGGGTCAGCGTATTCGCGATCCAGCCGGGCATCCACGAGATCAGCTGGGCCAGGTGCCCCAGCGCGAACGATTTCGGGTGAGGCTTCCACTCCGCCTTCCCGTCCGGCACGCGTTCCAGCAGGCGCCGGGTCGTCGCCATTTCCTGATCGAATTCGGTGAGAAGTGCCGTGCCTGCCGTCATTTGTCTTCGCCTCCCCTGCCGGTGAGCCTGGCTGAGAGGGCCAATCTATACCGAACAAAACCCGAACGCAAGGCCGCTCCCCGTAGCCCGACGGAAACCAGGGGTTCCTGGATGCCGGCCGCCCTTTCGCCGGCCCGGGCACCGCCGGTGGAAAGACGAACGGGTCTCCTCTGGAGACCCGTTCGTCTTTGCCTCGCTCTGTCGATGGCCAGGGACGGAATCGAACCGCCGACACCGTGATTTTCAGTCACGTGCTCTACCAACTGAGCTACCTGGCCCAGCCAAGGGGCGGGAATATATGAAACCCGGCGCGGGAAACCAAGCAAGAAAGAAGCTCCACTGCGCGGAGGTTGAGAGAACCACCGGGCCGTTTCGGGCGTTTATCCCCCGGAACCCCGTCAGGAGCCGGTGGGAATGCCCAGATTGAACTTGCTCTT
>JBFXBG010000144.1:0-10115 GCA_050183505.1 Gemmatimonadales bacterium | reverse complement strand
GCTCCATGAAGTCAGGTGAGAAGTGAGAGGTGAGAAGTGAGAGGGCCCATTCCCCCGCCCCCTCAATCCCTCAATCCCTCAATCCGTCAATCCGTCAATCCCTCAATCCCCCAATCCCCCAATCCCTCAATCCCTCAATCCCATCAGTCCCTCCCTCTCCTCCACCTACCTCATCCTCGCCGCCGGGCTGTTGCTGATTCCGCCGGGCCGCGCGAGGCGTTGGGGGGCGGTTGGCGGGATTCTGGCCGGGCTCGGCCTGGCGGCGATCCTGGCCCGGGTGGGGGATGTCCCGCTGGGTGAACTGGGGGCCCGGATCGCCGTCGACGGGACACCGCTCGATTTCCTCCGTATCACCAGCGCCATACACCTGATCGGCGCGGTCCTGGCGATCGCCGCGGCCATCGGCGGCCTCCGGGCGGCGATGAACCGGGGCCAGGCCGCCCTGGCGGCGGTGTTCACGCTGGCGGGCGCGGGGCAGCTGCTCTGGGGCTTCCGGGGTGTCGTCGGCGCGGCCGCCGGCGCGGGCCGCGTGGCGCTGCTGGCACTGGGGATCGGGGCCGGGCTCGCGCTGCTCGTCGCTCTGGGATGGCTCACCCGGCTGGGCCCGGCCGTCCGCTGGCTGGACGGGCACTGGCTCGCGCCCAGGCCCCCCGGCCCGCTGCTCCGGTTCACCGACCCGGCCGACCAGGCCCTCAGCTTCGTACTGCTGGTCGGCATCGCCGGAACCGTGCTGGCGCAGCCGCTCGCCGTCATGATGCTCTCGGCGCTCATTGCCGCGGTCGCGGGCCACGCGCTCATGCGGCGCGCCGGCGAGGGCACGCCGTTGCCCGTGCTGCCCCTGTTCGTCCTGGCCCTGATCCCGGTGTACCGGTTCATGGCGGCGATCGTCCCGCCGGACGGCGGGCTCACCTTCCGGGCGCTGATCGACGCGCCCTGGAGCCCGGCGGCGGAGAACCTGCTGGTGCCCTACATTGCCGTCGCCGCCTGGGGGTTCCTGGGCTTCTGGCCGTTCCATGGCCTGGTCCCGGGACGTCTCCTCGCGCCGCTGGGCGGAGTGCTGCTGCTCCGGCTGGCCGGGCCGCTGCCGGATGGCCTGCTGCACTGGTCGCCGGTCATCGTGCCGCTGGCGGCGCTGGCGATCTGGCACGCCGCGCTGGCCGGTCCGGCCCGCGCGGAGGCCGGCCTCATTACCCTGCTTTCGGCGCTCGCCGTCCTCGGCATCACGGTCGATCCGGTCGGGACCGGTGCGGCCGCCGCCTGGCTGCTGGGCCTCGCGGGCCTGCGGGCCGCGATGCGCCGCGCGCTCGAGTACCTGCCGCCGCTCACGCTCGGACTGGGCCGGCTGGCCTGGCTGCCGGCGGTCTGGGGCGGCCTGATCGTCGTCGCGGCCGGGCTGCAGGCCGAGACGGTGTACACCGTGGTGGTGGTGGCGGCCGTCGGGGTGGGGGCGGGGCGGGGTGCCGACTGATTGGATGAATGGATGATTGGATGATTGGGGATTGGATGATTGGGTGATGATCGACCTGCCGCAACGCCCGCCGCCCGGCGGGAACCCGTCGCGCTCCCCCAATCATCCAATCCCCAATCATCCAATCATCCAATGTCCCAATCATCCAATGTTCCCCAGACCCCTTTATATTGCTGGATCGTGACGTTTCTCTGGCGCTGAGTTCTCCGCGCCTCAGTTGATTTCCTCAGCCATGGAGTCTGCCTTATGGCTTTCGCGCTTCCCCCACTGCCCTATGCGTACAATGCCCTGGAGCCGCACATCGATGAACAGACCATGCGGATCCATCATGACAAGCATCACGCGGGGTACGTCAATAACCTCAACGCCGCGCTGGAGAAGCATCCCGAGCTGCAGTCCAAGTCGGTCGAAGACCTGCTTCGCAACCTGAAGACCGTACCGGAGGACATCCGCACGGCGGTCCGCAACAACGGCGGCGGGCACTACAACCATTCGCTGTTCTGGGAGATCATGGCCCCGGGCGGCGCCAAGGAGCCGGTCGGCGCCCTGGCGACCGCGATCGACAGCACGTTCAAGGGGATGGCCGCGTTCAAGGAGGAGTTCACCAAGGCCGGGCTGGGACGGTTCGGCAGCGGGTGGGCCTGGCTCACGCTGGCCAAGAACGGCAAGCTCGCCATCGAGAGCACGGCTAACCAGGACAACCCGCTGAGCGACGGCAAGGTCCCGGTGATGGGCGTCGATGTCTGGGAGCACGCCTATTATCTCAAGTACCAGAACCGCCGGCCCGACTACCTCGGCGCCTGGTGGAACGTGGTCAACTGGACCGAGGTCGGCAAACGGTACGACGCGGCAAAGAAGTAGCCGCCGGAGGGGCCGGGACGGCCAGAGCGGCCCACGCGGCCGGGGGCGGCCTATGACGGCCGCCCTTTTCTCGAGACCCCGGCCCCATCCGGCACCCGTCCCCCGGTACTCTCAACCTCCTGACTCTCTGACTTCGCGCTTCCCATGCCCCCTCCGACCATTGGCGCGCCGGCGCCGGATTTCACCCTTCCGTCGACCTCCGGGTCGGACGTGAGCCTGTCGGCTCTGCGCGGGCGGAAGGTGCTGCTGGCCTTCTTCCCGTTGGCCTTCACCAGCGTCTGCACCACCGAGCTGTGCGCGTTCTCCGAGGACTACAGCCGTTTCGAAAGGGGCAATACCGTCGTGCTGCCCATCAGCGTGGACTCGATCCCCACGCTCAGGGAGTTCAAGGCCAAGGAAAACATGACGGTCGACCTGCTGAGCGATTTCAAGCGCGAGGTCTGCCGCCTGTACGGCACGCTGCTGGAAGACCGGTTCCTCTCCCGGCGAGCCTACTTCCTGATCGATGCGGACGGCACCCTGCGCTGGAGCCACCTCGAGGAGCACAACGGACTCCGCCGGGAGAATCGGGAGATCCTGGAGGAGATCGCCAGGCTCGACGGAGACAAGTGAGACCATTGGATGATTGGGTGATTGGGGATTGGATGATTGGGTGATGGTCGACCTGCCGCAACGCCCGCCACCCGCGGGAACTCGTCACGCTCCGCCAATCATCCAATCCTCAATCATCCAATCATCCAATCCCCAATCATCCAATCATCCAATCATCCATGACTCCTCCGCTGCTTCGGCGCACCGACAAGTGGTACCTGGGCTCGGGTGACGGCCTGGTGTGGGCTCCGCCGTTTCCGGCCTGGCACGATACGCCCGGGTTCTGGGACGAAGCCCACCTGGTCCAGTATCCGGTGGGGCCCCTGTACACGGTGAGCTTTCTCCGCGACGGGCAGCCGCTTCCTCTCCCGCGGGCCACCGGCCTGGCCTGGACCCCGGCCGGGCTCCGCCTGGCCTACGATCTGGGACACGGGCTGCGGGCGATCGAGCATCGCTCCGCGCCGGGCAACCGGATACTGGCCTCGGAATGGGAGATCCGGAACACCGGGCGACGGATGGCGGTGCTGGACATCGTGCTCTGGACCGCGGTGGACGGGGAGTCGGTCGGTGACGAAGCGGTGGTGACTTCCCGCGACCGCGTGAGCCTGGTGCGCCGGGTGCGGGACCGGAAGGACCAGGAGGTCGAAGTCCGGCTGGACTACAGTCTGGGCGGCCACCGGAGCTGGGCGGTGTACCGCTCCGAGCCCAGCGGGCCCACGCCGGATTTCCGGCTGACTCCTTTCTACGACCGATGGCAGCCCTCCGGCCGGCTCGCGAACGAAGCGCGCCTCGGCGGAATCAACCGCCGCGGTCTGGTCTATCTGGGTCTGCAGCGGCGACTCCGGCTGGCCCCGGGCCGCACCGCCGGCCTGGCCTCCGCCGTTCAGCTCACCCCGCTGGGTGTTCCTGTCCCGCCCGCCACGCCCGCCGCCGGGCCGGCCCGCCGCCGGGCGGAGCGGTCCTGGAGCGCATTCACCGCCACCCTGCCGGCCTTCCGCTGCTCCGACCGCTGGCTCGAACGGTACTGGTGGTATCGCTGGTACGGCCTCCGGTTGAACGCCGTGCCCGCGGGGCTGGGCCGTTATGCCCACCGCACGGTGTGCGAAGGCATCGGGTACTTCCACCAGCCGATCAGTTACTCCGCCATGTGCCACGCGCGGGAGGTCCGCTGGTGTCATGACGGTGCCTGGGCCCACGGCGTGGTCGAGACGTTCCTCGACCGGCTCGACCGGGCCGGCGCGCTGCCGGGCCGGGTCTATCTGGATCACCTGACCGGCGCGGACTTCTACCACGCCGACTGGGGTGGCGCGCTGGGCGACGTCGGCCGCGTGCATCCCGACCGGGCCCGGCTCGCCCGGGTGTATCCCGCCCTGGCGCAGTACGCCGAGTGGTTGAGCGGAACCCGGGATCGTGAATCCAGCGGGATGATCGACGTGGTGGACCAGTACGAGACCGGTCAGGAATACATGTCCCGCTACCAGGCGGTGGATCCGGGAGCCGATCGATACGGCTGGGAAAACCGGCTGCGGCTGAAAGGCATCGACGTCACGGTCTACGCCTACCGGCTCTTCCGGCTGCTGGAACGCCTGGCTCCGGACGAGACCCGGCGGGCGCGCTGGGAGGCGCTGGCGGAGCGGACCCGGAACGCGGTACAGCAGCGGATGTGGGACCCGGAGCAGGGGATGTTCTTCGATGTGGACCCCGCCACCGGCCGCCGCACCGGGGTCAAGGCCGCGGTCTGTTTCTACCCCTACCTTACCAGCCTGGCGGGACCGCGGCATCTGGCCGGCCTCGAGCGGCATCTGTTCGATCCGGGCGAGTTCTGGACGCCGTTCCCGGTGCCGAGTTCCAGCGTGGACGACCCGTTGTTCAGTCCGGATGCCGAATGGAAAGGCAAACGGCATGTCTGCCCCTGGAATGGGCGGGTCTGGCCCATGACCAACAGTCACGTGATCGACGCGCTGGCCCGGGTCACCCGGCGGCATCATCCCGGCTGGGCCCGCCGGGTGGTGGAGTTCGTCAACCGCTTCGTCCGGATGATGCATTTCGACGGCGACCCGGCGCGTCCCAACTGCTTCGAGCACTACCATCCGGTTTCCGGCCGGGGGAGTGTGTACCGGGGCATCGACGATTACCAGCATTCCTGGGTCAACGACCTGTTTGTGCGTCACGTCGGCGGCGTGCTGCCCCGGGGAGAACAGGGACTCGTGGTCGATCCGCTTCCCTTCGGAGTCCAGGCGGAATTCCGCAACCTCCGTGTGGCCGGCCACCGGGTGGACGTGGCGATCGCCGGGAAAGCCTACCGGGTGCGGGTCGACGGCCGCGCCGCGGGGCAGGGAAGAATCGGCCGCGCCGTGGAGGTTACGTGGTAAGGCGGGTCGGGTTCGTCGGGGCCGGCGCCGAGGGAGATGCGGGATTCGAGTGGCTGGTGAATCTCGAGGGCGTCCTGGCCACGCGCTATGACCGCCTGAGCCAGGTGACCCTGGCCGAGTCGGACCTCATCTGGGCTCACGGCCCGGTCGAGAGTGCGCCCGCGCTCCGCCCCTGGCTCGATGGCGGCGGCCGCCTGCTGGCCACCCTGGATGCGGTTGAACTCCCCGCGGCGCTGGGAATCGAGCCGACGCCGCCCAATGAGTCCCGCGAGGCCGTCTGGCGGCACGCGGAGGACGAATTCTGGCTGGAGGAGTTCCGCTCGTTCAAGGCCTTCCCCCACATCCGCGGTCTGGCGGCCTTCGGGCCGCATCCGCTCTTCGTCGGAATCGACCAGGGGACGTATACCTGGGCGCCGAGTGAAGGGGAGGCCTACCGGTGGCTGGCCTATCACGGAATCCGGCCCGCCGCGGGCGCCGTCGTCGCCGTGGAACGGTCGTTCATTCATCTGAACCCGGGCCGGGCGGTGTGCTGGGAATACGGCGTGGGCGACGGCGGAGTGCTCTGCATCGGGGCGTTCGTCGCCCTCGCGGCGCCGGACACGCTGCTGGCGCGCCAGCTCCGGAGTGTGCTGGCCAATGCGATCGTCGGCGACGGCATTCCCCACCGGGACCGGGCCGTGCCGGTTGCCGTCTGGCCGGAGCCGGGCGGCTTCGTCCGCCGGGAGGCGCACGTCCCGGTCCCGGACTTTCCCGGAATGGAAGGCGAGTGGCCCGAGGAGGACTCCCCGCTGGCGATACACTCGCCCGCGGCCGGGGACGATCCGTGGACCCATGCGGGCCGGCGGATGGTTCTGGCCGGCGGCGAGCGGAGCGGACTGCGAGAGGTCT
Organism: Gemmatimonadales bacterium; assembly: GCA_050183505.1. Taxonomy (GTDB): domain Bacteria; phylum Gemmatimonadota; class Gemmatimonadetes; order Gemmatimonadales; family GWC2-71-9; genus JBFXBG01. The sequence goes on along the minus strand of JBFXBG010000144.1, from coordinate 3,935 downwards.
GGTGCCATCCGTTCCGCCTCATGCGTGAGGTGCGGGTCGAGCCGGCCGGCGGCCTCGAGCCCGCCGGCTTTACCGCGGCGCCTGAACGCATGGCCCGGGTGCTCCGGGGCGAGGCGGGCGAATGCCGGGAGTGGTGGAGTGCCGCGCTGGAGCTGCCCGCGTTCCTCTGGGACCTGCGGGCGCCGGCCGGGCGGGGGCTGGTGCTGCGCTGGGCCATGGATCTCCGCCGGATGTGGCCCTACCCGGCCGGCGCCTTCGGCGATCTGCGCTGGAACCTCTCGGAGGATCGCACCCGGCTGTGGGTGGGGGCCTCGGGGGCGGCGGCGCAGGCGGCCTTCGCGGTCGTGGGAGGGCGCTTCGATGTTCCGGGTCCGGTACCGGATGCCGGCCGGCCAATGCTGGCCGTGCGGGTGGAAGGGCAGGGCGCGGTCCGGGTGGTGGCGGTCGGGGCGTGCGACAGCGATGAACTGGACAAGACCCTGCGCGCGCTGGAGCGCAAGCGCTTCGAAGGATTCCGCAACCAGCGGCAACAGCATGCCGGCCTGCTGCACCGCTATGGGGCATCCCTGGAAACCCCGGTCCCGGCACTCGATCTCGCCTTCGAATGGGCCAAGGTCCGCTGTGACGGTTTTGTGGCCCAGTCTCCAGGCGTCGGCCGGTCCTTGCTCGCGGGCTATGCGGCGTCCACGCCCGGCTGGGGTGACGGACGTCCCGGCTACGCCTGGTTCTTCGGACGGGATGCGTGCTGGACCGCCTTTGCCCAGCTGGCCGCCGGCGACCGCGAGGGGCCGCGCGACGTTCTCAAGTTCCTCTCCCAGTCGCAGGACGTGACGGGCAAGGTGCTGCACGAGTATACCACCAGCGGGCTGGTGCACTACGACGCGGCCGACAGCACGCCGCTCTACCTGCTGCTGGCGGCCCGGTTCGCGGCCTGGACCGGGGATCTCGAATACCTCGAGCGGTACTGGCCCGCGGTCGAACGCGCCTACCGGTTCTGTCTCTCGACCGATCGGGACGGCGACGGCCTCATCGAGAATACCCGGGTGGGACACGGCTGGATCGAGCATGGTCCGCTGGGCGGGGCCCGGGTGACGCTCTACCTGGCGGCCTGCTGGCTTGCGGCACTGGAGGGTCTGGAGCCCGTGGTGGACGCGCTGGGCCGCGCGGATCTCGCCGAGGAGCTGCGCGAGCGGGCCGGCGCGGCCCGTGCGGCGATCCACCGGAGGTTTCTGGTCGAGGGGGAGTGGGCGCTGGGCCTCCTGCCCGACGGCTCCCCCCAGCTCCATCGGACCGCCATGCTGGCCGTGCCGCTGCTGCTGGGCGCGGTCGACCCGGACGACGCGGCTTCATGGTACCGGGAGATCGCCGGCGAGGGTTTCTCCGCGCCCTGGGGAGTGCGGATGCTGGCCACCGACGATCCGCTGTTCCAGCCGACCGGTTACCACCGCGGTGCGGTCTGGCCCCTGTACACCGGTTGGGTGAGTCTGGCCGAGTGGCGGGGCGGGCATTGCGCCGCGGCGCTGGGCCACCTGCTGGCCAACGCCGCCCTGGCCGGCGAGCGGGCCAAGGGCGCGTTCGACGAGGTGTTGCACGGGCTCGAGCGGCGGGACGCCGGTGTCTGTCCCGACCAGGCCTGGAGCGCCGCCATGGTGCTTTCCCCGGCGATCGAAGGGCTGTGGGGAATCGTACCCGATGCGCTGAGCAGTGCCACGCGCGTCGCGCCCTGGCTTCCGCCGGACTGGCCCCGGATGGCGCTGCACCGGCTCCGGGTCGGCCGGTCCGTTGTGGATCTGGAGATGCGCCGCCGGCCCGGCCAGATCGTCGCGCGGATCCGCAAGCGGTTCGGTCCCTCGATCCACCTCACCCTCGATCTGTCCCGGAACGCGCGGCCCGCCCAGACCCTGGTGGACGGGATTGAAGTCGGCGGTCCGGTCGTCCGCTTCCTGGCCGACGGGGAACATGAAGTGATAGTGTTGAGGACTGAGGACTGAGGACTGAGGGCTGAGGAAGGGACCCGCTCGGCCCGGACCCTCGGTTCTCAGGCCTGCTCCACCTCCCCCATTCCCTGCTCGAGTCCTCCTTTCTGTTCCTCAAGTTTTCCCCGGTTCATCCGACAATAGATATCGGAAAGGCGCGCGCGGGATGGGCCCGCGGACGCCCATGGACCCGGCTGGGGGGACGTCTGACCTGAGATGGGGTTCAACTCCGAATCCCTGGTGTGGTTTTCCCTGATTCACCTGACGGTGGCCGGGGCGACGCTTGGTATTCTCTCCATCCGCCGCCGGCTCGGGGTGGGTTCGCTCTGGCTCTGGGTCGGCGCGCTCACGACCATCTGCTGGGTGAGCTACGGGGCGGAGTGGCGGGTCAATGTGCCGTCCATCACCGGCGGACCGGGCGGGGTGCAGCGCCTGTTCCTCGGAAGCGGCGTGATCGCCCCGGCGATCCTCATGCTGCTGCTCCTGATCTACCTGGAGCACGGGGCCCGGGACGCGCGCCGGCTGCTGGCCGGCATCGGGTTCGCCTCCATCCTGTTCCAGGCGGCCCACGAGCTGGCCCGGTTCGGCGGAACCACGGTGATCGCGGCCCCGGGCTGGCAGGCGGTGCTTGCCTCGCCGGTTTCGCTGGGCCTCTCGCTCGGGGTCATGGCGGTGCTGTACCAGATACTCACCACCCGCCGGCCGATCTTCCCGCACTCCCTTCGGTTTGGTCTGGCGCTCCTCGCCGGCATCGCGGTCGACAGTTTCGTCTTCCCGTTCGCCGCGTTCGGCGGGCTGGATCTCTTCCGGGTCATGCGCTCGGTGCCGGACTTCGTGTTCGCCAAGCTCCTCTCCTCGCTGCTGCTCACGCTCCCGGTGGGTCTGTATCTCACACGGCAGGAGCGGCTCGGCCGCCGGCTGGCCGCGCGGGACATGGGGACCCTGGCGATCGCGGGGCTGGGAAACGAGGGGCCGGTACCGGACTTCGAGGTCTGGCGGTCGATGGCGGACGCCCTGGGCGACGGCATGACCGCCGTGGTGGACGGGCACCTGGTGTTCGCCAATGCGGCCATGGCGAAGATCGCCGGGTTCCCCCGGGCGGAGACGATGGCGGCGCTGCCGCTGGAATCGCTGGTCCACGAGGAGGACCTGGCCGGGGTGCTCGGGCTGCACCGGGAAAGACAGGAGGGGACCCAGGCGGCGCCGGCGTCGTTCGAGTGGCGCCTGCGGCGGCCGGGTGGCGACGTCCGGATCCTGGCGACCACCGCGACGCCCGCCCTGCTGGGGTCGGGGCGGGTGGTCATCGGCATTCATCGCGACGTCACGGTCGAACGGGAGACGCGCCAGCAGCTGGAAAGCAGCAACATGGCGGTGCATGCCCTGATGGCCGGCGCCTCCGCCTTGGTGCCGTCGCTCAACCCGGAGAACATCATTGCGTCGGTGAGCGAACAGGCCCGCCGCCTGGTGGGCGCCGAATACGTCGTGTTCCTGCAGAAGAAGCCGGGCGCCGACCTGCTCGTCTGCCGCCACATCGAGGGGCCCGCCTATGGGATACTCGAGGGCGAGGAAATCCGCCGGGAGGACGTCGATCACTTCGGGCGGCTGCCCCGTTCCGGCGCCCGCCGGGCGCTCCCGCTGCTGGCCGACGGGCAGGACCTCGGCCTGCTGGTCGTATCGCTGCGGGAGGATGGACGGGATTTCAGCTGGGAGGATCTCTCGCTGCTCGATGCCCTGGGTGCCATCGGGGCGGCCGCCCTGCGGACGGCCCAGCTCATTCTGAACCTGCGCGATGCCGAGCGGCGCTACGCCACCCTCTTTGATCAGGTCCCGGCGCCGGTCTGGCTGTATGACCTGGAAACCCTGCGGATCCATTCCGCCAACCAGGCCGCGGTGAAGCGCTACGGCTGGAACGGCGGTGAATTCGCCCTGATGCACCTGCCGGAGCTGTCGCCGGCCCAG
>JBFXBG010000143.1:0-10148 GCA_050183505.1 Gemmatimonadales bacterium | reverse complement strand
GGCGGGTCATCTGCGGCCTCTCCGGCGGGGTGGATTCTTCGGTCGCCGCGGTGCTGGTGCACCGGGCCGTGGGGGACCGGCTGACCTGCATCTTCGTGGATCACGGACTGCTGCGCCTGCATGAGCGGACCCAGGTGGAGCAGACGTTCCGGCGCCATCTGGGGATCGATCTCCGGGTGGTGGATGCCTCGGATCTGTTTCTGGCCCGCCTGGCCGGCGTGGTCGATCCGGAGGAGAAACGCCGCCGCATCGGGCACACGTTCATCGAGGTCTTCGAGGCCGAGGCCAGGCGGGTCGGCGACGACGTGGGATTCCTGGTGCAGGGCACCCTCTATCCGGACGTGATCGAATCGGTCTCGCCGCGGGGCGGGCCCTCGGTCACCATCAAGACCCACCACAACGTCGGCGGGCTGCCGGAGCGGCTGCCCTTCACGCTGATCGAACCGTTGCGGGAGCTGTTCAAGGATGAAGTCCGGCAAGTGGGGCGGGAACTGGGACTGCCGGAGGAAATGGTCGGCCGGCATCCGTTCCCCGGCCCCGGCCTCGCGATCCGCATCCTGGGTGAAGTGACCCCGGAAAATCTGGAGGTCCTCCGCCGGGCCGACAACATCTACATCGAGGAGATCCGCTCGGCCGGGCTGTATGATGAGATCTGGCAGGCCTTCGCCGTGCTGCTGCCGATCCGCTCGGTGGGCGTCCAGGGCGATCACCGGAGCTACGATCAGGTCGTCGGGCTCCGGGCGGTGACCAGCCGGGACGGGATGACCGCCGACTGGTTCCCCTTCCCGCCGGACGTCCTGGGCCACATTTCCAACCGGATCGCCAACGAAGTCGAGGGGGTCAACCGGGTGGTCTACGACGTGAGTTCCAAACCGCCCGCGACGATCGAGTGGGAATGAAGGGAATTGAGGGATTGAAGGATTGAAGGATTGAGGGATTGAGGGATTGTGGGATTGAAGGATTGAAGGATTGAAGGATTGAGGGATTGGACGGACCGCGTGGATCTCAACGGTCAACCCAATCCCTCAATCCCTCAATCCTCCAATCTCTCACACCCCCTTCTTCTCCATCAGTTCAAGCAGCTCCTCCGGCGTGTTCACCTCGGCCAGGCGTCCGGGGGTGTCGTCGTCCTTGGCGAACTGGGCGATCTTGCCCAGCACGGCGAGGTACTGGCTGGCGAGTTCGGGTGGGGCCACGATCAGGAACAGAAAGCGCACCGGCGCGCCGTCGACGCTCTGGTAATCGATCCCCTTCACCGTCCGGCCGAAGGCGAGGCGGATCTGGTTGACCAGGGGCGAGCGGCAGTGGGGAATCGCGATGCCGCGGCCGACCCCGGTCGACCCGAGGCCTTCCCGGCGCCGGGCCAGCTTCACCAGGGTCTGGGTTCCGGCCTCGTCCAGCCCCAGGAGGCCCACCATTTCCCGGATGGCCTCATCCCGGGTGGTCGCCTCGAGCCCGAGCGCGATGCTGTGGTTCTGGAAGTAGTCTTTCAGCGGCATGACGGCTCCGGCCGGCCTGACTCTGTTGCGGCTGCGGGAAGGTGGCCGACAACCTAACCCGTTGCGGGAAGTGGTGTCAAACGCCTTTTCGGCAACCGGGCGGCCCTTCGAGCGGGGCCTGTCGCGGACCTGCTCCATTGCTCAGCCCGTCATCGCCAAGTATTTTCCTCACATGCAGTTGCCCTATTTCACCGGCCCCGATTGCCCCCTCATCCTGGCCCCCATGGCCGGGGTGTCGGAGGCCCCGTTCCGCCAGATCAGCCGGCGGATGGGGGCGGACGTTCTCATGACCGAGTTCCTCTCGGCCGAGGCCATCCACCGGGGTATCCGGAAGACCCTGGAGGGGGCCGAGTTCGCCCCGCAGGAGCGGCCCATCGGCGTGCAGATCTACGGGGCCGATCCCGACGCCATGGCGCGCGCCGCCGGCATCGTGACCGAGGTCTACGAGCCGGAGTTCATCGACATCAACTTCGGCTGTCCGGTCAAGAAGGTGGTCCGGCGGAACGGCGGGTCCGGTTGTCTGCGGGACCTGGATCTGGTCGATACGATCATCCGGGCGGTGGTCGGGGCGACCCACCTGCCGGTCACGGTGAAGACCCGAAGCGGCTGGAACGACGACACCCGGGATCCGGTCGGCATCGCCCTCAGGATGCAGGACGCCGGGGCCCGGGCGTTTACGCTCCATGCCCGGACCCGCACGCAGATGTTCACCGGCCGGGCCGACTGGGACGAAATCGCCCGGGTGGTCGAGGCGCTCGACATTCCGGTCATCGGAAACGGCGATATCAAGACCGCCGAGGACATCCTGCGGATGCGGCAGCATACCGGATGCGCGGCGATCATGGTGGGCCGCGGGTCGTTCGGGAATCCCTGGATCTTCCGCGACGGCCGGGCGCTGTTGGATGGCCGGGCAGTGCCTCCAGCCCCCGGCGCCGCCGAGCGGTTCGCGGTGGCGCTGGATCATGCGCGGCTGGCGCTCCGGCTGCAGGGAGACACCCGCCGCACCGTGGTCGAGTTCCGCAAGCACTTCGGCTGGTACACCAAGGGCCTGCCCGGCGCGTCGGCGCTGCGGGAAAGGCTCTTCCAGGTCGAGACAATGGCCCAGGCGGAGTCGATCTTCCTCGAATACCTCGAGCCGGTCGCGCGGGTGGCGTGACCCCTTCCCAGCTCGAAGCCCTGCTGGCCGATCTTGCCGCCGGCCGGGTGACCCCGGCGGCGGCCCTCGAGCGGCTGCGGCATTTTCCGTTCGAAGACCTCTCGTTCGCCCGGCTGGACCATCACCGCGCCCTGCGGCAGGGCCTGCCGGAGGTGGTCTACTGCGAGGGCAAGACGGTCGAGCAGGTCGTCACGATCTGTGATCGCCTGGCCTCCGGCGGCGGGGGATTCCTTGGTACCCGCGTCACCGAGGCCCAGGCGGCCGCGCTGCAGGCGCGCTTCCCCGCTGCCCGGTGGAACCGGCTGGGCCGGGTGGTGCACCTGGCCGGGACGGAGCCCCCCGGCGCTCCGGCCGGGACGGTCCTGGTGGTCTGTGCCGGGACGAGCGATCTCCCGGTCGCCGAGGAAGCGGCGGCCGTTGGCGAAGCGATCGGGCTTGGAGTTGACCGGCTGGCGGATGTCGGTGTCGCGGGCCTGCACCGGCTGCTCTCGGCGCGGGAACAACTGGTCCGGGCGTCGGTGGTGATCGTGGTGGCGGGCATGGAAGGCGCGCTCCCCAGTGTCGTAGGCGGGCTGGTGCGGGTGCCGGTCGTGGCGGTACCGACCAGCGTCGGGTACGGGGCCGCGTTCGGCGGACTGGCGGCCCTGCTGGGGATGCTCAACTCCTGCGCCGCGGGGGTCACCGTGGTGAACATCGACAACGGCTTCGGGGCGGCGGTGGCCGCCTGGCGGATGATCAACCGATGATCTCGACCGTTCTCAGCGCGGATGGGACCGACTTCGTCTGGATCGATGTCTGCGATCCGACCCGGGAGGAACTGGATTCGGTGGCCACCGCCCATGGCCTGCATCCGACGTCGGTGCTGGACTGCCTGGATCCGGAACATCTCCCCAAGCACGAGCGTATCGGGGGGATCACCTTCGTCATCCTGCGCGCGTGCGACGAGCGCGCGGGCCCCAACGCCGAGACGGTGCAGGAGATCACGCGGAAGGTGGCCGTGTTCTTCTGCGACCGGTTCCTGATATCGATTCACCGGAAGGACCAGCCGTTCCTGGCCCGGCTCCGGGAGGAACACGTCCACCGGGCCCGGGAGCGTGAGCCCAGGCTCTCGTACGTCCTGGCGGACCTGTACAATGCGGTCGTGGATACCTATGAACGGCAGCTGGAAGAAGCCGAGGCCACGGTCGACCAGTTCGAGGCCGCGCTGTTCGATGTCCGGCAGCCCTCGCCTTCGCTGCAGCGGATCCACGTGCTCAAGCGCCGGGTCAGCCTGTTCAAACGCCTGCTCTGGCAGACCCTGGTCGTGGCCCACAAACTGGTCCCGCCGTCCGAGCGGAACGCGCCGCTGTTCCAGGACGTGGTGGAGAATGTCGAGAGCTATCACTTCGCCGCCGACCAGCTGCTGGAGGAGGTCAACAACCTGCTCAGCATCCAGCTCGCCCTGGCGTCGCACCGCACCAACGAGGTCATGCGGGTGTTGACGGTGTTTTCCGCGTTCTTCCTCCCGCTCACCTTCATCGTCGGGATCTACGGGATGAACTTCGCCTCGATGCCGGAACTGCGGCATCCCTGGGGCTACCCGGCGGTGCTGCTCGTCATGCTGGTGGTCAGCTGGGGCATCTTCCTCTGGTTCCGCCGCCGCGGCTGGCTGGGCCGCCGTCCGGATACGGATGTCTGACCCGGACCGCCTCCGATGAATTCTCTTCTCCTGATCCTGGCGGCGGTCGCGGTCGCGGCCCCGGCGGGGTACCTGGTCGGGCGGCGCCGACGGCGTGGTCCCGGGGCGGCGGGTGGTGTGACCGAGCGGGTCTTTCCCGATCCCGCCCTCAAGTGGCTGGCCCGGCAGCATGGCGCCAGCGGGGTGTGGGTGCTGGACACGGCCAACAATCCCGGCGGCGGCATGGCCCGGCACATGGAAAACGGGCTCGCGCCGGGGCAGGCCAGGGAAGTGGAGTTGCGGGTTCAGCGGCTGACCGGCCGGGACGGTGGCGGGGTTGAGCGGCTGGATCGGGGCACCCTGGTGTACCAGGCCAGATCCGGGACCGTCGCCGCGATGCTCATTCCCGCCGGCAGCCCCGGCGGGATGGACCGGGCCCAGGCGGAGCTCGGAGAGCTGGTACAGGTGCTGACCGACCGGCCGCTGCTGCTGGCCACCCGCGAGACCCAGGTTCCGGTCGAGACCCTGCCGTCGGTATGTCTCCAGCTGGCGCACCAGCTGGAACGCATTGCCGACGCCGGCGTGCTGGTGGCAATCCGGTTCAGCAGCGGGACGATCCGGGTCATGGCGATCTCACCCCTGGGCGACCGGCGGCTTCGGGGACAACTGGTCGTTGAGGGAAGCCCCGTGGCGCTGGTGGCCACCGGCCAGGATGACAACCTGCACACGGCCCGTCATCCCATCGGGCTCACCCATCCGGACCGGCGCAAGGTCCGCCCGGTTCAGGTGCTCCGGATCGGCCCGCAATCGGAACCGATGGGAGCGGTGGTGCTCTCGCATGCGCGGGAGGAACAGCTCACCGGGGTGGGGTTGAGCCACGTGCTGGAAGCCATCCGGGACGCCGAGCCGGCGATCCGGAATGCCCGGATGTACTTCGAACTCCGGGAAACGGCGTTCACCGACCCGCTCACCGGCTTGAAGAACCGCCGGGGAGTGGAAGAGGCCATGACGCGGGTCGGGTCGGAAGAGGGTGCGCTGATCTATGCCGACCTGGATCATTTCAAGCGGCTCAACGATCAGCTGGGTCACCCGGCGGGCGACGCGGCCCTGCGGCACTTCGCCAGCGTAATCACCAACTCGGTCCGGGTGAGTGCCACGGTCGGCCGCATCGGGGGTGAGGAGTTCTGCATCTGGCTCCCGGGCGCCAGCCTGGCCGAGGGCGCCCAGGTGGCCGACCGGATCAAGCGGACCCTGGAAACGGACCTCTGGATCTGGGAGACGACGCCGCACAAGATCTCCGCCTCCTTCGGGGTTGCGGCCTGCCCCGAGACTAGCGCCACCCGGCACAATCTCATGGGCCAGGCGGATGCGGCGCTGTACCGGGCCAAGGAGGGCGGGCGGAACCAGGTGGCGGTGGCGGAGAAGGAGTGAGGGGATTGGGGGATTGAGGGATTGAGGGATTGGGGGATTGAGGGATTGGGGGATTGAGGGATTGAAGGATTGAGGGATTGAAGGATTGAGGGATTGGGGGATTGAGGGATTGGATCCTTCCAGTTATCCTTAAGTCGTTGGGGGCGATCGGTTTCGACGGGTTTGTGGAAGGAATCGTCGCGTGCCCAGGTCCAGATCCCTGGCAAAACTGTCTGGAACGTATCAACTGCCAACTCTGAACTGGCACTGGCTGCGTAAGCTGAGCTGACGCTCGCTTCATGCACCTCCTGCGACCGAAGCCCGCCTGGGGCGTCGCCGTGGGATCGCAAATCCGGGCTGGCGAACCGTGACGCTCCGACACGGTAAGCGAGATCTCAGGAGCTGATCCTCCGGAAGGTCGGCCGTCACCGGCCGGAGGACGAAGCAGAAAGACAGGCCTACGCACGTAGACGCGGTTCTGGATGCTCACTCGGACCAGGGTTCGATTCCCTGCGCCTCCATTCAGACGGGCCGGCTCACCCAAGCCGGCCCGTATTTCTTTGCCGGGAAACCGCCCGGCCCCGAAGGCCGTCCGGCCTGCAGACGGCGGACGGCGCTCCGACGGCCTCCGGGCCCGGCACCGTCCACCCAACCCTTTGCCACCCCCGTACGACTAATCAGGCACCTGCGAACCTTCACGTGATGGGGCGGGCTTGATTCCGGATCGCGACCTGGTCGAAGCACTGCTGATGCGGAAGGACGAGAGTGCCTTCCGCGAGCTGTACCGCCGGCTTACGCCCCGGCTGTACATGGTCCTGCTGCGCCTGCTTGGCAACAACGAGATGGACGCGGAGGACGCCCTGCAGGAAACCTGGCTCCGGGTGGTTCGGGAGCTGGGTGGATTCCGCTGGGAATCGGGGCTGGCGACGTGGCTTACCGCCATCGGGCTCAACGTCGCCCGGGATGTGATGCGGAAACGGCAGCGCCGGCCGGAGGTGGTGGATTCCCGGCTGCTGGAGTGGCAACCCGCCCCGGCGCAGAGCGGTGACGGGATCGACCTGGAACGGGCGATCGCCGCGCTGCCGGACGGATATCGCACCGTTCTGGTGCTGCACGATGTCGAGGGGTTTACCCACGAGGAGATCGCCGGCTGGCTGGGCATCTCCGCGGGCACGTCCAAGAGCCAGTTGTTCGGAGCACGCCGGGCCATGCGAAAGTCGCTGCGGCCGGCCGAGGAGGTCAGTGATGACGCACGAAGAGCCTGAACTCACCCCCGGGGAGCGCGAAGCCCTGGGCCGGCTGCCGCGGGAACGGCTGCCGGGGATCCTGGTCGAGGAGCGTCTGATCCGCCGCCTGCGGGACGAGGGGCTGGTCGAGGCGGGACGTCGGCGCCGGTGGTGGACGCCCCAGCGGTTTCTGGTAGGTGCCGCGGCCGCCGCCATGCTGTTCCTGGGCGGCGTCGCCACCGGCCAATGGCTCGCGACCCGGCAGGCGGGCCAGACCATCGCCGCCATGAACCGGGACAACGCCCTCCAGGCGGCCGCCCTGGTCCAGCGGACCGGCTCGGCATACGCCTCGGCCATCGGGGCGCTCGCCAGCATGCCGGACTCGGGGGCCCCCGGCTCCGTGGCCCAGGGCCGGGAGGTGGCTCTCAACGCGCTGTATGCCGCCGCCAATGAGCTGGTCCGCCTGGCGCCGGATGATCCGGTCGTGGTCCAGATCCTCGCTTCACTGGACCGGCGGCGGAGTGAAGGCCGTCCGGATACCGAGAACACTACCGTCCGGCGGGTCGTCTGGTTCTGAGGGCGCCGCCGCCATTTACGAGGGACTATCATCATGGCTCTTGAGATCAGGGAGTTCGGACGCGGCCTGCTGGTTCTGACCGGGCTCATGCTTCTGGCCGGAACCGCGCGGGCTCAGGCGGTGGCGGTGACCGCGGAATGTGACGCGAGCCGCAACGGCATGTCGCTGGCGCCGCTCGGTATCACGCAATTCTCGTGTGATTGTTCGGTCACGACCGGTGTCGGTGAACGCGGGGTCTGGTTTTTCCGGCGAGAGCCGGTGATCGGCGGTATCGCACCCGACGGACCGGCGGCCGGGAAGCTGCAGGCCGGAGACGTGATCGTGGCGATCGACGGTCTGCTCATCACGACCCGGGAAGCGGGCCGCCACCTGGCGAGCCTCCGGCCGGGTCAGCGGGTGCGATTGACCGTCCGCCGCGAGCGGCGCGAGATGCAGGTGGACATCCGTACCCGGAAAGACTGTCCGGCCGGCCTGGTGTCGGGCTTCAACGGCGTCGAGCAGGCCGCCCAGGCCGCCCGGCTGCGTGGGCTGGTCGAGGAACAAGCCCGGCAGGAGGCCGTGGTTGCCCACGCCCTGACCGCCACCGAGGCCCGGCTGGCGGACGTGAAAGGACTGACCGGCCGGCTGCAGAGCTCACTCCAGCGGGGAGCCTGGTTCGGCTTCGGCCTGAGCTGCAGCGGATGCTCCATCCAGACGGAGGCGGCTGGAGCAGGGGAGCGACCGGACCGGGTGTGGAGCTTTTCCGACTATCCCAGCGTCTATTCCGTCGACCGGGGGAGCCCGGCCGACCGGGCCGGTCTCCAGCGGGGGGATGTCCTGCTCCGGATCGACGGTGTGGATCTGCGCACGCCGGCCGGTGGGCGGAACTTCGGGGCAGTGCAGCCGGGCGACACGGTCGTATTCACCTACCGGCGGGATGGTCAGACCTCACGGGCCCGGATGACGGCGGAGCAGTCGCCCTCGGTCGCTGCCTACTCGGCCCTGCAGAAGTCCTATATCAACCAGCTTCGGGAACGGGAGCAGACCGCCAGGGCCGAGAACCAGCTGCGAGTGGCACAGGAACTGGAGCAGCTCCGCTCGGCGCTGGCCCGGACGGAATCGAGCCAGGCGGTGCTGGCCGGTACCCTGGCAGGACGTGACGCCCAGCATCTGCGGTTCGCCGGGTCGGTCGGCAATACCAGTGTGGAGGTCCGCGGGGGCGGCTCGGTCGAGGTCACCTTCAATGATGCCACGGGCGAGCTCCTCATCCGGACCTCGGATGCCACCATCCGGGTGAAGGGACCGGTGGGGCGGCGATAGGGAGGGCGGAAGGACCGAAGGACTGACGGACGGAAGGGCAGATGGACGGGTGGACGGATGTATATTCCGTCCTCCCGTCTTTTTTCCTTTCTCCGACGTCCTCCATGATCGATCTTGCCACGATACGCGGGCGGTTTCCGGCCCTGACCCGGGTTCACAACGGCCATCCGGTCGCCTATTTCGACGGCCCGGGCGGGACGCAGGTCCCCAAGGCCGTGGCCGACGCGATGCGCGACTACCTGTTCCACCACAACGCCAATACCCACTGGAGCTACCCCAGCTCCCAGGAGACGGACGAGGCCATCAGCCGGGCCCGCCGGGCCGTGGCCGATCTGCTGAACGCCGACCCCGGAGAGATAGCCTTCGGGGCGAACATGACCACCCTCACCTTCCATCTGGCCCGGGCGCTGGGACGGGCCTGGTCGGAGGGAGATGAAGTCGTGGTCACCGAGCTGGACCACCATGCCAACGTGGCGCCCTGGCAGGCCCTGGCACGGGAACGCGGTATCACGGTGCGCACGGCGCGGATGGTCCCGGAAACCGGGGAACTGGACTGGGGTCACCTCGAGCAGCTCGTTGGACCGCGTACCCGGCTCCTCGCCATCGGCGCGGCTTCCAATGCCCTGGGGACCGTGAACGACATTCCGAGAGCGGTGGCCCTCGCCCACGGTGCGGGCGCGCTCATATTCGTGGACGCGGTCCACTATGCCCCGCACGGCGCCATCGACGTGCGCGCCTGGGACTGCGACTACCTCGCCTGCTCGGCCTACAAGTTCTACGGCCCCCACGTCGGGATCCTCTACGGCCGATCCGAGCTGCTGTCGTCGCTGGACGTCCCCAGGCTGGCGCCGGCCCCGGACGAGGCGCCCGAGCGGCTGGAGACGGGCACCCAGAATCACGAAGGCATTGTGGGAACCCAGGGCGCGGTCGATTTTCTGGCCTGGCTGGGAGAAGGCGAGGGACGCCGGGACCGGCTGGTGCACGCCCTCACCCGGCTGCACGCCGAAGGAGGACGCCAGGTGCAGATGCTCTGGGAAGGACTGCAGGCCGCGGGCGCGCGGGTGGTCGGTCCGCCGCCGGGGCGCCCCCGGACCAGCACGGTTTCCTTCGTGGTGCCCGGGGTCGATTCCGAAGCGGTGGCCCGGCGGCTCGCCCGCCAGGGTCTGTTCGTTTCCCACGGGGACTTCTACGCGGCGACCGTCGTCGACCGGCTGGGATACGCCGCGGCGGGACTCGTGCGGGTGGGCTGCGCCTGCTATACGACGGACGAAGAAGTGGAGCGGGTGATAGAAGCGGTGAGAGGTGAGAGGTAAGAGGTGAGAGG
>JBFXBG010000142.1:0-10358 GCA_050183505.1 Gemmatimonadales bacterium | reverse complement strand
CGGCCCGGGCGGACGATCGAGGCCTCGCTCGGCGGCGTGGTGCTGCTGCTCGCCGCGCTGGTGGCGGGGCGCTATGTCGCGGAGTCAGCCACGCTGGCGCCCATCTTCACCTTGTCCGGACCGGCCATCGCGGGATGGATGATCGCCTACGGCTTCATCGCCAGCGTCCTGCCGGTCTGGATGCTCCTGTGCCCGCGGGACTACCTCTCCACGTTCATGAAGGTGGGGACCATCCTGCTGCTGGCGGTGGGCATCCTCATCGTCCTGCCGCCGCTCAAGCTGCCGGCGGTGACCCAGTTCGTGGACGGCACCGGCCCGGTCTTCGCCGGCAAGCTCTTTCCCTTCGCATTCATTACCATCGCCTGCGGGGCCATCAGCGGGTTCCATGCGCTGGTCGCCTCGGGTACCACGCCCAAGATGCTGCGCCGCGAGAGCGATGCGCGGCTCATCGGTTACGGCGGGATGCTGATGGAATCGTTCGTCGCGGTCATGGCGATCTGCGCCGCCGCCGTGCTCGACCCGGGCGTGTATTTCGCCATCAACGCCCCGATCTCCGCACTGGGCGGCAACCTCCAGGCCGCCAGCGAGACGATCCGCACCTGGGGGTTCACGGTGACTCCGGAGCAGATGCAGTCGCTGGCGGGCCAGGTCGGTGAGGCGACCCTCCTGGCCCGCACCGGCGGAGCGCCCTCGCTGGCAGTCGGCATGGCGCAGATTTTCAGCGGCGCCTTCGGGGCCGGGCTCACCGCCCTGTGGTATCACTTCGCCATCATGTTCGAAGCGCTGTTCATCCTGACCACGGTCGACACCGGCACCCGGGTCGGCCGGTTCATGCTGCAGGAGCTGGGCGGCCACCTCTGGCGCCCGCTGGCGCGGACGTCCTGGTACCCGAGCATCATCCTCTCGAGTGGACTGGTCGTGGCCGGATGGGGATTCTTCCTGATTCAGGGGGTGCTCGACCCGCTGGGCGGGATCAACTCCCTCTGGCCGCTGTTCGGCATCAGCAACCAGCTGCTGGCGGCGATCGCGCTCTGCGTGGGAACCACGATCCTGATCAAGAGCGGCAAGGCCCGTTACAGCTGGACCACGCTCCTGCCGCTGGCGTGGCTCCTGGCAGTGACGCTGACCGCCGGGTACCAGAAGGTCTTCTCCCCCGATCCGCGGCTGGGATTCCTGGCCCACGCCGCGAGCGTACGGGACCAGCTCGCCGCCGGGACGCTGGACGCTGCCCACGCCGCCCGGCTCATCTTCAACGACCGGCTCGATGCCGTGGTCGCCGCGGCGTTCATGCTGGTGGTCCTGCTCGTGGTCATCATGTCGGTGTGGGAATGGGCCCAGGTGCTTCGGCAGCGCAAGGCGCCGGTCCTGAGCGAGACCCCCTTCGTGGAATCGGCCTATGTCGGCTAGGGCGGACCGGCGGACCGGCGGACCGGCGGGCGGTGCCCTTCGGCGTATTCTCCGGAGTGTACGCCGGGTCTGCGGCATGCCGGACTACCGGGCCTACGTCGAGCATCTTCGGCGACGCCATCCCGGGCAGCCGGTCCCCACCGAGCGGGAGTACTACGACGAGTACCTGGCCCATCGCTACGGGGACGGATCCTCCCGCTGCTGCTGACACCCTCACCCGCTCCAGACCGTGACCGATCCCACACCCGCTCGCCCAGGCCACAACCCCGGCCGTCCATCCCGGCCGGCACGGGTGCTGCTGGGGTACTTCCTGCGCGGCCTCATCTTCATCGCGCCGGTCGCGCTGACGCTCTATATCTGCTGGCTCATCTTCCGGACGATCGACGGCTGGCTCAATCTGCCGGTCCCCGGCGCCGGGTTTCTGCTTACCATCGTGGTCATCACGCTGGTGGGCTGGCTCGCATCCAATTTCCTGGCCCAGCGGGTCATGGACTGGATCGAGGAACTGGTGGGGCGGCTGCCGTTCGTGCGGCTGCTCTACACCGCCATCAAGGATGTGCTGGGAGCGTTTGTGGGCGAGAAGAAGCGCTTCGACCGGCCCGTGATCGTCACGCTCATACCCGGGACCAATGTGCGGGCCCTGGGATTCCTGACCCAGGATTCGCTGACCCTGCCGGGCATGGAGAACCACGTCACGGTGTACCTGCCCCAGTCCTACAACTTCGCCGGCCAGATGCTGGTGTTCCCCAGGAGCCAGGTCGAGGTCGTCCAAGCGCCGAGTTCGGAGCTCATGGCATTCATCGTTTCGGGCGGCGTAACCGAGCTGGGAGAGGGACGACGGACTGACGGACCGACGGACTGAGGGACCGACGGACCGCACCAACCACGCCTCCTTCTCCCTTCTCCCTTCTCCCTTCTCACTTCTCACTTCTCACTTCTCACCCCCACCCAGCCCCCCACCGTCATCAGCATCGCTCCGGCCGAGGCGTAGAGCGCCGCCGGGCCGCCGAGCTTCTGATACAGCGCGCCGAAGATGACCGCGGCGGGCAACGCGGCGATACCGGTAACGGCATGATAGGCGCCGAAACCGCGGCCCATGCGCGCCGGGGACAGCCGGGCCACCAGACTCCGCTCGGCAGATTCGGTAAGACCAGCCACGAGGCCCAGCGAGAGAAACACCAGGACGCCGCCGTGCTCGGTCCGGACGTTCCCCAGACCCCAGGCCAGGAGTGCGAAGAGGGCTCCTCCCAAAGCCACCAGGCGTCGCGGCCCCAGGCGATCCGACAACCATCCACCCGGATAGGAGGCGAGGGTCCGGACGACGTGCAGTCCGGCCCAGACCAGGGGAATCAGTACGACCGTCACTCCCAGATCCTGCAAGCGCAGGAGAAGCAGCATCTCCGGAAGGCGGAAGAAGGTGAACCCCGCCAGCAGCAGCACCGGAACCCAGAAGCGCCGGGGCAGACCTGCGGTCATGGCCCCGGGAGTGGTCGCACCCGAAGGCTGCCGTACCTCCCGGGCACCCCGTAGAACCAGGGCAAGCACCACAAACGCGACCACCCCCGGCGCGAGACTCCAGGCCAGGACGTCCCGGACCTGCACCTGTTCCCGGAGCAACCACCACGCCGCCAGCGAGCCGAGCACCGCGCCGAAGTGATCCGCCGCCCGGTGGAAGCCGAAAGCCCGTCCCCGCGACGGTACCGGCGTGATGTCGGCGATGAGCGAATCGCGCGGCGGCGTGCGGAGCCCCTTCCCCACCCGATCGATCACCCGGAACCCCACCACCTGCCAGGCGGCGCCGCTGATCGCCATGAGCGGGCGGATCAGCACCGCGGTGAGGTACCCGACCAGAATCAACGGCTTCCGCCAGCCGCGCCGGTCGGCCAGGCGGCCGCTCACCCATTTCACCAGGGCCGCGGTGAGGTCGGCCGCGCCGTCCAGCGCGCCGAGGATCGTCGCGCTGCCGCCCAGCGTGACCGTCACGAACGCCGGCAGCAGCGGATAGATCATCTCGCTGGCGAAGTCGTTGAAGAGCGAGACCAGGCCGAGGCCTTTGACCCGGGCCGGGACGGCGGGCTCGCTGCTGAGGTGTGGCGGCTGGTAAGGCTGGTCGGTCATGCCGGACGGCTGGAAGGGTCGCACCAAGATAGCGGTGGTCCGGGGAGATTGCCCTCTCGCCTTGTTGACCTTCTCAGAGCCGCCTGACGACCGGGCCGCGGAGCGCACGGCGAGTGCGCGGAGGGGAATTCATGCGCCGGACCTGGCACCCCTGAGCCGGGCCGGCCACCAACTCGCGGGCTCGAGATGGCCGGTCAGCTGCCCGCGGGAAAGGCGAGAACGGTCAGGAACGCGGAGACCGGGCCGGTGAGGGACTCCGTCTGGCGGATGACGCTCTCTTCGGAGGCGCTCAGCATCCGGCCCGCGACCGGCGTCACGATGACATCGAGTCGGCTCGTGAGAGTCACCCGGGCAGCGGTGACGCCGGCAATCGTGACCGTCAGATCGGGTCCTCGGACCGTGTAGCTCCCGAAGAGCCGCAGACTGGCGCCGTGATCCACCGAGATGTCGACCAGGGCGGTTTCCTCTCCGAGGGGAACCACCTGGCGATAGGAATACCGAAGACCTGTTGCCGGATTGACGATCTCGATCGATGCCCGGACCATGTCGGCGCCGGCGGGTGGAAGCAGCGCGGTAAAGGTGAGCCGGGGCGAGCCCGGGCTGAACTCGCCTTCCAGCTCGAGGCCGGAAGCCCCGGACGAACGGGTCCACCGGAGCGAGAATCCCGGCTCCAGCGAGGTCACCCGGATGGCCCCGACCGGACCCTGAACCAGCCGCACCGCGCCGGTCATGGTAAGTGGAAGTTCAGGCAGAATCGTGGTGGGGACGATCCGGTACAACTCGAAGGAGACCTCTCCATCCGTTCCGCCGGCTGCGGGCAGGTATGCCATTGTCCCGGGGGCGTAGGTGAACCGCATGCCGTCGGCGCCCGGCGGGAAGAGCGCGCCGGGCGGTGTCGGTCCCGCGGCGGAGAGAGCGGCCTGCATGCGGCCCGTCAGCGCTGCCAGTCCCGCCAGCGGTTCAGCGGCCAGGGCCGTGCCGACCTGTGCCAGCTCGGCCCGAACCCGATCAGAGTCGATGCCTGGAGCCGCGGCTTCGCTGCATCCGATCAGGCCGCATAGCGCGATCGCCACCCCGGCATCGACGAAGGCCTTCGAGCTCCTTGCCACGGGTTCCTTTCACCTGGTTGCACGCGGGAGACGTCCTCCGGGGGCCTGAGTCCACACCGGGGGCAGAGTTTCGTCGCGTGCCGGCGTGGATCCCTAAGTCATTTGATGACAACGAGATATCTGAGCCCGACCGGGTCAGGCAGGCTAACCCATTGTGGGACAATAGTTTAAGGAGAAAAACCCGGCTCAAGCCCGGGACGTGTCAACCCGGGCTACTTGGGGGCGGTCCACCTGCTTAGACCCGCGCACGCGGGGCTTCCGGGCTTCCTGGGGCTATATTCGGCCCATGTCGGCGCTCCCGCTCCACCTCTCCGATCTCCCGCCTGTCCTGGCCGAGCCGGCCGGGAGGGGTGTCGACCCCTGGTCGGTGCCGATCCGGGATCTGGGACTCACGATCACCGGCACCCGGTTGGAGCCGATCATCGCCGAGCTGGAATCCGAACTGGAACGCCTGGGCCTCACCCGGGTCCGACCCCGGTGCTATCTCTCCACCGAGTGGGGGGTGCCATTCGGCACGGTGGCGATGGCGATTCCCTTCTATCTGGCGCGGCAGGAGCTGACCGAGTTCCACGCCCGGCGGGTCGGCCATGTCGAAGGGATGGGACGGGCGGACATTCTGCGGTACCTGCGGCACGAGATGGGCCACGTGGTGAACTATGCCTACCGGCTCTACGAGCGGGAGGAATGGGTTCGTCTCTTCGGATCCATCGACGAGCCGTATCCGGAGGATGAGTACCGGCCGAAGCCGTTCAGCCGCCGCTTCGTGCAGCACCTGCCGGGCTGGTACGCCCAGCGCCACCCCGACGAAGACTGGTCGGAAACCTTCGCCGTGTGGATGACGCCTGGCCTCGACTGGCGCGCCCGGTACCGGACCTGGCCGGACGCACTGGCCAAACTGGAGTATTGTGACCGCCTGATGGCGGAGGTCCGCGACACCGATCCGCTGGTGACGACCGTCGATCTGGACGAGCCGGTCGGTGAAATCGACCTGTCGGTCGAGGAGTTATACCGCCAGGTAACGGAAGAGGAACCCGGTTTCCCGCTGGATCTCGACGACGCGCTCTGGGCCATCTTCGAGGAGCTGGAGACCCGGCGGGAGGGCGCGCCGCCGGCGACCCTCGTGCCCGCGGCTCATCTCATCCGCCGTATGGAAGGCGAGTTGCTGGGCAACACCTACCGGTGGACCGGGCACTTCCCCGAGCGCACCCGGATCCTGGTCCATCACCTGGCGGCGCGCGCCGAGGCGCTGCGCCTGGCCTGCGCGCCGGAGCATGAGGCGGCGGTGACCGTGGCCCTCACCACGATCGTCACGGCCCTCGCCATGACCTACGTGGCCCGGGGTGCGTACGAGACAGACGGTCAGACGGCCGGACGCGCCGACGGTCGGTGATGTCCCTCTGACCGTCTGACCGTCTGACCGTCCGACCGTCTGACCGTCCGACCGTCCGACCGTCCGACCGTCCCGACCGTCCCGATCTCATGTCCCCCTCCCTGGCTGCGCTGCGCCACAAGCTCCGCACCGAGATGCCGATTACCGAGCATCTCGGGGTGCGGGTCGTCGGTCACGATGACGGCTGTCTGGTCCTCTCCGCGCCGCTTTCAGCCAATGTCAATCACAAGGGCACCGCCTTCGCGGGCAGCCTCAACGCGGCCGCCACCCTGGCCTGCTGGGGGGTGGTCTGGCTCGCGGTGCGGGATGCCGGCCGGCGGGCGCACGTGGTCATCCAGGACAGTTCGATCCGGTATCTCCGGCCGGTCGCCGGTGATTTCGAGGCGGTCGCCTGCGCCCCGGCGGCGGCTCAGTTGAAGGCCCTGCTCGCCGCTCTGGACCGCCGCGGCCGCGGCCGGGTGTCGCTCACCGCCCAGGTCCGGGACGACCGGGGTATTGCGGTAGAGTTCCATGGGCGGTATGTGGTGTTGGAGGGAAGTGAGAAGTAAGAAGTCAGAAGTGAGAAGAGGTGAATGGTGCCGGTCCGGGCGTCGGGTACCCATCGCTTCCGCTTCGCGGGGCCCTTCTCACTTCTCACTTCTCACTTTCACCTTCTCGTCCCATGCCCTCACGGAAAATCCTGCGACGCGCGGCGCGGCAGGTCGACCATGAGATCGCCATGCTGCTGGAAACCGCCGCCCGGCTGCGCGAGCACGGGCGGTCGCTGGACCCGGTGCTGCGCGGTGCTCTGACGGATTCATGGATCCAGCACTATCGAGCGGTGCTCGGGTTCTTCCAGCCGCGGAAAGACGACACCGGCGACGCGATCCTCGCGGCCCACTACATCCGCAACGGCGCCCGCTGGTCCCGGATGCAGCCCCGGTTGAGCCCCCGGGAGCGCCGCCGCCAGGTAGCCGCCCGGAGAGCCCTGGGGCCGCTCACCTACCGGCGGCGCCCCCGGACCCGCCTGTGGAACGAGGCGGATCACGACGCCCTCGAGCGCCGGATCCGCCTCTTCCTGCGTTATCTCACCACCGCCCGCCGCCGGTGGTTCCCCCGGACCAACCGGAAGCTGTCGGATCAGATGGAACTGCTGTGAAGTGAGATGTGAGAGGTAAGAGGGGAGTGGGAGAGGGGAGGGGGGAGCCCTCTCACTTCTCACTTCTCACTTTTCACCCTTATCCCGTACCTCTCCCCCGCCAGCTCCACGATACGCCGGATCAGGTCGTCGTATTCCAGCCCGATCGCCTTCGCCGCCATGGCGAATTCGCTGTCGCGGGCCAGATAGCAGCTGGCGTTCACCTCCAGGACGTAGATCTCGCCGGTATCGGTGAGCCGGAGATCCACCCGGCCGTAGTCCCGCACCCGGAGGGCCCGGTAGGCATCCACCGACACCCGCTGCAGCCGGGCGCGGAGTTCGTCCGGGAGGGTCGCCACGAAGGCCCGGGTCCCCTTGTACTCGGCACTGTCCTCGTCCCACTTGGCCTTGTTGTCGAGCACCTTGGCCGAGCCCTCCGGCAGCCCCGAAAAATCCAGTTCCACGGGCGGCAGCGCCAGCGGTTCCTGATTCCCCAGCACGCCGACATAGAACTCCCGGCCTTCGATATACTCCTCGGCCAGGGCCGAGTCGTTGAGTTCGTCGTGGATCACCGCGACCCGCTTCATGAGGGTTTTGGCATCGGTGACCAGCGACTTCGAATCGATCCCGATGGACGCATCCGCCCGGAGCGGTTTCACGAAGAGCGGCAGCCGCAGATTGCCGCCGGTTTCGAAGTCGGACGCCTGGGAGAAGACCGCGAACCTGGGATAGAGGATGTTGTGGAAAGCGAGGATCTTCTTGGTGAGCCCCTTGTCCTGCGTCAGGTAGAGCTCCCCGGGCCCGCACCCGGTATAGGGAACGCCCGCCAGGTCCAGCAGTCCCGCGACCGGTATGTCCCCGAAGATGTTCTCACCGAACATCTCCATCAGGTTGAAGATCAGATCGGGCTTCCGCCGCTGCAGCTTGGCGACGAAACGCTTGACGTCGGCGTGCACGCCGAGAAGCGAGACACGGTGTCCCAGCCGCCGCAGGGCGCGCCCGACCTGCGAGACGACGGGATCGTAGTCGCTGGAGTCTTCGTCGGTGCTGTCGAGGTAGGTAAGGACCGTGATTCTCACACGTGTCTTCAGGCCGTGTACGATTCAATATGCGAAGATCGCGGAGGATAGGCCATAGCGAATGGTACCGGGCGCCGGATACCGGGTGCCCGCGTCAGGCGGCCGGTTCCTCGGGGAGGCCCATGCCCCAGCGTGCCAGCGTGACCGGCAGGCCCCCGTAGCGGAGCAGATGATCGTGAAAACCGCGCAGCGTGAACGAAGGACCCTCCCGGGCCGCATAGTCGGTGCGCAGCCGCCGGATCTCCCGCCAGCCCAGGGCGTAGGCCAGCGGGTAGGTGGGCGTGGCACAATACCGCCGCACCTCCGCCCAGGCCTCCCCTTCGGACATCGGGATCTTGTCCCGGAGAAACAGCACCGCCGCTGCCGGTGACATTTCCCGGGTGTGCAGGCCGATATCCAGAATGATCCGCACCGCCCGCCAGAGCATGTTCATCCCGTGAAACAGCCGCTGGGCGGGCTCGTCGTAGTAGCCGGCCTCGTCCATCAGGCTTTCGCAGTACAGCGCCCAGCCCTCCACGGTGAGCGGACTCCAGAGCACCCGCCGGACCTCCGTGGGAAGGGTCTGCATCGTGAGCAGGTGCAGGTGGTGCCCCGGATACCCCTCATGCACCGCCGTCCCGGTCATCGCGTAGCGGGAACCGGCCAGCGAGCCCGGGCCGTCTCCCGGAGTGACATAGAACCGGCCGGTGCGGTCCTCACAGTAGGGTCCGGGCGGCGAGTACATCGCAAACGGCACGATCGGGCGGAGGAAGACCGGCGTTTCGACCACTTCCAGCCGGCCCGGAGGCAGGGTGGCCAGATCCTGCCGCGCCACGAAGGTCCGTGCCCGCTCCATGGCCATACGCTGTGCCTCGAGCCGGCCGGAGGCGGGCACCGAGTCCGCCCCGAGTCGTTCCACCTGGTCCCGCCAGCCACGGCCGGCGTCGATGGCTCGCGCGGTTTCCTCGAGCTGTTGCTCCAGCTCTTCCACCCGATGCAGTCCATAGCGCCACAACTCCGGCGCGGTGGCCCGCAGGCCGTGCTGGAAATGGAGCCGGCGGTTGAACTGCTCTTCGCCGGACGCGAATCCGTGTTCCTCGCCTTCGCTCATTTCGGTCTTGAGCACCAGGCCGAAGCGGCCCAGGGCCGCCTCGGCGTCCGCCGCGGCCCGGTCGATGTCCTCCGGCAGGCCGACGTAGGCTTCCCGCGCGGCGGCCGCGGCATGGCCCAGCAGGGCTTCGCCTCCGTCGATCATCGCGACCGCCGCCTGCACCAGCACCGGCGCCGGGTCGCTCAGGGTCGCGGCGGCGGCGTCCAGGAAGGCCGGGATCGCCCGGAAGCGCTCCACCATCGCCGCGGCCCAGAGCTCGGGCGGACTCTCCCGGCGCTCCAGCATCCCGTAGAACGCTTCGTACAGGTGCGAGAGCCAGAACCCCGGGTTCCGGACATGGGGCTGCTCGTGGGTGAACCGGGCGATGGTGACGCGGAAATCGTTCAGCAGGGCGGTTCGGTCGATCTCGGCTTCGAGATCGGCCACTTCAGCATCTTCCAGAGCTGCGGTCAGTGCCTTGAACGCGGCGAGGTGGGACCGCATCGACTCGACATCGAACACGCCCAGGCGGCCGGACTGCTCGATGACGCCCGCGGCCGTGGCCCCGGCGGGATCGAAGTGCCAGCGAAGATCGAAACAGGAGCGGTAGAGGCTCTCAGGCTCCGGCATCGACCCCGCTTGCCGGCCGGCTGGCGGCGACGAGGCCGTGACATTCGTCGTCCGCGAGGACGTGGTCCGACGTCTTGGCGGCCTGGAACAGCGCCTGCGCCAGGGCGTCGTCCTCCGGGTCATAGCCGTGCTCGGCGAGCCAGTGCTTCACATTGGAGAGCCCGGAGAGGGGAGAGATCTCGATTCGCTGTCGCAGTCCGAACTCGCTGGCCGGCACGCTGGAATAGACCCGGTCGGCCAGCCAGTCGTCTCCCTTCTGCTTCGCCTTGATGATGGCCGAGGCGTGTACCCCGGTCCCGGTCCGGAAGGCATCGGTGCCGACCCGGGCCGAGGTGTCGGACGTGGCCAATGCGGTGCTCGACGGCACCGACGCAGTCATGCTGTCGGCGGAATCGGCCAGCGGCAAGTACCCGGTGGAAGTGATCGAGGCGATGGACCG
>JBFXBG010000141.1:0-10373 GCA_050183505.1 Gemmatimonadales bacterium | reverse complement strand
CGATCGAACTGCTCCGCTATCCCTGGACGATCGTGACCTACATGTTCCTGCACGGGGGGTTCGGTCACATCCTGTTCAACATGATCACCCTGTTCTTCTTCGGCCCGCGGGTCGAGGAACGGCTGGGTGGGCGTCGTTTTCTGCTGCTGTACTTCATCAGCGGCATCATGGGCGGCCTGCTGTCGCTGGTCTTCATGCCGCGGGTCGGCATCGTGGGTGCCTCCGGCGCCATCTTCGGCGTCTCGCTTGCCTTCGCCAGGTTCTGGCCCCGGGCGCGGATCTACATCTGGGGGGTCCTGCCCATCGAGGCCCGCTGGCTGGTCATCATCATGACCGGCCTCTCCCTGTTCGGCGGCTTCATTCCCTCCGCGGGCGGCGGCATCGCCCACTTCGCGCACCTGGGCGGGTTCCTGGGCGGATTCCTGTACCTCAAGTACCTGGAGGTCACTTCCGGTGCGCGCCGGTTCCGGGCCAAGGCGGCCGCGGTCCCGCGGGCAAGCAACCCCGGGACCAGAGACCTCAAGCGCTGGTCTCAGATCCCGCGCGAGGGTCTCCACGAGGTGAACCGGACCGAGGTCGAACGCCTCCTGCAGAAGATCCAGTCCACCGGGATCGACAGCCTGACCCCGGCCGAGCGGGAAACGCTCGACCGCTTCGCCCCACCGGTGAACTGAATCCGCGCATGCCGCCGGCGGTGGAGTGGTCCCACTCGGGTTCGCGCCTGATCCTGCTGCTCAGTTCCCCCCGGTCAGGGTCCACCCTCCTCCGGGTGGTTCTGGGAGGGCATTCGAGAGTAGTCGCCCCGGCGGAACTGTTCCTGCTGCTGTTCCCGGATTTCGACACCTGGCGCCGGGAGCGGCCGCTCGCGATCCGCAGCCTGGTCGAGATCTTCGAGCTGATCGGCATCCCTCGGCCACGGGCGGATATCGAAGCCGCCTGCCGGGGGAAGCCGATCGAGGAGGTCTACCACTGGCTGCTCGCCTCCCTGCCGGCCGACACCGCGCTGCTGGACAAGACGCCGGCCTATGCCACCGATCCGGCCGTGCTCGAGCGGTCCCGGGCCTGGGATCCCTTCTATATCTGGCTGGTCCGCCACCCGCTGGGTTCGATCGATTCATTCATCCGGCTGAAGCAGCAGGAACTCTTCTGGCCCTTCGGGCTGGCCCGGCGTCTGAAGGACGGGCTGCAGGCCCGGCTGTTTGGAGGCATGAGCCGGCGAGCCCGGCGGCGGGAAGACCTCTGGGTGCGGCAGAACCGTACCATCCGTGATTTCCTCGCGACCGTCCCCCCGGAACGAAAGCACGCGCTGCGGTTCGAGGACCTGCTCTACAACCCGGCGGAGACCCTGGGAATGCTCTGCGGCCAGATGGGCCTTGTGCCGGAAGAGGGAATGCTGGAACGGGCCGGACGCCAGATCGTCCGCGGGGGCCTGGGCGACCCCAACTTCCACCGCCACGACGGGATCTCGACCGCCCCCGCGCTCAACTGGCGGA
The DNA here is from genome assembly GCA_050183505.1 of Gemmatimonadales bacterium. Classification (GTDB taxonomy): domain Bacteria; phylum Gemmatimonadota; class Gemmatimonadetes; order Gemmatimonadales; family GWC2-71-9; genus JBFXBG01. The sequence goes on along the minus strand of JBFXBG010000141.1, from coordinate 8,880 downwards.
CCCGCTATGACGAATCCATCCTGAGCGCCCGGGCGCGCGATCTGGTCCGGGAGATCTGGCGCCGGAGCCGGGCGGACTGACACATCGGCCGATCGGCCCCCGCGCTATGTTTGGGCATGCCCGCATCGCAACCACCCCCCGCACGGATTCACGTCTTCCTGGGCAAGGGAGGCGTCGGCAAGACCACCTGCTCCGCCGCCACCGCCCTGCACTACGCCGAGACCGGCCAGCGGACCCTGGCCCTCTCGACCGATCCGACCCCGTCCCTGTCCCACATCTTTGAACTGGAGGGTCGTCAACGGGAACGGGAGGTGATGGCCGGACTGGTCCTCACGGAACTGGGACTGGAGGAAGTCCGCGCCATGTGGGATGAGCGGTTCGGGCAGGAGGTCTATGCCGTCTTCTCCGCCTTTGTGGACATCGACTATCCCTCGTTCGTCGAGTTCATGACCTCGGTTCTCCCCGGGCTCAACGAGGAGTTCATGGTCGATCACATCCGGCGCCTCGCCCTCGGCGCCCGGTACCGGCACATCGTCTGGGACACCGCTCCCCTGGGCCAGACGCTCGCGCTCCTGGGCACGCCGGCCATGCTGGCGAGACATCTCCGCCTGGCGCCCCGGATCTATTCTCATCTCCGCACATCGGGCGAGCGGCGGGAATCGGTCATGCAGGTGCTGCGCCGGTGGGACGAGCTGGCGAGCACCTGTATGGAGTTCCTGCGGAAGGAGGTCAGCTTCTCGATGGTGACCATCGCCGAGGCGCTGGCCGTGCGGCAGCTGGAGGGCGTCTTCGCCGAGTTGGACCGGCACCAGCTTGCCGTGGACCGTCTGATCGTGAACAACGTGGTACGGGAGCCGGATTCCCCCTTCCTGCGGAAGAAAGCCGAGCAGCAGCGGGTCCACCTGGGATGGCTGCGGGAGCACTACCGGCACCTGCCGATCCACGAGATTCCGCTGCTCCCGCTGGAGGTCCGCGGGGTGGAGCGCCTCCGTGAGGTCGGCGCGGCTCTGCAGACGGGTTAGCCAGGAAGCAGCGGCGATGGCCGGACAACAAGACGGGCGCCCGCATGGAGCGGAGCGCCCGTCTGACTTCTTCCCTCTTCACCGCGGTTTCAGCTCCCGAGGCAGGACTCGAACCTGCGACCCGCTGATTAACAGTCAGCTGCTCTACCAACTGAGCTACTCGGGATCGACCGGCACATCGGCCGGGACGAAAAACTACCCGGTTCGCCCGGTCCGCCGCAACTGTCCGGTTCTCCGATTCAGGACTTGCGCCGCCCCCGGGCCCAGACCTGGTCGTCCTCACCCCGGACCTCGAGGGCCGCGGCCTTGCCGTCCCGATCGCCGCTGAACTCGATCAGCACATCATCCATGACATCAAAGATCTCGCCGTTCTGGAGCAGACCCATGATGAACCAGTCGTCCTTGATCCGGATGAGAAGCTGGTTTTCCATCTCGGGGAATGGCGCGGGCCGCAGGCGCGCCTGCAGCCGCCCGTCCTGATAGTACACCTCATAACTGCTGGTCCGGCCCGCGGGGCCGGCATCGGTCATTTCCCACGATCCGACGTAGCGCGGGGCCAGTTCGGCGGCCAGGGTCGGGTCGTGGGAGGGGGGCACTTCAAACTGGAGCGGGACGTAGGTATTGCCCCACTGCATCGCCAGCGTTCCACCGGTCGACCCCACCGCCGGGAACCACCACGTGAGAACCTCGATCGGCGGACGGGTCTCTCTCTCCAGGGTGAACCGGATCTGGTCATCCCGCTCCGTCGGATGCTGCGTGTGAAACAGATTCGTCCGCGGATCCAGCACCAGGGTCCAGTCCCCCGGCTCGACATCCATCCAGACGGAGTACTTGCCCTTCGGCACCGGGTGGCCGTCGAGGGTGATGTCCCGGCTCACCTCGAACGTCGTCGCCGCATTGGCACCGGGGGTCCAGACCTCGCCCCATGGGATGATCCCGCCGAACAGCGAATCCCGCCCCCGGGCCCGGGGCCGCGAGTATTCGATGGTCAGGGTCGTCCCGTCGACGGTCTGGCTGACGCTGGCCGGTTCACTGGCCCGGATCTGCGCGGTCAGTGCATAGGCCGGGGTGATCAGGAAGGCCAATGAAGTCAGGAGGCGGGGAAGCCGCATCAGGGGTGCTCCAGAGTGTGATGTGGAGTTCAGCCGTAGCGTACGTCGACGGCGTGGCGGATCTCGTCGAGCGACTTCCCGGCCTGGTGAAGCCGGTAGACCATCCGTCCCTGCCCCTGGCAGATCCGGCAATGCCGCGCCATGGCTTCGCCCTCATAGCAGGAAAGCAGGGAATAGTACCCCGGCGTATCGGCACAGCCGCACTGGCAGCGGATGCCGTCGACGACGCCGGGGATCTCCCGGATCTTGTCGAAAACCGGGATGACATCGGGATTCTCCGCGAGTTGATCGTGGGTGAGCACCTTGCTCGCGTCGATGCCCGGCCGGGGGTCGGGATGCTCTCCAGGCCCGCGCGTCCCATGGCGGCAGCGTGGCGCCGATTGCGGCGCTGTGGTGGCCAGCGCCACTCCGGCACACAGGAGCAGGAACTCCCGGCGCGATTGGGTCGCCTGCTTCGGCACGATTTCCTCGAGATGATGAGTGGGCCAGACGTTCCACCGCAAACTACGGTTTCGGAATTGAAAGGAAAGCCTCGAACCTGGCCGGCCGACACGAAGACCAAGACGCCACTATAAAGCCACTGTACCGACAAGACGTGTAGTACAAATTGGCAGTGACTACGGTCCAGGCGTCTCTGCTTGTGATAAAAATCACAAAGACTAAATATCTTGTCATGTGCAACTTACGACAATAGCGAGCACACACTCGCAGTCAGACTGCCTCAGCAGGTGCTCACATCGCAGAATGACCCGATTCCAAGCGATCCTCCCGGCCATTCTGACATGTGCAATTATCTCCTAAGTCATTGTGGGAAAAACTGTTACAATGCCGCTGCTACCGTATTCCCCCCCTGGTTTCTAGCTTCGTCACCATGAGTCTGCCCCCCCTGGCCGGACATCTGGCTGCCCGTCGGCGCCTGGGTTCGGCAATTCTTCACGGGCGGATGCCGCAGCTCCTGCTGATCACGGGACCAGCAGGGGTCGGCAAGCAGAGATTGGCACTCTGGGCGGCGCAGTTGCTCCTGTGCGAGCAACCGGCCGAGGAGCCCTGTGGGAACTGCCGCTCCTGCCGCCTGGTACTGGGGCTCGGACATCCGGATGTGCACTGGTTCATGCCGGTGCCTCGTCCCAAGGCGTCCGAGCCCGACAAGCAAGTGGAGGAGCTGGCCGAGGCGTTCGGTGAGATCCTCGAAGAGCGGAGGAAACACCCGCTCTACGGCCCGCTGGACGGTCTGGCGGGCCACTTCGTGGCCACCGCCCGGCTGTTGTCCCGGCAGGCGGTCCTGAAGCCGGTGGAGGGGCGGGGCCGGGTCTTCATCCTGGGATCGGCCGAGCGTCTGGTTCCCCAGGAGTCGAGCCCTGAGGCGGCCAACGCGCTGCTCAAGCTGTTTGAGGAGCCCGCGGCCGGGACCAGCTTCATCCTGACCGCGGCGGACGCGGCGGGAGTGCTGCCCACGATTCGGTCCCGGGCGGCCACCTTGAGGATCAGCCGGCTGGCTGATGCCGAAGTCCGGGAGTTCCTGGCCCGGTGGCTGGAACCGAAACCCGGGCCCGAGGAGTTGGAACGACTGGTACGCCGGGCGGACGGGGCCATCGGAAACGCGGTGGACGACCAGGGGGACAGGGAGAAAGCCGAGCAGGCTGCCATGGCGCTGTTGGAGGCGGTCCTGGGTAGCGGTCCCGGAGGGTGGGAGGCGGCACTCAAACAGACGCCGTTCTCGGCCCGGGGGAATTTCACCAGGACGCTGGACGCCATGGCCGATCTCCTGAGCCGGGGTGCCCGGCAGTCCCTGACCGGTTCCGGCGGCCCGCGGCGGTTGACCCGGGTGCCGCCGCAACAGCTGGTGGCGGCGCTGGAACGGGTCGGAGAGGCGCGGGAACTGGCGCGGGGGAATGTGAACCCTCAGGTCCTGCTGGCCGTACTGGGACGGGACCTGGCGGAGGTGCTGTGAAGCTCTCGCATGTGGATGACTCGGGCCGGGCCCGGATGGTGGATGTGAGCGGCAAGCCGGTGTCGGACCGGACGGCCACGGCCGAGGGAGCCGTGAGAATGTCGCCCGAGGCCTGCGAGGCCGTAGCCCGGCAGGTGATCGCCAAGGGTGATGTCCTCGCGATCGCGCAGACGGCCGGGATCATGGCCGCGAAGCGGACCGGAGAGCTGATACCGCTCTGCCATCCGCTGGGCCTCGACCACGTGGAGGTGGATGCCGCGGTCGACCGGGAATTGCCCGGTGTCCGGATCCGGGCCGTGGCCCGGGCCGCTGGACGGACCGGAGTCGAGATGGAGGCATTGACGGCGGTGAGCGTGGCCTGCCTCACCGTGTACGACATGGTCAAGGCCGTTGACCGGGGTATGGTCATCCTGGATGTGCGCGTGATTGAGAAGACCGGTGGAACCCGCGGCGACTGGCGCCGCGCGGAGCAGTGAAACCGGTTCGACCATAAAGGAGGAAAATGTCCATGCACGAAGCAACGCATGAAGAACGGCTGCGAACCCCGCTGGCGCGGACGCTGTTGTTCCGCGGCGGTCTGGTCGTGGCCGGGGCGCTGCTGGTGAGTGGATTGGGCGGCTCGATCGGCCGCGCCCGTGCCAACGATACAGTCAGCTCGTACGGCACCGCCGAAGCGGCGTCGCGCGAGATCACCGACCTGCATTCGCAGCTGGATGCGGTACGCGGTGAACTGGCGGTGGCCCGGCTTCAGGTGGAGCGGGCCAACGCCATCCTGGACTATTCGCGGAAGTACCAGATCCCGGCGGATCTGGCCGCGTCGATCTATGATATCGCCCTCAGCGAAGGGATCGAGCCGTCCCTCGGGTTCCGGCTGGTCAAGGTCGAGAGCAATTTCTCCAGCAAGGCGAAGAGCAACAAGAGCGCCTTCGGTTTCACCCAGATCCAGCTGCCCACGGCACGGTTCTACGATCCCGACGTGACCGAGGCGGATCTGTACGAACGCGAGACCAACCTGCGGCTCGGCTTCCGCTTCCTGCGGGATCTGATCCGCCGGTACGACAATCTGGAGCTCGCCCTCCTGGCCTACAACCGGGGCCCGAGCCGGGTGGACCAGATCATGGCCGAAGGCGGCAACCCCACCAACGGCTATGAGCGCGCGGTGCTGCGGGGGTACAAGCCGGCGAGCTAGCCGGGCCCGGAGTCGGGAGAAAAACGGAGAAGCCGGATCGGCGGGTCGTTTGAACCCTCCGGTCCGGCTTCTTCGCATCCGGACTTCCCGACCGCGCGATCCTTCGCGATGCTACCCCGGTATCCGCAGCTTCGCCCCGACCTTGATCAGGGAGCTCCGGCCCAGTCCATTGGCCGCCTGGAGCGCCGAGATGCTCACACCGTAACGCTGAGCCACGGTCGAGAGCGTATCGCCCGCCCGCACCACATAGACCGTGCTGCCGCCGGCGCTGCTGGAAGGTGCTGCGGTCGCCGCGCCCCGGACCCGGAGCCGCTGTCCCGCGCGGATCGTGGTACCCGGGAGGTCGTTCCACTCCTGCAGGTCCCGCACCGTGACATCGTAGCGGTCCGCGATGCCCGACAGGGTCTCCCCCCGGCCCACCAGATGGCTCGTTGCCGTGGCCGAGCGACGGACCGCCACCCGGCGGGTCTCGGCCGCGGCCGCACTCCGGGCAACCGAGACCCCGGCAGTGGGGATGACGATCCGCTGGCCGATGCGGAGCAGGGTCCGGAGCCCCGGATTGGCCTGCCGCAGCTCCGTGACCGTCACGTGGTATCGCACCGCGATGTGACTCAGCGTCTCGCCCCGCTTCACGAAGTGTTCCTGGAAGGACACCCGTTCGCGGGCCGGCAGCGCGGCGTATTCGGCGGTGACCTCCGGACCGCGGCCCACCGGGATCCGGATCACGCTTCGGGAATGGGGCGGTGTCGCGAGGCGCAGGAATTTCGGGTTCATATCCCGGATGGCGGACAGCGAGGTGTCGGCCAGGCGGGCGACCACATCGAGACCGGTCGCGTCGGTCACCACCAGGCTGTCCCAGACCGGCGTCTCCATCGGCTCCGGAATCGGCGGGAATCCGTAGCGCTCCGGTTCCTTGGCGATCAGGGCGGCCGCGATGAGCTTGGGAACGTAGTCTTTGGTTTCCCGGCGCAGGTGCCGGGTATCGTACAGCCGGAAGAACACCGAATCCGTCAGGGAATCGTCGTCGTCCTCTCCCATCCGGGCGAGTCCGCGGGTGACCCGGCCGGCCCCCGCATTGTACGCCGCGGCGGCGAGATACATGGAGCCGAAACGGTCCCGCAGATCCCGCAGATGATGCGCAGCGGCTTCGGTGGCCAGGTAGGGATCCCGCCGCTCATCCACCCAGTTGTCGACCCGCAGACCGTAGAGCTTGGCCGTCCCCTTCATGAACTGCCACATGCCCGTGGCCCGGGCCCGGCTCACCGCGGTATTGGAGAAGCCGCTCTCGATCAACGCCAGGTAGATCATGTCCTCCGGCAGGCCCTGTTCAGCCAGACGCTGGCGGATCATGGTCTCGTATTTCGGCATCCGGGAGAGCCAGACGGTAAAGCGCTCCCGGGCCGGCCCCTGGAAGAACGAGAGGTAGTATTGGACCCGGGCGTGGTTGGTGAACGTCTGGACGTCGATGTCCCAGGTGGCTTCGTCCACCCCGGCCGCGTTGGCCCCCCCCGGGCTGTCTTCGCTCTCGCTGCTGTCCGCCGGCGCGGCCGCGTCCAGGCGCTCGAGAATCTCCGCGTCCGCCGCCGAGTCCGCCGCGACGGCCAGCTCGGCCCGGTCCTCCGCGCTCAGGACCAGCGGAAGGGCGGGGCCGGAGGCGCTGTCGTCCGGTGCTTCCAGGGCAACGTCCGCCGGCGCCGGGTCGGGCGCCGGAGCCGGATGACCGGCACAACCGGTCATGAACGCAGCGAGAGACAGCACAGCAGGCCACCGAGTCATGACAACTCCTCAAATACCTGTCGTTCGGATATGAAGGGACGAAAAGATTCCACGTCCCGGGCCCGGAAAGGTCCCGGGAGGAGCCAGCGAGATCCGGGCCGCCCCCCACCACCCCCTGCGGCGTCGGAAAGGAAGACGCCGGGCAACCGGGCGCAATCACACAAAGCCAGCGGCCGAGGCAAGATAGCCCCGGACCGAGGCTTGGCAATCGGCTTTCGGCAAACCTTCGGACGATCCGGAATGCGGGTTGCAGGGGCTTGCAGGCCACCACTGCCGCGAATTGACCGCGACCGTGGCGTTTTTCCCGTGGGGACGCGCCCGCTCTCGGGTGTATCTGATGCCCGGACCGGTCGGAAGGTTGCCCCGGTCAGCGCATGAAAAACCGGTTCCCCAGAATCCGGTTGGTCGCATTGAGGACGGCGAGGGCGGCGCCGCGGGCGACGTCCTCGTCGGTCAGACAACACCCCACCACGCGGTGGCCATCTTCCCCGGTCTGCAGCGCGATCGAAACGATCACCACCATGGAATCGAAAGCCTTGACGGCCTTCACGCCGAAGAGCTCGAAGGCCACGGCATTCCCCACCGCCTGCGCGAGGGCATCGACACAGGCCTGGGCGGAGCAGCGCAGTTCGCCGGCCTGGGAGGAGAGGCCTTCGGCCCGGCCATGGAACTCGCGGTCCTCGCCCAGGGTGAGGCACACACGGGCCTGGCAGCGGCCGTTGGCGAGGCGTTCGAGGGCAAACTCGCTGAAGCGGACTCGTTCGGGGGCTGGGGGGGGTGCCATGGCACTCGTTGGGAGAGGGCGGCCAGAGGTCGCTTCCAGTTCCATCCGGGGTATCTTGGTGCTCATGCGAATCTCATACCTTTTGCTGATTGGTGCCACCCTGGCCACTGCCGCCGCCCCGGTCCCGGCCGCGGCTCAGTATCCGGTGGCCCTCCGGGACTCCCTCACCCGGCTGGTCGCCGCCAGCGGCGGGAATGCGGGGATCGCGTTCCTCGACCTCGGAACCGGCGATTCCCTCTACCTGGATGCCGGCCGGCGGTACCATGCGGCCAGCACCATGAAGGTACCGGTGTTGATCGAGCTGGCCCGCCGGGTGGACGCGGGCGAACTGGCCTGGGACGACTCGCTCCCGGTCGTCAACGAGTTCCGCTCGATCTACGACGGCAGCCGCTTCTCGGTGGATCCGGCGGAGGACTCCGACTCGCTGGTGTACGGCCTGATCGGGCGGGCGGCCCCGGTCCGGCTGCTGGCCGAGCGGATGATCGAATGGAGCAGCAATCTGGCGACCAACATCCTGATCGAGCGGCTGGACGCCAGGCGTGTCGACGCGACCGCGCATGCGCTCGGCGCAGACTCGATCAGCGTGCTCCGCGGGGTGGAGGATCTCAAGGCCTACGAACACGGGATGAGCAACACCACCACGGCGCGTGACCTGGCGCAGGTGCTGGCCGCGATCGCGACCGGGCGCGCGGCTTCCCCGGCCGGGACCGCGGAGATGCTCCGGATCCTGACCGATCAGGGATTCAACGACGGCATCCCGGCGGGACTCCCCCGGGGGACCCGGGTGGCCCACAAGACCGGCGCCATCACCCGGATTTCCCACGACGCGGCGATCATCTACCCGCCGGGGCGGGCACCGTTCGTGCTCGTCGTACTGACTCAGGGATTCGACGACCCGGCCGATGCGTCCCGGCTGCAGGGCCAGGTGGCGGCGGCGGTGTGGAAGACGGTGAACGGTGAACGGTGAACGGGACACCCCTATTGCCCGATGGGGGTGGAGGATGACCCTCAGCTCCTAGCCCGCCGGCTCAGCCCGGCGCACCCTC
>JBFXBG010000140.1:8863-10417 GCA_050183505.1 Gemmatimonadales bacterium | reverse complement strand
GGCGGCGAGGGATCCCAGGGCCTCCACCCGAACGGCAACGAGCCCGCCACCACCGATTCGCGGATGAGATCCATGTCACCTACCTCAAACCGGCACGGTACAGCTAGCTGTGCAGAGCTTCCCTAGTAGGAGAATGTCGTCACCGTCGTCCCCGACCCCTGCCCGCCCTTGTCGCCCACGCCGGTGAAGGACCCGGTGAAGGTCTGGGCGGCCTGGCCCTTGCGCTGCACCGTCACCACGTAGTCCGTGGAGGCCACGCCACAGGAATCCCAGTAGTCCACCCGGACAGTGTAGCTCCCGCTGGGGGCCGACGTCCAGGTGATGTTTTCGTTGTTCTTGCCGTCGATGGAACAGGCGGCGTTGGAGTCCAGGTCGAGGTCTCCGCCGGTGGCCGACGGCGTGTTGCCGTAGTAGACCTCTTCCCCGCCCGGCTCCACCACGTGCAGATCCACGTCGCTCAGCGCATTCCAGGAGACGCTCACCTGGACTTCGCCGGCCCCCACGCCGATCACACTCACCGGGGTGGACGCGTAGGTCCCGAGACCGTTCGTGCCGGTCCCGGCGCCGTAGACGATATTGAAGCTGTTCGCCGGGAGATTCTGTGACAGCGTGAGCAGCAGGTTGACCGTGTTGGTCGGGCTCGGGAGTGTCAGGACGTAGTATCCGGTCGCGCCGTTGATGTAGAGCACCACGGTGTTGAAGGTGCCGCTGCCGTCGACCGTCACCTGGGCGCTGCCGCCGTTGATGACCGAGGCCAGGCCCGAGATGGTCACGGTCGGGCCGGAGCCCTGGGCCGGAGGACTGCCGCTCTGCCGGGTGGCCTGGATGTTTCCGCTCGCGGTCACCACGCTGGTGATGAAATCCTGGACCTGATCGGGGGAGGGGCTGTTCTTGTCGCCCCCGCACCCGCCGAGCGTAAGCGCAAGCACCGCCGGTACGACACCCAGCCAGCCGGGACGACCCCGGCAGAACCGGTAGACCTGTAGCATGGAGACCACTCCAGAGGAAGGTACCTGAATAATACGCAATTCCCGTGCAGCGGGGGCCGGTGTGGCCGCGGGAGGACATACCGGGTGGACCGGTCCCCTATATTTACCCGGCAGGCGCCGGCGGGACGGCGTCCTGGTTCTGACTCGGTTTCAAAGGAGACTACCCATGGCGATCGCCGAAGGCCGGACCCTGCCCTTTACCGGCCCCGATGCCATCGACGCCGGTGTGCTCGAGACCTTCGAATACACCGGCCCGGCGCAGCAGATCGTGACCGAGACGGAGGAATTCACCGCCGTCTGCCCCTACAGCGGCCTGCCGGATTTCGCCCGGCTCACCGTCAGCTACACGCCGGGCACCCGCTGCGTCGAGCTCAAGAGCCTGAAGTACTACGTCATGAGCTATCGCAACGTCGGGATCTTCCAGGAGCACGCCACCGCACGCATCGCCGAGGACCTCTACCGGGTGCTCGAACCCGCCCGGCTCGAAATCACCACCGTGTACAACGTGCGGGGCGGGTTCGTGACGACGTGCAGGGTGGAGAAAGTGAGAAGTGAGAATTGTGAA
>JBFXBG010000140.1:0-8853 GCA_050183505.1 Gemmatimonadales bacterium | reverse complement strand
CAACTATACACACTTCACACTTCTCACTTCCTCGCCAGCCCCGGGGACGGCCTGGCCGGCTCCACCGGCGCCACGTCCCGCTTCTCTCCCCGCGGCAGCAGCACCGGCAGGTTGGCCAGTTCGACCGCGGTGACCGCCATGACCGCCGACGCCTGCCGCAGGTCTCCCGGGACGGCGTGATTGTAGCTGTCCACCTGGGAATGGTGGGTGTGGTTGTATCCCCGTGATTCCTGGTCGAAATTCCAGCCGGGTACCCCGTAGGGGATGAACGACAGGTGGTCGGTCCCGCCCTTGTTGCCCTGGCGGACCCGGGTGGCCCCCAGCGAATTCACCGGCGCCAGCAGATCCTTCCAGAGCTGTTCGTCCTGGTCCCGCCCCTGCAGCGCCTGCCCCAGAATCATCCCGGTGCCGTTATCCAGCACCAGCACCGCCTGGATGCTGTCGGCTTCGGCGGCGTGTGCCGCGGCATAGGCCCGGGAGCCCAGCAGGCCCTGTTCCTCGCCGCTGAATAGAATGAACCGGATGGTCCGCTTCGGCTTGATGCCCGACCGGGCAATGGCCCGCGCGGCTTCCAGCACCACCATCGACCCGGTCCCGTTGTCGGTTACGCCCTGGGATACGTCCCAGCTGTCGAGATGCGCGCCCAGAATCACGACCTGGCCGGGCAGCTCGGAGCCGCGGATCTCGGCGACGGTATTGGCCTGCTTCACCGGCGTGGTGCCGATGGTGTTCTGGACCGAGGCCTCGAGCCGCGGGTTCAGGCCGGCCTCGATCATCCGGCTGAAGGTCAGGTAATCCTCATGGCCGACCACGATGTTGGGCAGCGGCGAGACCCGGTTGGGCGAGCCGCTCATGGTGGCGAGGTCGAACTCCTTGGATCCGTCCGCCAGAGTTCCCAGCGCGCCGGCCTGCTTGAGCAGATACGGCAGGTCGATCGAGAACTGGCGGCGCCGGGCGATCTCGGCCGAATCCCGCTCCTGATTCTGGGCCTGGAAGGCACGCCGCCGCGCCGCGAAGGCCTCCCGCATTTCCGCCGAGTCCGCCGCGCTCATGGGCGGGCCGTCCGGGTTCCAGATGTTCGCCGGATCCCGCGGCATGATCCAGGCGCCCCGGATCTGGTCCTTGTAGCGGGCCAGACTGTCCGGATCGGTGATGTTGAGCCGCACGATGGGTCCGCTCAGCGCACGCCCGCCGGTGCCGGCGGTCCAGGCCCAGCTCCAGGCGGGCACCTGCTGCGTGTACGGCGCCACCAGACGGACCATGATCGGCCCGCGCTCCCAGGTCACGCCGAAGTCCCAGTCCTCGAGCCAGCTCTTCAACCCGTATTCCCGGAACCTGGCCGCGGTCCATTCGTTGGCCTTGCGCATCCCGGGCGAGCCGGTGAGCCTCGGGCCGATGGCGTCGGCCAGATGCTGCAGGTTGGCCATGACGGCCGAGTGGTTCATGGCCTGATCGATGAGGGCGCCCGCGCCGCTGGTATCGACGGCCGGGCCCTGAGCCAGGGCCGGGACGGGCAGCAGGAGTGCGGCCGCGAGGAGGAGTCGCTTCATGGCTGGTCACCTTCGATGGAGGGTCAACGGGGCCGGGCGCCTGGTTGGGAGCCGCTTCCGGCCGGTACACTCGGGTACTCAGGGGCCGGCCGGTCTCACCAGGCGGTCCGCCAGATCGCGGATATGCATCAGGTTCGGGACCGGCGCAAGCCAGGAATTGGGAATCGCCGATTCGCCATCCCGGGCACCGAGCAGAGCGCCGGCCAGGGCGGCGTGAACCGGGGCGTGACCGCCGGCGTCCGCCAGCCACTGAAGCCCGCGCTCGAGCCGCGGCTCATGATGGGCGAACCAGAGAGCGATCGTCACCGCGTCCACTACGCGCCCGGGTGCCGAAACGTTGACCGGCAGGTCCTCCCGGCGGATCAGCGGCACCCGCCGGGCCGCCGCCAGCAGCGGCTCGGGTGCCTGGTTGTTCCGCAGCGCCTCGATCACGTCGGGCACGATGTCGCGGAAGCCGTGCAGCAGGCGGGCCAGCGCCACGTTGAGCGCCACCGCGCCCCAGGCGCAGACCGGTTCCGGATGCAGCAGCCAGGCCAGGTGGAACGTCCCGCTCACCAGGTTGCGGGGATGGCCGGCGGTGGCGAGCGCAATCGGGATGCAGCGGATGAGACTCCCGGTCCCGGGGTCCGGACCGATGCCGGCCGGTGGGGAGCCGTGGGTGGCGATGTGGTCCAGCGCGGTCCCGGTCCAGCCGCCAATCCCACGTCCGTCGTCCCGTTTCCACTCGATCCAGCGGCGGACCAGCCGTTCGAGATCCGGCTCCGGCGCGAGGAGTTCTTCCGCCTGGATCAGCGCCAGGGCGATCTGTCCGTCGGGCGGAGCACCGAGAGCGAGGGCGTTGCCGGCCGCCAGGCCGACCAGAGCGCCCCGGGCGCGGGCGGAGGGAGAAGGAGACGAGGGCAGAGACAGAGCGAGTGCGGGGTGCAGGGTGCCGGGTGCCGGGAAATGCGGGGAGCGTGATGAAGGTAGTGTGAAGCCTTCTTGTGGCAACCCGGAACCTGCTACCATTGCCGGAGGTTAGCCTTATCTTTGCGTGACGGGAGGCACGGCGCCTTTCCCGGGCGCCTGGCCCCTGACCCTGTTCCTTGACCCTGATCCCTGATCCTGCCCCATGCCGAACGACACCCTTTCCATAATTGATAATCGCACCGGGAAGAAATACGAGGTCCCGGTCACCGACGGTACCATCCGGGCGATGGACCTGCGCCAGATCAAGGTGGCGGAGGACGATTTCGGGCTCATGACCTATGATCCCGCCTTCATGAACACCGCCGCCTGCCGGAGTGCCATCACCTTCATCGACGGAGACAAGGGCATTCTCCGCTACCGGGGATACCCGATCGAACAGCTGGCCGAGCACGCCAGTTTCCTGGAGGTGGCCTACCTGCTCGGCGAGGGAGAGCTGCCCAACAAGGCCCAGCTGGAGAAGTGGGTGAACGACATCACCTACCATACCTACGTCCACACCAACGTCATCAAGTTCCTCGAGGGATTTCGCTACGACGCCCATCCCATGGGCATGCTGCTGGGCGCGATGGGAGCGCTCAGCACCTTCTATCCCGGGGCCAAGGACATCCACGATCCGGCCAACCGGTATACCCAGCGGGTCCGCCTGCTGGCCAAGATCCCGACCATCGCGGCGTTCGCCTTCCGGCACTCCCGCGGCCTGCCGTACGAGTTCCCGCGGAACGATCTGAACTACATCGGGAACTTCGTCAACATGACCTTCTCGATCGGCGGCCAGCACAAGCCCAACATGGTGCTGCAGCGGGCGCTGGAGATCCTGCTGATCCTGCACGCCGACCACGAGCAGAACTGCTCCACCAGCTCGGTCCGCGCCGTGGGATCGTCGAATGTGGATCCCTTCTCCGCCGTCTCCGCCGGCATCGCCGCCCTCTACGGGCCGTTGCACGGCGGCGCCAACGAGGCCGTCCTGACCATGCTGGACGAAATCGGAGACAAGAAGAACATCCCCGGGTTCATCACCCGGGTGAAGAACGGCGAGGGGCGGCTCATGGGCTTCGGCCACCGGGTCTACAAGTCCTACGACCCGCGGGCCAAGCTGATCAAGAAGGTGGCCTACGACGTCTTCGAGCAGACCGGCCTCAATCCCAAGCTGGAGATCGCGCTGGAACTGGAGAAGATCGCCCTGGAGGACGAGTACTTCATCAAGCGGAAGCTCTACCCCAACGTGGACTTCTACTCCGGCCTCATCTACCAGGCCATGGGCTACCCGACCGACTACTTCACGGTGCTCTTCGCCATCGGGCGGACCCCGGGCTGGCTGGCGCAGTGGGAGGAGATGCTGCTGGACAAGGAGCAGAAGATCGCCCGGCCGCGGCAGGTGTACATCGGCGCCGGGGAACGGCCGTATGTGCCGCTGGAAAAGAGGTGAGAAGTAAGAAGTAAGAAGTAAGAAGGGAGAAGGGAGAAGGGAGAAGGGCCGGGGGATGCATCCCGAGGGGATGCCGGCGCCCGGCCCTTCTTACTTCTCACTTCTCACTTCTCACTTCATACTTCCTGCTCCTCCGCCGGAATCTCCCCCTCCAGATAGGTATACCCCTCCAGGCCGGCCACGTAGTCGGCGATGAACGTGTTGGCCTCCTGGCGGGTCAGGCCCTGGGCGTTGGTCACCTTCCGCCGGAAGGTGGCCAGCAGGTCCGGCGCGTGGAACTGCACGTAGTTGAGCACCTCGGTCACGGTGTCGCCGTGGACCAGGTCGGTCACTTCATAGCCCTGTTCGGTAAGCCGGATGTGGACGGCGTTGGTGTCGCCGAAGAGGTTATGCAGGTCTCCCAGGATTTCCTGATAGGCGCCGGTGAGGAAGATCCCCAGGATGTACGGCTCGCCCTCGCGCGGGGGGTGCAGTTCGAGCGACGGCTTGCCCTTGCGGCCGCCCACGAACCGATCGATGACCCCGTCGGAATCGCAGGTGATATCCTGCAGCGTCCCCCGGCGCACCGGGGCCTCGTCCAGCCGGTGGATCGGCATGATGGGGAAGAGCTGGTCGATCGCCCAGTTGTCGGGCAGCGACTGAAAGACCGAGAAATTGCAGAAGTACCGGTCCACCAGGGTGGATTCGATATCCCCCATGATCTCCGGATAGGACGCCTTGTCGTGCCCGATGAGCCGGGCCGCGGCGTTCAGGGTGGAGAGGTAGAGTTGCTCCACATGGGCCCGGTCCCGCAGGGTGAGGACGCCGCTGGCGAACAGTTCCTGCACCCGTTCCTTGGCGAAGGCCGCGTCGTGGACGACCTCCTGGACCCGGTCGAGCGTCAGGGCTTCCAGGTTCTCCAGCATCTCCCGGAGCGGCTGGGGCGCGTCGTCGTCCAGGGAGGGTACCACCGGTTCCACCTGGGATTCGACGTCGATCACGTTGATGAGCAGCAGCGCGTGGTGTGCGGTCAGCGCGCGCCCCGATTCCGAGATCAGATTGGGCATCGGGATTTGCGCCGTCTGGCAGGCGGTCCCGATGGTGTAGACCACGTCGTTGGCGTACTCCCGGATGGAGTAGTTGACGCTGGCCGGGCGGGTCGACCGCGACCCGTCGTAGTCCACGCCCAGGCCGCCGCCCACATCCACGTAGTCGATCCCGAATCCCTCCTGCCGGAGCTCGGCGTAGAACCGGCCGATCTCCTCCAGGCCCGCCTTGATGTAGCGGATGTCGGTGATCTGACTGCCGAGGTGGAAGTGGACCAGCTTGAGCGTGTCCACCTTGCCCAGGGCCTTCAGCCGGTCCAGCAGCTTGACCAGTTCGGCCGCGCTCAGGCCGAACTTGGACTTTTCGCCCCCGCTCTTGGCCCAGCGGCCCGAGCCTTCGGTGGCGAGCTTGATCCGGACCCCGATGGTGGGTTCGGTCTTCATCTCGGCGGCGACCTTGAGCAGCACGTCCAGCTCGCTCAGCTGCTCCAGGACGATCATCACGGTGTGGCCCAGCTTCTTCCCCATCAGGGCCAGCCGCATGAACTCCTCGTCCTTGTAGCCGTTGCAGATGATGATGTGGCCGGTACTCTCGGTGAGCCCGAGAATCGCCTGGAGCTCGCCTTTGCTGCCGCATTCCAGCCCCACGCCGTGCGGCGCGCCGAACTCGACGATCTCCTGCACCACGTGCCGCTGCTGGTTCACCTTGATGGGATAGACCGTGGTGTAGCCGCCCTCGTAGCCGAAGTCCTTGATCGCGGTCTGGAAGGCCTTGCTGAGCGTCTCCAGCCGGGTGCGGAGGATATCGGAGAACCGCAGCAGCAGGGGAAGCCCGACGCCCTGGGCGTTCAGGTCCATGGCGAGCTGGTAGAGATCCAGCCCCCGTTTGGGATTGCCGTCGGGATGCACCGCCACATGCCCGGAGGGATTGAGCCGGAACAGGCCCTGTCCCCAGCCGTGCATGTTGTAGAGTTTCTCGGAGTCCTTCAGGGTCCACCCGGGGGCCGCGGGGGCCCCGGGAACCGTCGGTGCGCTGGTGGCGATGTGCGACACTCCTTCTCAAGACAGGCGTGATTCTAATGCCGCGGACGGCCCGGGGGAACGGGCGGACGGCCGTCAGGCCGTCCCGGCCGACCCGGCCGACCGAACTACGGCGGCGCTCCGGGGTACTTCCCCGCATGCCCACATCCACAACCTCAGATACAGCCGTTCCCCCCACAGTCGTCATCGGCGCCGGCGTCGCCGGGCTCACCGCCGCGCAGGTTCTCGTTCGGGCGGGCCGCCGGGTTACGGTGCTGGAAGCCTCGGATCAGGCGGGTGGCCGGGTCCGGACCGACCGGGTCGACGGCTTTCTGCTGGACCGCGGCTTCCAGGTCTTTCTCGAGGCGTACCCGGAGGCGCGGGCCCGGCTGGATTACGACGCACTCGCCCTGCGCCGGTTCTATCCCGGCGCGGTGGTCCGGCGCAGGGGACGGTTCCACCGGGTGGCGGATCCGTTCCGGCATCCGATCGACGCCCTCCTCTCGCTGGCCCATCCACTGGGCCGCCTCTCCGACATCCCGGCCCTGCTCCGGCTCCGCCGGCTGGTCCTGCATGGCGATCAGACCGGGCGCCCGCGCACGGCCCTCGCGCTCCTGCGCGAGACCGGACTCTCCGAGGAGCTGATCGGCGGGTTCTTCCGGCCGTTCCTGGGCGGGATCGCCCTGGACGATTCCCTGGGATTCTCCAGCCGGAGGCTCGAGTTCGTCCTGCGTCACATGGCCGCCGGCCCCGTGAGTGTGCCGGCGATGGGCATGGGGGAGATTCCGCGCCAACTCGCCGGGTCTCTTCCGCCGGGCACGGTCCGCTTCGGGGCGCGAGCGGTGCGAGTGAAGCCCGGCCTGGTGCGGCTGGAGACCGGCGAAGCCGCTCAGGCGGGCGCCGTCGTTCTGGCGGTCGATCCGCCCGCGGCGCGGCAGTTCTTCCCCGACCTCGCGGTTCCCCGGACCCGGGCGGTGACGGCTACGTACTTCGCCGCCGACCGGGCTCCGTTGCGGGGGCCGTATCTCATGCTGGAGGGGAACCCGGGCGGGAAGGTGTTGAACCTGGCGGTCATGAGTGAAGTGGCCCCGACCTATGCCCCGCCGGGCCGGGCGCTCCTCTGTGCCGTCATGCTGGGGCTCCCGGCTCCCGGACACGACCCGGAGGACCGGGCCCGCCGGGAACTCCGAGGCTGGTTCGGTCGGGAAGTGGCATCCTGGCAGCACCTCCGGACCTACCGGATTCCCGCCGCGCTCCCCGATCATGAGCAGCCGTTCACCGGTACCGTCCCCACTCCGGTTCCGGACGTCTTTCTCGCCGGCGACTACCTGGGCTCGGCGTCACTCAACGGGGCCATGGAGGCCGGTCGGCGGGCGGCGGACGCGGTGCTGGAGGCCGGCCGTCCGGCGGTAACGGCGGGGTATTAAGTTCCACACGTCCGCCTCGCGCTACCTGTCCCACGGACGGCTCCATGCGCTGGTCGTATCGCCTGATTCGAATTGCCGGCACGGATGTGAAGCTTCACATCACGTTCCTGATCTACCTGGCCTGGATCGCCTACGGTGCCTACCAGCAGGGCGGCCGCGAGGTCGCCATCGCCACCGTCGTGCTGGTGCTGGGCGTGTTCCTCTGCGTGGTACTGCACGAGTTCGGTCACATCACCATGGCCCGCCGGTTCGGGGTCCGGACCCCGGACGTGATCCTGCTGCCGATCGGCGGGCTGGCCCGGCTGGAGCGGATGCCGGAGGAGCCGAAGCAGGAACTGCTCATCGCGCTCGCGGGCCCCGCGGTGACGCTGCTCATCGCCGTCGGCCTCTTCGCCGGCCTGGCCCTCGCGGGCCAGCGGATCGATCTGGCGAACCTGGATCCCGCCCGTTCGCCCCCGCTCCAGCTGCTGGCGGTGATCAACGCCTGGCTGCTGCTCTTCAATCTGATCCCCGCCTTCCCCATGGACGGCGGCCGCGTGCTGCGCGCCCTGCTGGCCATGAAGATGGGCCTGCAGCGGGCGACGCGCACCGCCGCCAGTGTGGGCCAGATGCTGGCCATCGCGGCGGGGATCTTCGCCATCTTCAACGGCGCGTTCATTCTCGCCCTGATCGCGTTCTTCATCTTCCTCGGCGCCGGCGCCGAGGCGGCCGCGGTGGAAAGCCGCTTCGCGGGACAGGGCCTGCGGGTGCTGGACATGATGATGACCCGGTTCCAGGTGATTCCGGTCCACGCCCGGCTGGAACACGCCGTCCAGCTGCTCCTGGCCGGAGATCAGCGGGAATTCCCCGTGGTGGACAACCTGGGGCATCTGGAGGGGATTCTCTCGCGGGAAGGACTGATCCGGGGCCTGTCGCAGGGCGGGTCCCAGGCCACGGTGGGAGAGGCGATGAACCCGGGCGTCCCGGTGCTCCGGCCGGATCAGGGCTTCGAGGAAGCCGTGAGCGCGCTCCGCGCCAGCGGTCTCCCTGCCCTGCCGGTGGTCGACGGAGGCGGGACCCTCATCGGGCTGCTCAGCAACGACAACATCTCGGAACTGCTGATGGTACGGAAGGCGACCAGACAACCGGACGGAGGACTGAGGACTGAGGACTGAGGTGGGAGGACTGAGGTGGAAGGACTGAGGACTGAGGTGAGAGGACTGAGGTGGAAGGACTGAGGACTGAGTCCCAACCTCCCCTCAGTCCTCAGTCCTCAACCCTCAGCCCTCAGTCCTCAGTCCTCAGTCCTCAGTCCTCATCCCTCAGTCCTCAGGCCTCGTCCCTCAGTCCTCAACTCAGCCCCCGGCGCCGCTCTGGTGATTACCCCGATCGACGTCCGGCATGGCCTGCCGGGGATCGACCTCCACCCGCCGAACGGTCTTCGGCGTGGCCAGGTG
>JBFXBG010000139.1:0-10644 GCA_050183505.1 Gemmatimonadales bacterium | reverse complement strand
AATCTGTGGTCCGCCTGAGCCCCTGACCGCAGATGGAGCGGCGCCTTGATGGGATCTCTTCTTCTCGTTCTTCTCCTGCTGGCCACGTTTCTGATCGGCCTCGTGCTGGTCCCCCTGGGACTGCCGGGGCTCTGGGTCATGGTGCTGGGACTGATCGGCTATGGCTGGCTGACCGGCTTCCAGTCGGTCGGGGTCTGGACGATGGGCATCGCGCTGGGTCTGGCCGGACTGGGGGAAGTCATCGAGAGCTGGGTCGGCTATCGCTACACCCGCCGCTACGGCGGCTCGAAGCGCGCCGGCTGGGGCGCGCTGCTCGGTGGAATCCTCGGGGCCCTGGTCGGGGTACCCGTCCCGGTCGTCGGGAGTGTCATCGGTTCATTCCTGGGTTCCTTCCTGGGCGCAATGCTGGCCGAGTATTCCTCCACCCGGCGGAGTGACGGAGCCCTGGTGGTGGGGTGGGGCGCGGTCCTGGGCCGGGCCTGGGCGACGGCGGCCAAGACGGCCCTCGGCGTGGTGATCGCGGTGGTCGGGCTGTTTGCCGTATTCCGGGGATGACCTCGATCCACGACCTGCCGACACCGGCCCTGCTGCTCGATCTGGATCGTCTCGAATCGAATATCGCGATGATGCAGCAGCGCTGCGACCGGCTGGGGGTCGCGCTCCGTCCCCACCAGAAGACCCACAAGTGCGTCGAGATCGGCCGGATGCAGCACGCCCGCGGGGCCCGGGGTATCACGGTGGCCACGCTCGCGGAGGCCCGGACGTTCGCCGACCACGGGTTTGACGACATCACCTGGGCGTTTCCGCTCATCCCGTCCCGCCTCTCCGAAGTACGTCAGATCGCCGACCGGGTCCGGCTGCGCCTCACCGTGGACGGCGAAGCGGCCGTGGACCAGCTGGAGCGCGACGGCGTGGCGATCGACGTCTGGCTCAAGATCGACTGCGGGTACCATCGGGCCGGCATGGATCCGGCCGCTCCCGGAACGCTCCAGCTGGCGCGACGGCTGGCCGGTTCCTCCCGGCTCCGCTTCAACGGGCTCCTCACCCATTCGGGCCACGCCTACCACGCCCGGACCCGGGCCGGGCGGGCCGCCATTGCGGAGGAGGAGCGCCGCGCGGTCGCGGACCTGCGCCGCCGGCTGGCGGATGAGGGAATGACCGTCGACGCCAGCGTGGGCTCGACTCCGGCGATGACGGCCGTCGAAAGCCTGGATGGCGTCACCGAGGCCCGGCCGGGGAACTACGTGTTCTTCGATGAGACCCAGGTCGCGCTGGGCTCCTGCCTGCCGGGGGACGTTGCCGTGTCGGTGCTGGCCAGTGTGGTGTCGGCCCCGGCCGGTCAGTCGCATTCGGTGATCGACGCCGGGGCGCTGGCGCTTTCCAAGGATACCGGCGCGGCGGAGCCGGTGCATTACGGGAAGGTGGATGGGAGGTCGGGTGTGGTTGTGGGATCGGTCAGTCAGGAACACGGCGTTCTCACCGACCGGCTACCCTACGGGGAGCGGGTGCGCATCGTCCCCAATCACTCCTGTCTCACGGTGGCATGTTTCGACCGGTACCACGTCGTGCGGGGGGAAGCCGTGGTCGACGAGTGGGCCATCCACCGGCAGCGCTGATCACCCGCCGGTGCGGCCGAGCCGCTCACATTCCCTGCCGAACTCCCGCGCCCTCGTCTGGATTCTCTCCAGAACGGCTTCCAGGTCGGGTGCCCTGGCGGATGGCCGGAAGGCCGGCGAGGTCCTTGACCGCGGAAACCGACCGGTCCGGAGCACCGGCGGAATACGGCCCCGGGACGGGGGCGGACAAGAGACCGCCCCGGTGGACAGCCCGGGGCGGTAGGCGAAGGGGAATCAGATCGGGGACCTGGGTCAGAGGGTGACCTGGGCGGCCTTCCATTCTTCCGGATTCCGGTCGGCCCTCCAGAGCACGTCGGGATTCACCACGATGTCCCCGCCGTCGAGACGGATCGGCATCCGATCCATGCTCCGGGTAGCCCGGCCGCTGATGAAGGTTCCGTCGGGCTGGTATCTGGATTTGTGCTTCGGGCACTGGAATCTGCCGCCGCCGTCGTCGACCCAACGGAGCGCGGTATGCTGGTGCGGACATGAGAGGTTGAAGGCGTAGATGTGCCCGGCGTTCCGGACCAGAATCACCTGGTTTTCCTTGTCGAACTGAACCCCGTCCGCCGTGGGCAGCGGGTATCGGAGCTCTCCGGTGCGTGCGTGGCGTCCCGCAACCACCGGCCGGGCCCCGGCCGCCATCGCCTCGGCCGTTTCCAGCGGGATGCTGTCGGCGGCGAGCGCCGCCGCCAGGGCGGCGCCGGTGAGCCGGAGGAACGCCCGGCGCCCCAGGATGCACTGCTCGCAGGCGGTCGGCTCGGGGTCGGAGGTCGAATCGGTCATCGGAGAATCCGGTTGATCAGGCCGCGTTGACCAGGATGGTTCCGGCGAGCGCAATGACGAGCCAGAGGACGAGGCTGGTTCCAGCCCGCCTCCGGAGGTGTTGCCAGTGCAGGTCCGAAGCCGGGTCCTGCCGCACGCCGCGCTCCGCCCAGGCCAGCAGGCCCCCGTTCATGAGCAGGAGCCCGACCAGGGCCATCTTGATCCAGAAGGCGGGGGAAACCAGGTACGTGTCCAGGTCCGCGAGGAAGAACAGGATGCCGCTCACGACAACCACGCCAAGCGCCAGGATCACGGCGCCGTGGACCTCATGCAGGTCCATCACATGGCGTTCGCGGCGCTCCACGTCTCCCGCCGGGAGGCGCAACGTCGCCCGGTCGCTGGCGACGGCCAGCCCCCCGCCGACTACCAGCCCGCCGATGTGGGAGAACTGCACCGCGACCTGGGCCGTCGTGCTGTTCTGGTAGAGCCTGGCCCAGGCATCGACCACGCCATGAAGCGGAACCATACTCAGTCCTTCCAGATGAGCATCATGAGATAGGACGCCAGGGAAACCGACATCGACCCGATGGCCAGGCCCTTGTGCAGGCCGCGGTTCCCGTCGGACACTCCGCCGTCCTCGTTCTCCGGCGCGGTCGCGCCGACGGCCAGAAACCCCACCCCGGCCGCAAGCTGGGAAAGCCCGTGGATCATCCGCCTCGTCCGGCCGTTAGGATCCTTGCGTCCCTCCCAGAGATTCCACACGCCGGTGGTCGTGTTCACGACAAAGAGCCCGGCTATGGCCCCGGCGAGCGGGCCGTGAATGTCCCGGGCGAAGCTCGAT
Source organism: Gemmatimonadales bacterium (assembly GCA_050183505.1). Taxonomy (GTDB): domain Bacteria; phylum Gemmatimonadota; class Gemmatimonadetes; order Gemmatimonadales; family GWC2-71-9; genus JBFXBG01. Next base: position 7,422 of record JBFXBG010000139.1, on the reverse strand, counting down.
GCATTGTTGCCGTTCCGGTAGAGTTCCTCGCCGGCGGCATACTGGGCGATGAACAGCGGCAGCGTCGCATAGCTCGCAATCTTGTGGATCTTGAGGCGGGTATAGTAGCCGTCGCTGTATTCGATCGCCCGCGGGCGCGTGGTGTCCTGCCTGATCCAGAGTCGTGGGTCCCGGCCCGGAGCTGGTTCAAAACGCGCCAGCGCCGCCGCTCCGGCCTGAACGATCGACGCCACCGGCGCGGGCCGGGACGCTTGCGTCCCGGGCCCCGAATCGACCGGGACTTGCGGGGGCAGGAGCGGGAGCTGAAACAGCGCCGTCAGCAGTGCAGTACAGGTGATCATATTGAGGCCCACCGGATTGTCAGGGCGGGGGACTTCCCCAGATCTTATCCGGGGAAAAGGTATGCCTTCATAATGAACCGACCGTGAACCACCGGGCTCCGGCGTTACGAGCTGATAAATCCGGACGGCATGCATATCGGAAGGCCGCCTGGACCGGAACGGGAGAAGCCCGGGGCTGGCGTCAGGGCCGCAGGCGTCTAGATTCGCGGCATTCCAACTCACTCTATCCCGATTTCGTGGGGCATGACCATGAGCCGAGCACTCCGTGTTGCCGCCTGTCTGGCCGGGCTTATCCCCGCCGTACTCGCAGCCCAGACCAATGCCGACCCCCGGGTACCACCCGGGATGATCGCGTTCGGATCCGCCCTGGTTGTTCAGGGTGATGTCCTGTTCGCCGGCCGGCCCTCCATCATTACCGGATTCCCGATGCCGGCCTCGGCTTCGGGCGCGGTGGTGCTCTTCCGCCGCGGACTTGCCGGCTGGACCCAGGCCACGACGCTGACGGCGTCGGGAGCCGAGGTCGGCGACGGCTTCGGGGCCGCCATCGCCGTGGACGGCGACCGCCTCGTGGTGGGAGCGCCGGGGGCCGGAAAGGGTCGGGGCGCCGCCTACGTTTTCCGGAAGCGGGGCGACGGCTGGGAGCAGGTGGCCCGGCTCGATGCGGCGGCCGGCGCCGAGGGAGACGGCCTGGGAAGCGCGGTGGCTGTCAACGGGAACTGGATCGTCGTCGGGGCCCCCGGCGCGGAGTCGGGCCGGGGTGTAGCCTATGCCTGGCGGCAGTCGGGTGAGGGCTGGACCCTGACGCAGACGCTGGCACCCGCCAGCCGCGATTCAGGGGCGGGTTTCGGCCGTTCGCTGGCTGTCGATAGCCGGTATGTACTCGTCGGGGCCCCGGGCCCGGGCTCGAGCGGCGGACCCTTCGGGCCGCCGCCGACTCCCAAACCCGGCCGGGTCTATGCGTGGTTCGCGGATGGTCCCGGTCTCCGAGACGCGGGAATGCTGCAGTCGGCGGATACGACGGTCCGCTCGCTGGGCGCCTCGATCGCTCTGGCCGACGGTGCCGCGTGGGCCGGGGCGCCGGCCAGCGGGCAGGGCGTCGGCGCGGTGCTGCGGTTCACACGCACCGGAGGCGCCTGGCGGGAAGCGGCCCGGCTGACGCCGGCCGAAGCCAAGGGTGGAAAACTGGCCGGAACGACCATCCAGGTGGCCGGCCCGGACGTACTGGTCGGGGCGCCGGTGGACCGGCAGGGATCCGGGAGCATCCTGGTGTTCCGGCGCGGTGCCGACGGCAAGTGGGCCCAGGCCCAGGCGCTCACCGCCGAGACCACAGGGCTGGCCGGGCTGCTGGGGAGCGCGCTCAGTGTCTCGGGTGATGTGGCGGTCGCCGGGGCGCCATTCTCCGAATTCTTCTCCGGTGTTGCGTTCGTGTACACCCGCGCCGGCGGGGAATGGACCGCCGGGGACCGGGTGGTCGACAGCGAGCCGGGCATGGCGTCGATTATCGGCGGCGAACGGAAGTGTCAGAACGGCAAGATCGAGCAGTTCACCTGCAGCAACGTGGACCTGCTGGCGTTTCTTCCGAACCGCGCCCTCGGCGCGCCCCGGGGAATCATGATGAACGACATCTGGGGCTGGACCGATCCGGATACCAAGCGGGAATACGCCTTGGTGGGACGGATGAACGGGACGGCGTTCGTGGACGTGACGCAGCCGGCTACGCCGGTCTACATCGGCGACCTGCCGCTGACCCCCGGCGCGCAGGCCAATCTCTGGCGCGACATCAAGACCTACAAGAACTACGCGTTCATCGTGTCGGACGGTGCCGGGCCTCACGGGATGCAGGTCTTCGACCTGACCCGGCTGCGGCATGTGGATCGCATGCCGACCCACTTCACCGCCGATACGGTCTACCACAACATTCACAGCGCCCACAACATCGTCATCGACGACCAGTCCGGGTTCGCCTACATCGTCGGCGCCAGCATGGGCGGCGAGACCTGTGGCGGGGCGCTGCACATGGTGGACATCCGTGATCCCATGCGGCCGACCTTCGCCGGCTGTTACGCCGACGTCACGACCGGCAACAGCCGCACCGGGTATACCCACGACGCGCAGTGTGTGGTCTATCACGGGCCGGACGAGCGGTACACGGGCCGGGAAATCTGCTTCAATTCTTCCGAGACCGCGGTGGGGATCGCCGATTTGACCGACAAGGCGAATCCCAAGCCGATCGGCAAGGGGACCTACCCCAAGTCGGCCTACGTGCACCAGGGGTGGCTGTCCGAAGACCAGCGGTACTTCTTCGTGGACGACGAGGGGGATGAGGTCGAGGGGCTGGTGCCGCGCACCCGGACCATCGTCTTCGACGTGAAGGACCTGGAGGATCCGGTGGTCCTGACCGAGTTCCTCGGTACGACTGCGTCGTCGGATCACAACCTGTATGTCCGGGGCCACTACGTGTTCGAGTCGAACTACGTCAGCGGCCTGCGGGTGCTCGACATCGCGGACCCGGCCAACCCGCGGGAAGTGGGCTACTTCGACACCGTCCCCTTCGGTGAGGACATGCCCGGGTTCGCGGGCTCCTGGAGCAACTACCCGTTCTTCCCGAGCGGCACGATCGTCGTCACCTCCATGCAGGAGGGGCTGTTCATTCTCAAGCACCGGCCGGAGGCGCCGGTGCCATGAGATCGTCGGTGACGGGAGAATCCGTCCCGGGATGATCCAGCGGGTCTCCCGGCCGGGCCGGCGAGGGCCGTGTGGCCCGGCGGGACGCGGGGTACGCTGAGAACAGCCGGCGTGCTCCGCGTCTCGATTTCAACCGCCCACAGGCGGGATCCTGCTATATTCCCTTCCCTTGTGAGCCCGACGATTCCCTTCTTCATCCGCCGGCCCTGGCTTCTCGCCCGGGATCTGTTCCAGAGCCGCACTCGTCCGGATGTGCGCCGCCTGGAGCAGATCCGTGACGCGGAGGCTTTCGTGTGGCGGATTCTGCCGCACGCGGCCCGGACCTTCACGGCCTGTATCACTTTCCTGCCCGCCGAATCGGCCCGGGTCGCCGCGGTCGCCTATCTGTATTGCCGGATCCTCGATACCTATGAGGACCTGATACCTTCTCCGCTGGAGCGGGAAGCCGCCCTGGCGGCATTCATCCGTCGATTCCGGGTGCCGGAGAATGCTCCTCTGGCGCCGGCCCCGCCGCTGGATGCGTCCGCGGCCCGGGATGCCAGGGACGAGACGCACGTGGTGCTGGTGAACCGCTGCCGTCTGGTGGACGAGGTCTTCCGGACCCTGTCCCCGTCCGCCCAGCGCAGCATCGTGGAACTCGTCGAATCGATGGGGTCGGGCATGATCGCCTCCTCCCGCCTCTTCCGCGGCCAGGGGGGCGCCCTGCTCGACGGCGAGCAACTGAGCCGCTACTGCCGGAATGTGATCGGTCAGCCGTTTCTGTTCGCGGTGCGCATGCTTCACGAGCGGCAGACCGGGGACCCGGCCGTATCCGAGCAGCTGCGCGAGGACTGCATGCAGGCGGGCGAGATGGTTCAGCTCGCGAACATCACCCGGGACATCGAGAAGGACCTCCGCCGGGGCGTCGCCTACCATCCGGCCCTCATGGGGGATCTCGGCCGATCCGATCTCGACGACGCCGCCCTCAGGGAGCGTATCCGCGGGGTCCGGGAGGAACTGCTGATCCGGGCGTTGAGCCTGGCTCCGGCGTATGAGCGCATGATGCATGCGATGCCCTTCCAGGCCATCAGCCTGGCCCGGGGGTCCGGCGTCCTCATGCTCCTCTTCACCGACCGCTACTACCGCTCCTGCGCCCACGCCATCGGACGAGTCCCCTGGCCGGGGCCGCGTTCCTCGATCGTGCTGATTGCGCAGGCGGCCCATCACGCGGTCTCGGCCCGGTGGTCCCACCGGACGGTCGGGCGTATTACCGAGCGCTTCCTGCACTTTGCCGGTCAGCGGGAAACCGTCAGCCGGCCCGCGCCGGCCTGAGACCCCGGAGCCGGCTCACGGGTCGCGCCCATTCCGGGCAGGATCAGGGGTTCCGCCTGACCGGCGGCTACTGCCGCACCAGGTCCATGGCAGTGACCGGGAAGCCCGATCCCGCGATGTTCCCATGCATGGTGGTCCCGGCCGGATTGAGTGACCCGGTGAAGGCCACGGGCTGGTATCCGGTGCACCCGAAGGACAGGTTGACCTGGGAACCGGTGTGACTGCCATTGATCGTTGCCGGGCAGTTGAACGCGGCGGTGGTCGATACCGTCCCGGATCCGGTGACCGTCGCCCCCTCCGTCAAATCGGCATCGATCAGGAAGTTGCTGCCCCCGACCGATGTTCCGCCGTGCCAATGGCCGGTGAGGCTGGTGTTGGGTCCGCTGGAGTCTCCGCCTCCGCAGGCAAGAGTCAGAAGCAGGCAGGCGGCCATGAGGCCACGGACGCCCGTACGAGAGCAGGTGCGCATGAGAATACCCCCGCTGACAATGTTATCGGTGGCTGACGCCGGCGTGCATTCCGTCGAGTGTATTCCCGGGACCGTGGGCCGCAAGGGGGCGGCGCGGACCCGACCCGATCCGGCCCCCGGCATCAGGAGGCGACGGTCGTGTGCACCGTGAGCTGGCTCCACGGCCCTGGAGGCTACACCCTCTGGCATAGCCGGGACGAGCGCCGCTCCAGGGGCCCCGGGCTGCCGCCGGAATTTGGATCGAGCGGGGAAGGCGTGTCCTGGATCGCTCCCAGGGACACCGACGCGGGCGGCACCTGGGTCGGGGTGAACACGCGGGGAGTGACCATCGGCATCGCGAATCTGTTTCTGCGCCTCCCGCCGCTGCCGCCGGACCGCAAGCTGAGCCGCGGACTCCTGGTGCGTGACCTGCTGGACTCGCGGAGCGTGGCGGAGGCGGAGGAGCGGGTGGGCCGCGTGGACCTGAGCTGGTTCGAGCCGTTCACGCTGGCGGCGGTGGATGAAGCCGGAATCCCGCGGCTCCTCCGCTGGGATCGTACGCAACTGCGGCTCGTGGCGCCGCTGGGGCCGGTTCTCCTGGTGACCAGCGCCGGGCCCGGAGCCGGGATCGAACGGCGCCGGAAGGAACTCTTCGAACGCGAATCGGCCGCGGGCCACCTCACCGGCGAGCGGCTCGAAGCCCTCTACCGTGCCCCACCGACCCCCGACGGCGTGGGCCTGTGCGTACAGCGCCCCGAGGTGGGGACCGTGAGCCTGACCCGGGTCGACGTACGGACCGGAGCAGTCTCCCTCACCTACACCCCCGGCCCCCCGTGCCGGGTGCCGGCCGGCCGCGCGATCACGCTGCGGCGGTGAATCCCGGCTTGCCGATCTCCGATCGACGCCGTAGGTTATCGCGGCAATCCACAAGCACCGTGTCCTGAGGCCGGCGTCGTCCGGTCCATCGCCTTGCTGCTCCGCCCCCTGAGGAGATGCATGCGGTGAATTTCATCGTGCTGGTGATCGACAGCCTGCGGGCCGATCACCTGTCCCTGTATGGCTATCCCCGGCTGACGAGCCCGGTGATCGACGAGTTGGGGCGCGGCGGCAAGTGGTTTCCCAACTTCTTCACGGTCGCCCTCCCGACCCTGCCGGCCTGCACCAGCCTGCTGTCCGGGCAGTTCCCCCTGACGCACCGCGTCCTGCTCCGCAAGGGCGGCGGCGACCTGCAGCGACGCGCGCCCTGGCTTCCCGAGATTCTCGCCCGGCATGGCTATGCCACCGCCGCCGTGGACAACCTGATCGTCCGCAAGCCGTGGTTCGCCCGCGGGTTCGAGGAGTACATGAACCCGCGCCTGCGGGGAGACGAGTACCTGTCCAGCTTCCAGTTCAACCGGGTGGCCCTTCGATGGCTGGCCCGTCAGGGAAGTCGGCCGTTCTTTCTCTACCTGCGCTACGGGGATACCCACACACCGTACAACCCGCCGGCGCCCTACCGGGGGATGTTCTACGCCGGTGATCCACCCCCGCCGCCGCCGCGCAGCCTCCGGCAGCTCTACACCGGGCCGCTCCGCCACCTGTTGCTGACCCAGTGCCGGCCGGGGCAGTGGCCGACCCACGCCGGGCCGCACAGTCATGATCTCGAATGGTGCCGCTCCCAGTACGACGCCGAGATCCGGGCCGCCGACGACGGCCTCGCCGAACTGGTCGATGGCCTGCGGGCTCTGGGCCGCGCGGACGATACCACATTGATCATCCTGGGGGACCACGGCGAATCGCTGGGGGAGCACGGCATCTACTTCGATCATCACGGACTGTACGAATGCACCCTCCGGCCACCGCTGATCATTGCCTCGCCCGCGGCGACCGGGCCGGCCCGGATCGATGCGGTAACCCAGATGACCGATGTCTGCCCCACGATTCTCGAACTGGCCGGGCTGGACGTGCCCGCCACGGTGGAGGGCCGGTCGCTGGCCGGGGCGCTGGCCGGCCGGTCCATTGCGGGATGGAAGCAGGTGGTAGCCTGCGAATGCACCCTGCAATACAAGTGGGCCGTGCGGCGGGACGGCTGGAAGCTCATCCTCTCACGCAGCCCGGACCTCTACGGCAATCCGCTGGTGGAACTCTACGACCTTGAGGCGGATCCGGATGAGCGGAGCAACCTGGCCGAGGACCGACCGGAGGTCCGGGAGCGGATGGCAGCGGAATTCGAGGAATGGCTCGCCAGCCGGCTGGTCAAGCGCGGATACCGGCTGGATCCGGTGGCGCTGGAGGCCTCCGCCCGCCGCTTCCGCCAGGGCTGGCGGGTGTTCCGCGACCGGGTCCGATGGTCGATCAGTACCTGGATGAGCGTGTTGCAGAGTTGAAGGTAGTGCAGAGTGCAGAGTGCAGAGTGCAGGGTGCAGAGTGCAGAGTGCAGAGTGCAGAGTGCAGGGTGGTTACTGCATCGTCACCTGGTGTCCGCTCGCCAGTTCCCATGTCACATACGCGCCCAGGACCAGGGCGACGATCGCCGTTGCCAGGACGGCCGTGCGGATCCGGCGGGCGCGGGAGCCGCCGAGGAAGGCCCTGGTGTCGCTGGTCGCGAGGGGAATGATGGGCAGGGCGAGGGCGCTGGGCCAGAGCCCTTTCACCTTG
>JBFXBG010000138.1:0-10708 GCA_050183505.1 Gemmatimonadales bacterium | reverse complement strand
TACGCCTTCGTCCGGCACCCGATCTACACGGGCGTCGTTCTTCTGCTCACCGGTTACACCATGGCCTGGGGCAGCCTGCCTGCCGGGATGCTGGTCCTCGCGGTGAGCCTGGGATACTTCGAAGGCAAGGCCCGGGCGGAGGAACGCTGGCTGGTGAAGAAGCAGCCGGAGTATGCCGCCTACATGACACGCGTCCCGCGGATCGTGCCGTTCGGGTGGAAGTAGGCGGCGGGCGGGCGGGAGGCTCGCCACCGCACCAGGTACCTCAACCCGCCTGCCCCTTCACCGGTTACCGCTCAGCGCAGGATGCTCGTTCACCGTTCATCGCGGTCCACCTCCACCGCTACATCCGCCGCCGTAACGCTGTGGGTCAGGGCGCCGATCGAGGCATAGTCGGCCCCGGCGATCGCATAGTCCCGGACATTCTCCAGAGTAATCCCGCCGGTCGCTTCGATCTCGATCCCCCGGTGGAGCTTCCGCGCCAGTTCCGACCATCGGGCCAGCGTTTCCGGGCGCTGGTTGTCCACCAGCAGCCGGTCCGCGCCGGCACGGCAGGCTTCCTCGACCTGTGATTCGCTTTCGACCTCGACCTGGACGGCCGTCGCACCGAGCTGCCGGGCCCGTTCGACCGCCTGGCCCAGCGTCCGTCCCTGAGCGGCGAGCATCTGCCAGTGGTTGTCCTTCACCATGACCTCGTGGGAGAGATCCACCCGATGCCGCATGCCGCCGCCGGCCAGCACGGCCGAGACGTCGAGCAGCCGGAGGCCGGGAGCCGTCTTCCTGGTATGCAGAATACGGCAACCGGTACCGTCCACCGCATCGACGTAACGGCGGGTGAGCGCGGCGATCCCGCCCGCGCGTTGCAGCAGATTCAGCAACGGGCGCTCGGCGCGGAGAATGTTCCGCATGTCACCCTGGAGCAGCCCCACCACCGCATGCGCGGCTACGACGTCTCCCTCGCCATGCTGCCAGCGGAGCCGGCACCCGGCGGCGTCCGCGACTGCCGCGGCGTATACCGTGCCCGCCAGGACCCCGGCCGACCGATACTCGATGCGGCCGACCGCCGCGAGGGCATCGGGCAGGACCGACTCGGTCGTCAGATCCCGGAGACCGTCTTCCGCGAGGGCGATGGCCGCCAGGCGCCGGGCGTCGGCCTGGATATCGGCGGGGATCAGGGAGCGTGCGCTCAAGTGGTTCACCCGGAAGTGCCTCTGCCATGGAGTCGCTGAGCCACGGCGGCGTGTGAGACGCGGTGGTAGACGGTCGGACCCCCCGGATCGGCAAAGCCACGAAGAACTCGATCGAGTTCTCCGTGGCTCCGGGTCTGCGTGGCCGGCGGAATGCTACTGCTCCCCGCGGACCTTCTTGATCTCCTCGGTCAGCCGGGGCACGATCTCGAAGAGATCCCCGACCACCCCGTAATCGGCGACCTTGAAGATCGGCGCGTCCTTGTCCTTGTTGATGGCGACGATCGTCTTGGCGGTCCGCATCCCGGCCAGGTGCTGGATGGCCCCGGAGATCCCGACCGCCACGTAGAGATTCGGGCTCACGGTCTTGCCGGTCTGGCCCACCTGCGCGCCGTGATCCCGCCAGCCCGCGTCCACCACGGCCCGGCTCGCGCCGACCGCGGCCGTGCCCAGTGCAGCCGCCAGATCCTCCAGCAGCTTGAAATTGGAAGGTTCCTTGAGGCCGCGCCCGCCGGAGACGACGATCGGCGCTTCGGCGACATCGAGGGCCGCCGCCGCGGATGCCTTGACTTCCTTCACCGTGACCCGCGCGGTGAACTCCGGCACCGTGACCGCCTCGGCCGCACCGGGCTTCTGGTTCTTCGCCGGGCTGAACGTGTTCGGACGGACCGAGAGCACCGCCGGTGTTCCGGTCAGCCGCAGGTTCTGCAGTGCCTTGCCCGCGTAGATCGGCCGGGTCACGACGATCTTCCCGCCATCCACCTTCACGCCGGTCACGTCGGTGGCACAGCCGGTGCCGAGTCTGGCGGCCACCCGCGGCGCCAGGTCCTTCCCGGTGGCCGTGGCGGCGAAGACGATGGCGGCGTAGGTCCCGGCCAGGCCGGCGATGGTCGTGGCGTACCCATCCGGGTTATAGAGGCCGAAGTCCCCATGCGTGACATTCAGGACCCGGTCCGCGCCGAACCCGCCGAGGTCCGCCGCGCCGGAAACATCGCCCGCGCCGAAGACCACGGCATCCACCGTGCCGCCCATGGCATCGGCCAGCGTCCGGGCCACGGTCACGACTTCCTGGGAGACTTTACGCAGGCTGCCCGCCCGCTGTTCGGTTACCGCGAGGATGGCAGTCATGATTACAGCACCTTCGCTTCGTTGTGGAGCAGGTTGACCAGTTCGGCCACGGCCTCGGCCCCCTCGCCGACGATCCGGCCCGCCGGGCGTTCCGGCGGCGGGCTCAGCGAGAGCAGTTCGAGCGAGCCCGCTTCCAGGGTCGTGGGTTTGACCTCGAGCGGTTTCTTCTTCGCCGCCATGATTCCCTTGAGGGAGGGCAACCGCGGGTTGTTGAGCCCCTTGTCGCAGGTGAGGACGGCGGGCAGGCTGCAGGTCACGACCTCGACGCCGCCTTCGATCTCCCGCTCGGCTTCCACCTTGCCGTCGGCGATGGTGAGATGGGCGACCGTCGTGATACAGGGCAGCTCCAGCAGCTCGGCCACCATGACGCCGACCTGGTGATTGTAGTCGTCCACCGCCATCCGTCCGAAGAGGATCAGATCGAAGCCACCGGGCTTGAGCTCGGCGGCCAGCGCCCGGGCCACCGCCATGCCGTCCGGCGATCCCTCGGCCTTGAGCAGCACCGCCTGGTCGAACCCCATGGCCAGCGCGGTCCGGAGCGTCTCCTGGGAGGAGTCGGCGCCCAGCGCGACGGCCACGGTCTCGCCGCTCCCGGCCGCTTCCTTGAGCTTCAGGGCTTCTTCCAGCGCGTATTCGTCGTAGGGATTGGGGACGAACTTTATCCCTGATTCATCGATGGACTTGCCGTCCGCGCCGATCACGATCTTGGCGGTCGTGTCGGGGACGCGCTTGAGACACACAGCGATCTTCACCGCGACAGCTCCTTCAGAAAGTCAGGGTCAGGAATGTATCCGGCTTTGCCTCCGGCCGCGACCTTTGCAAGGCCCCACGGATGGCTCCGTTCACCGCAAGTGGCCGGGAGTGCAGAGTCGACGTCGGGCTCGCCTTCCGCGGTCTTCCGCGTCGTGCCGCGGACTGCTGCCCGACCCCCTAGAACGCCGACAGACCGGTTACGACTTCGCCCAGGATCAGCGAATGCATGTCGTGGGTCCCCTCGTAGGTGTAGACCGACTCCAGGTTGGCCATATGGCGCATGGAGTGGTATTCCACCAGGATCCCGTTCGCGCCCAGCAGCCGGCGGGCCTCCCGGGCGCATTCGGTCGCCATGTTGACGTTGTTCCGCTTGGCCAGCGAGACCTGCTGCGGGGTCATGGTTCCCGCGTCCTTGAGCCGGCCGAGCTGCAGCACCAGGAGCTGGCCCTTGGTGATTTCGGTCAGCATGTCGGCCAGCCGCACCTGCTGGAGCTGGGTGGCCCCGATGGGCCGGTCGAACATGATCCGGTTCTTCGCGTACCGCAGGGCCTCGTCGTAGCAGGCCATCGCGGCGCCCACCGCACCCCAGGCAATGCCGTACCGCGCCTGGGTCAGGCACATGAGCGGGCTCTTCATTCCCTTCGAATTGGGCAGGATGGCGTCCTTCGGCAGGTGGACGTCTTCCAGCACCAGTTCACTCGTGTCCGACGCCCGGAGCGACAGCTTCCCCTTCTGGTCCCGGGCGCTGAATCCCTTCATATCGGTGGGAACGATGAACCCGCGGACGCTCCTGGAATCCTTGAGGTCCCCGGTCTTGGCCCAGACCACGGCGACGGTCGCCTGGGAGCCGTTGGTGATCCACATCTTGGCGCCGTTCAGTACCCAGCCGTCTTTGGTCTCCCGGGCCGTCGTGATCATCCCGCCGGGGTTGGATCCGTAGTCCGGCTCGGTGAGGCCGAAGCAGCCGATCTCGTCGCCGCTCGCGAGCCTGGGGAGCCAGTGTTTCTTCTGCTCCTCGGAACCGAAGGCGTGGATCGGGTACATGACCAGCGCGCCCTGCACCGAGGCGAAGGAACGGATGCCGCTGTCTCCCCGCTCCAGTTCCTGCATGATGAGCCCGTAGGCCACGTTGTTGAGCCCGGCGCAGCCGTACTGTTCCGGCAGGTTGGCCCCGAAGAGCCCCAGCTCGGCCATGCCGGGGATCAGCTCCCGGGGGAAGCGCCCTTCGATGTAGCACTCCCCGATGACCGGCATCAGGTTTTCGTCCACCCAGGTCCGTACGGTGTCCCGCACCGCCCGCTCCTCTTCGGAGAGGAGCGTATCCATCGCATAGAAATCAACGCCGTCGAATTTCTCGGCCATAAAATCCACCCGTTGAGAGGTTAATTGCCCCGCCCTGCTCCCTTCCTGCTCCCGACTTTCTCACCTTCCACTTCTCACCTTTTCACTTCTCACCTTCTCACTTCTCACTTCTGACCCGCACCACCTCCCGGCGCGCCCGGGGCTCCACGCCGACCTCCTTGGCCTTGCGCCGGAACTCCCGTCCGTGATCCACCGGCATCCCGGATTCGGCCTGCCACTGGTGGATCATCTCGTGCAGCAGCGTCCGGGCGACCTCGGCCCAGCCGTGGGAGCGGAGGTGGCGGCGGCTGAGCGTGATCTCGACCGGCTTTCCGGACTTGAGGTCGACCGTCAGCTCGCCCAGCCGGGTCCGCATCCGGTCCGACAACCAGATCGGCAGTTTCCGAAGCCGGCCGTCAAAATACTGCGTGTTCAGGGTTTCGTGGAGCCGGGACAGCCGATCGAGGGTTTCCCGGTCTCCAACCCGGACCCGTTCCGGCCGGCGGGGACGCTCCGGCGGAGCGTACATCTCGACCGGGAAGGTGAGAAACACCTGTTCCATGGCCCGCCGGGTCGCCCGCCGGGTCCGGGGCTTCAGGAAGCGCACAATGGCCTTGAGCACCCGATCCGGGGCCAGGGTGTAGCCCCGGTGAATCCGGAGCACACCCTCATTGAGGGACAGCATCACGGTCCGGTTCGTGTGCGTGACCACCCGCTCGACCCCGGTGAGGCCAAGCGCGGACAGACGATGGCGGAGAAGATCTTCGGGGGGCAAGCGCCAAAGGGGATAGAGGACTGAGGACTGAGGACTGAGTGAAGGAAGATAACGGGGCCCCGCACACATCCCCACGCCCATTTGTTCTCACATCCCCCCGTTCTCACGCTCTGGTCCCGGTCCCCCGGCTTACCATCGAACCCTGACCCGGTAGGTCAGCGTCGCTTCCCCGTCGGCCGGAACCCGCACCCGGAAGCGTGTGACGGTCGAGGAGACCTTCTCGGCGGGCAGCGAACTCTGGATCACGGCCCAGTCGCCGCCCCGCTCCTCCTGCACCTCCACGGTCACCGTACTGTCGGTGGCATTGGTCAGGGTCACCCGGTAATCGGCAAAGGCGGTGGTCCGGCTCGAGTCCCGACGGACGCTGTAGGTCGCCTGCACCCGTTTGGCGGTGAGATCGAACGCGGTGCCGGCCGCGAGTTCCAGATCCTGGCCCGCCGGCGTGTGACTCAAGCCGCTTTCTCCGATGAGTTGAAGCCGCCCGGCGCTGTCCGGCTGGAAGAGCCGCACGACGCCCCCGGGCAGGGGCCGGTCTCCGAAGTCCGTCTTGCGGGGCCGCTTCACGCTGTACCAGACCTCGACCGGCACATCCTGTTCGTCGCCATACTGCTGGAGCACGCCGTAGTACGGTACGCTCCCATGCACTACGTAGCGGCGGTCGTAGGTCGAGGATGCCGGATCGAAGAGGGCCACGGATGCGTCGATGCCGGGACGGATCGTCTGTCTTCCCGACAGGCTGTAGAGATGGAACTCACCGACCCGTTGTTCACCGACGGCCACGGCCTCGGAGGCGACAATGTTCCCTGCCAGCATGCGCTTCGCCGCGCCCTGATCTCGAACTGATGGCGCCCGGTTGACGCTCCCGGCCAGCAGCTGGACCTCGGCGCTGTCGGCCTTGAAGGCATTGGAACTGATGACGGCGGACCCGGTGATACCGGCCCGGCCACCCCGGCCCAGGATCACCTGGTAACTCGCCTGCCAGGAGGCACCCGCGCTGAAGTAGCCCAGATCCAGCGAACGTCCGGCCCGCCGGCTCCGAAGGGTCAACTCCGTTACCGGATCGATCACCACCAGGTCCGCCGGGAAGATCGGCCGTCCCGGGGCGTCGAAGATGATCGACCCGTCCGGCAGCCGGTATCGTTCCGGATCCACCCCGGCCACGGTGGCGGTCACCGTGTCGTTGCCGTAGCGGAACTTGAGCGTCCGCCCCACCGCCCGGCGGAGCACGCTGGGGTAGTCGGTGGCGCCGTCGTAGCGGGCGGACACGATCGCCACACTCGAGTCCAGCGCGAAGAGGGTCGACAGATCCAGCGCGCCGAGCGGCAGCCTGACGGCTGAAATCCCCCGGTCGACTTCGGCAGGGACCGTCCGGCGGACCAGGATCCGCCCGTCGTTGTAGATGGTAATGCTCGTCTGAGCCGCCAGCGGCGCGGCCAGCGCGGCGAGCCCGATTGCCAGTGCGGCCGCACGAGTCCGGTTCCTCATGGTATCACCTCCGAGCGCAGTCAGGGATCCGGGAGATGCCCGGAAGGCCGAGGAATTGCACACGCCGCTCCGCAGGGACCGCCGTACCTCCCGGATCTGGTCCATCGCTCCTCCCTCCTGCTTCTTCCTTCTGGCTTCCTGCTTCTCACTTCTTACTTCTTACTTCTCACTTCTCACTCTTCTTCTCCCATTCCTTCGGCAGAAACTCCATCGCCAGCATCGTCGCGATCCGCCGGGTGATCACGTAGATCGCGATCACCGCAATGGCGGCGAAGTAGCGGTGCTCGGCCGGCAGCCGCAGCGTGACCCACGCACCCAGCGCCAGCGACAACACGATGCCCACCACCCGGGACACCTTGACGGCCCGTCCCATCCGTTCGTTCTGGCACAGGGGGCACAACTCGCCCCACGCAATCCGGGCGTGCCGGCCGCAGCGGGCGCAGGGCGCTTCAGGTAAGCCGGGCAGCGACGGCATCGCCGAATTCGGTGGTGGAGGCCCGCCCCCCCAGGTCGGGGGTCCGGACGTTGTCCTTCACGATGGCCTCGGTGATCGCCTCCCGCAGCCGGTTCCCCTGATCCAGGTGGCCCAGATGATCCAGCATCAGGGCGGCGGCCAGCATCTGAGCCGACGGGTTGGCGACGCCCTTGCCGGCGATATCCGGTGCGCTGCCGTGCACCGCTTCGAAGATCGCCGCGTGGGTGCCGATGTTGGCCCCGGGGGCGAGCCCCAGGCCTCCCACCAGTCCGGAGACCTCGTCGCTCAGGATATCGCCGAACATGTTGGTGGTAACCATGACGTCGAACTGCTCCGGCCGCATGACCAGCTGCATGGCCGCGTTGTCCACGATCATGTCGTTGGACTCCACCCGGCCGGCGTACTCCTGCTGCAGCTGGCGTCCCACTTCGAGGAACAGGCCGCTCACCATCTTCAGGATGTTCGCCTTGTGGACCACGGTGACCTTCCGGCGCCCCCGGGCGATGGCGTACTCGAAGGCATAGCGCAGGATCCGCTCGCAGCCCTTCCGGGTGACGATGGCCAGCGACTCGCCGACTGCCCGCGGGTCGTCCCCGACCTGCACGAAATGCTCGATGCCGCTGTAGAGCCCTTCGAGGTTCTCCCGCACCAGCACGATGTCGATGTTGTCGAACCGTCCGCCGGGCACGATCGTACGGGCGGGCCGGAGGTTGGCGAAGAGTTCGAACTCCTTCCGGAGCGCGACATTGACCGACCGGAAGCCGGTGCCCACCGGCGTCGTGAGCGGGCCTTTGAGCGCGAGCCGGGTCCGGCGGATCGACGCCAGGGTGGCATCGGGGAGCGGGGTGCCGGTCGCCTCCACGGCCGCCATGCCGGCGGTCTGCCGGTCCCAGGTGAACCCGAGTCCGGTGCGCTCCAGGACCTTGACCGTTTCGGCGGTAATCTCCGGGCCGATCCCGTCCCCCGGGATCAGCGTGACATCGTAGGGCATGGCAATCGTTGAAGGCGTTACGTAAGCGTCAGCGAATGGTGAGCGGCGGCACCAGGATCTCCAGCGCGGCCGAGAGGGCCTCGGCGGGTGTGGCCCGGTTCGCCATCACCAGGGTCCGCCAGTCCACCTTGCCGTTCCGCGTGTCTCCCAGGACGGCGGAGAGTTCCGCCCGGACGGTCCCGTCCGGCATCCGGACGAAGGCCACCGCGGCCGGGACGAAGACGTAGCGGCCGCCTACCAGCGCCATGAGGCTCCGCGCGTGAGCCCGCAGCGGTTCCGGCATGGACTCCAGTTTGGGATTGCCCATGATCGACTGCCCCATTCGATCCGGGTCGATGTGCAGGCTCGGCGCCCGCCGGGAAACCCGCCGCAGCTCGGCCGGCAGCACCCAATCCACCTCCCGCCCCCGCTCGGTCAGCGCCGCACCGATGATGGAATCCGCCCACGCCGCCGCGGCCGCCTCGTTGCGCAGCAGCGAATCCGCTTCCATTGCCACGTCCCGCACCACCAGCGTCAGCGGGAGCACGGCGATCTTCTCACCCGAAAGCACCGTCGTGTTGAGCGACAGCGCGGGCACCGACGGGAGCCGCTGCGGCGTGGTGTCGGCCGGCTTGTTGCCGCCGCATCCGGCCAGGAACAGGGTGCTGAAGAGCAGCACGGGCAGGCGCACCGGAACTCCTTGTCTGCAGATTCCGAACGAGGCGTGCAAGGCATGTGGAGTCAATGACTTACCGCGTTGTCTCCGATTGCCTGGGGACTTGCGGGGGAAAGCTAATGGAGGGGAAGGCGGAGGGACAGATGAATCAGCGCTCGCCCAGCGAGAGTCCGCCGTCGACCACGATCACCTGGCCGGTGATGTGGCGGGCCTCGTCGGAGCACAGGAAGGAAACCACGTGGGCGACGTCGTCGGGCTCGGCCAGCCGGCCGAGGACCGAGGTCTTCTGGGCCCGATCCAGGACCTCTTTGGGCAGCTGGGAGATGCGCTCGGTGCGGATGAAGCCGGGGGCCACGGCGTTGACGTTCACGTTCGCCGGTCCCAGCTCGATGGCCGCGGCGCGGGTGAGGCCGAGGAGCGCGGCCTTGCTGGCGGCGTAGTTGGCGACGCCGAACCCGGGCCGCTCGGCCTGGTGGGCACTGATGCTTACGATCTTGCCGTAGTGCTGCTCCCGAAACGGCTGGGCCACGGCCCGGATGCAGTTGAAGGCGCCGGTGACGTTGGTGTCCATCACGTCGTTCCACGCCTTCTCGGACAACCGCCACAACGCGCCGTCCATGGCGATGCCGGCGTTGTTGACCAGGTAGTGGACGGCTCCCAGCCGGGCCCTGGTCTCGGAGATGAACCGCTCCACCGCCTGACGGTCACGAACATCGCAGCGGGCGGCATGCACGGCGACACCCATGGCGGAAAGCGCGGTCTCGGTGAGGACCGCCTGGTCGGTGACGTCGCGGCCTGGCATCTCCACGAAACAGAAGGCCACGTTGCATCCCAGCCGTCCGAACTCCAGCGCGATCGACCGGCCCAGCCCCGTGGCACCCCCGGTGACCACCGCCACCTTGCCCTTGAACCCCGGCTGTACCGACACCGGTTTGGGCTGCTCCAGAACGGTGGCGCCGGAGTCCCGGCGCTCCCCCCAGGAGGGCTCGTTGGCGAAGCTGGAGAAGTAGGGCATGAGGAAGTTGAAGGTATGGGGCGGCGGGGAGGAGAGCAAGAAAGGCGGACGGACGGACCGAGGGAGCGCGTCCCCGCCAATGGCCGTCGTGGGCCTCACCGACCGTCCGGCCGTCGGGCCGTCGGACCGTCTTTCGCTGGCCTCCTTTCCACCATATAGTACGATCGTCATGTCCATCCTCATCTGGTTGTTCATTGCCATCGCCGGTGCCGCGGGGTGGGGAGTCCTGGCGCTGCACCGGGGCGAGCCCATCAGCGCCGCCTGGCTGGTCATCGCCGCCGTCGGTACCTACCTGGTCGCGTACCGGTTCTACAGCCGGTTCCTGGCCGACCGGGTGTTCGGCCTGACCGACCGGCGGGCGACACCCGCGGAGCGGCTCGACAACGGCCGTGACTTCGTCCCCACCACCCGCTGGGTGCTGTTCGGGCACCACTTCGCGGCGATCGCCGGGGCGGGCCCGCTGGTCGGCCCGGTCCTGGCGGCCCAGTTCGGGTACCTGCCGGGGACGATCTGGATCGTCTTCGGCGTCGTCCTGGGCGGGGCGGTTCAGGATTTCATCATCCTGTTCGCCTCCATGCGGCGGGACGGGAAGTCCCTGGGTCAGATGGCCAAGGAGGAGATCGGTCCGACCACCGGGCTGCTCGCCATGGGCGCGGTACTCGCCATCATGATCATCCTGCTCGCGGTGCTGGCCCTGGTGGTCGTGAACGCGCTCCGGGACAGCCCGTGGGGGGTGTTCACGATCGCCTGCACCATCCCGATCGCGCTGCTGATGGGCTTCTGGATGAAGGTCTGGCGGCCCGGGCGGACGATCGAGGCCTCGATCGGCGGCGTGGTGCTGCTGCTCGCCGCGCAGGTGGCGGGGCGCTATGTCGCGGTGTCAGCCACGCTGGCGCCCATCTT
>JBFXBG010000137.1:0-10761 GCA_050183505.1 Gemmatimonadales bacterium | reverse complement strand
CGGGCCAGGGCCCGGGCCATCCGGACCTGGATCGGCCGGGCGACGCCGGTATCTACCACCGTGCCGCTCCGGGCCCGGATGGCATGCGGCGCGGGGGTCAGGGGAGCCGGCTGCACGCCGTTGACCAGGCCTGAATCGGAGATCGTGGTGGGGGTGTCGCGACCGCACGCGGTGAGGAGCACCGTGGCCGCAACCGCGGCGCACAGGCGGTGGACGGTCAGACTCGGCATGAGACCCTCCTTCTTCCAGTTGCGTGTCCGGAAACGGACCGGGCGCGCCGGGCGCCCGGCCAATGGCGCCCGCAAGGTGGAAGTGGAGGGTCAAACCGGGATCAACCGAGGAGGCGGCAGAAAAAACGCGCCTCCCATCAGGAAGACGCGTGTCCCAGGCAGACTCAGTCCTCAGTCCTCAGTCCTCAGTCCTCAGTCCTCAACCCTCAGTCCTGGCCCGGAGCAGCCTCTCGGTGATCGGCCCGATGCTCAGGCCCTGCACGATGATCGAGAAGCAGACGACCACGTAGGTAGCGGTGAGGACCAGGTCCCGGTAGGGGCCGGCTGGGAGGGACAGGGCCAGGGCGACCGAGATGCCGCCCCGGAGTCCGCTCCAGGTGAGGATTTTCACGGCGTGCGGGGTGAAGCGGCGGAAGCGGGACATCGCCCCGACCGGCATGGCGATGCTGATCCAGCGGGCAACCAGGACCAGCGGGATCATGATGGCGGCGGCCTCGAGTACCGGACCGTTGAACTCGATGACCACCACCTCGACGCCGATCAGGACGAACAGGGCGGCATTGAGGAATTCATCGACCAGTTCCCAGAACTGGTCCAGCCGTTCCCGGGTCATGTCGGACATGGCGAGCGCCCGGCCCTTGTTTCCCACCAGCAGGCCGGCCACAACCATGGCCAGCGGCCCGGAGGTATGCAGCCGGTGGGCCAGCGCGTAGCCCCCGGTGACGAGCGCGAGCGTGATCAGGATTTCGAGCTGGTAGTTGTCCACGCTCTTGAGCAGGCGGTAGCAGACCCACCCGATCACCAGTCCGTAGAGCAGCCCGCCGACAACCTCTTCGAGGAAGAGTTCGCCCACATGACCGGCGGTCGCCGGCTCCCCGCTGGTGACCAGCTCCAGGAGCAGCAGGAAGATCACCACGCCGAATCCGTCGTTGAACAGGGACTCACCCGAGATCTTCACCTCCAGGGACTTGGGCACCCCGGCCTTCCGGAGGATCGCCCCGACGGCGATGGGGTCGGTGGGAGAAATCAGGGCGCCGAAGAGCAAGGCGTACCCCATATCGATCGGAAAGCCGAGCCAGCGGAAGACGGCCCAGAAGCCGACGCCGACGACGGCCGTGGAGACCAGCACGCCCACCGTGGCGAAGATGCCGATCGTCCAGGCCTGCTCGGCCAGGTCGTGGGTCTTGATGTGGAGGGCGCCGGCGAACAGGAGCGCGCCCAGCATGCCGTTCAGCAGGGCGGCATCGAAATCGATCGAGGTGACGAAGTCGAAGAAAGTCCCCAGCGGGACCAGCCCGGCGCGCCCCAGGGCCACCAGTCCGATCGAGCTCACCAGCGCGATCACCATCAGCCCGATGGTCATCGGCAGCCGGATGAAGCGGTAGTTCACATAGGCGAACGCCGCGGCCAGCGTGGTGAGGATGGCGACGATCTCGAAGGGGGACAAGTGAGTGAGAAGAAAGAAGTGAGAAGTGAGAAGCGAGAAGCGAGAAGCGAGAAGGGTGCGTGAGCCCGCCTCCTGCCGTCACCCGGCGTGCGGCCGGACGTCGGGCGCTCCCGGGCTCCGGAATGTGGACCGGCCGGCCCGGAGCGGCAAGGAGGCCGGCACCACCTGGGACCGAGCCCTTCTTACTTCTTACTTCTCACTTCTTACTTCTCACTCTCCAGCACCTCTCTCACCTTCACCAGCAGGTCGGCCGCGGTGAACGGTTTTTCCAGGTAGGCGACAGCGGGATCGAGAATCCCTTCCCGGGCGATCGCGTCCCCGGTGTAGCCGGTCATGTACAACACCCGGGCTTCCGGGCGGCGGCTCCTCACCCGTTCGGCGAGTTCGCGGCCGTTCATGCCGGGCATGACGACGTCGGTGAGCAGCAGGTGAATTCTGCCCCGATGCACCGCCTCCAGGGCCATCGCGGATTCTCCGTCCGGCGCGTGCAGGACGGAATACCCCGCGCGCCGGAGGGCGGTGCGGGCGATCGTCAGAACCGACGGCTCGTCCTCGACCAGCAGGATGGTCTCGGTTCCGCCGGACGCCTCCCGGGGCGGAGGCGGGGCGGCCGGGCTGTCGAGCGGGTTGTCCACCCGCGGCAGATAGACCCGGAAGGTGGCGCCCTGCCCCGGTTCGCTGATGACCCAGATGAACCCGTTGCTCTGTTTCACGATGCCATAGACCGTGGCGAGCCCCAGGCCGGTCCCCTGCCCCATGCCCTTGGTACTGAAGAACGGCTCGAAGATCCGGGCCCGGGTCGCCGCGTCCATCCCGGCGCCGGTATCCGAAACCGACAGGAGCACATACTGCCCGGCCGGCATGAGGCGGTCCTGCGGCGTCTGCGGCTCCCCGTGCTCGACATTCATGGTGGCAACCGTGAGCCGGCCGCCGCCGGGCATGGCATCGCGGGCGTTGATCACCAGGTTCATGATCACCTGCTCCAGCTGTCCCGGGTCGGCACTGACCCGGCCCAGGTCGGGTGACAGGACGGTCTCGAACCTGATATGCTCGCCGATGAGCCGCCCCAGCATCTTCTCCAGGCCGGCGACCACGGTGTTGAGGTTGAGGATCCTGGGCTGCAGGACCTGGCGCCGGCTGAAGGCGAGCAACTGCCGGGTCAGGGCCGCCGCCCGGTCGGCGGCGGCCCGGATTTCGTGGGCGTCCTGCCGGTGGGGCAGGTCGGCGGGGAGTTCCTCGAGCAGGAGGTCGGCGTAGCCGATGATGGCCGTCATGATGTTGTTGAAGTCGTGCGCCAGGCCACCGGCCAGCGCGCCAACCGCCTCCAGCTTCTGGGACTGCCGGACCTGGGCTTCCAGTTCCCGCTGGACGGTGACGTCCCTGACGAACGCAAGATGCCGTCCCGGAACGAAGTTCGCCTTGGCGCTGTACTCCAGCTCCCGCACCGATCCGTCCAGCCGGTGCCACTCGAAGTTGCCGTCGAGCACTCCGACCTCCATCAGCCGGCGCCATAGCCCGGGGATCTCCCGGCTCTCCCCGGGGGCGATGAACTCCTCAAACCGGTGGCCGACGGCCTCGGCCGGTGCCACGCCGAACAACTCGGCCGCCGGGACGTTGAGATCCAGTATCCGGTGGTCGTCGTCGATGATCAGCATGGGTTCCATGCCGTGCTCGAAGAGCGCCCGGAACTGCTGCTCGCTCTCCCGCAATGCCTGCTCGGCCCGCTTGCGGGCATCGATGTCCCGCACGAAGCCCTCGTAGTAGAGGAGCCGGCCGTCGGGATCCTCGATGACCCGGGCGTTCAGCTGGATCCAGGCCGGGGTCCCGTCCTTCCGGCGGACCTCCAGCTCGAGATCGGCAACCGAGCCCTCCTCCCGGTGCTTTTCGATCAGCGCAAGGCGTTCTTCGGGATGCAGATACACGTCCCGGCCCATGTTCAGACCGAGGACTTCATCGGTCGAGTCGTACCCCAGGATACCGGCGAACGCCGCGTTGACCGTGATGAAGCTCCCGTCCTGCCGCGACTGATAGATGCCGACCGGGGCAAGCTCGAAGATCTCGCGATACCGGCGTTCGAGCTTCGCCAGCTGCTCGGAATGCCCCTGTTCTCCGGGACCGGGGTGTCCGCCCATGCTCCCTCCTCGGACGCGCGTTTCCCTGCTGAAAGCTGGACCCGGCGGCGTGAAGGAACGCTGAAGCGCCCCCGAAGTCCGGTCCGGCGGAAGCGGGAACCTGCCGGCGGTACAGGGTTCCCGTCTCAATCCCCCCACACCCACCACGCCACCCCTCGGCTTGACGTGTGCGTCCGGGCCGCCTATCACTCGGGGTCCGGCCGGGGCGTCCAGCCCGGCCAGTCGGCTCTTTCCCCAGCGCCGGCCCCGCCCAGGGGGTCCGACGAACAAGTCTTCCGGCGGTACAGGAGGTCGGTATGCAAGTTATGGCAAATACGCTCGACGGTGGCCAGATCACCCTTCCTCAAGATGCGGTCACTAGCTTCGGTGCCGCCCTCCGGGGCCAGCTCCTGACACCCGATTCGCCCGGCTATGACGAGGCCCGCAAGGTCTGGAACGCGATGATCGACCGCCGGCCGGCAATGATCGCCCGGTGCGCCGGCGCGGCGGATGTGGTGCAGGCGGTCCGGTTCGCCAGACAGCACGGGCTCCTGACCGCCGTCCGGGGCGGCGGGCACAATATCGGCGGGCTGGGCATCTGTGACGGCGGCCTGCTCATCGACCTGGGACTCATGCGGTCGGTCCGGGTGGACCCGAAACGCAAGACGGCGGTGGCCGAGCCCGGGGTCACGCTCAGCGATTTCGATCATGACACGCAGGCCTTCGGTCTGGCCACGCCGGTCGGGATCAACTCCACGACCGGGCTGGCCGGCCTGACCCTGGGCGGCGGCTTCGGCTGGCTGACGCGCAAGTACGGCCTGACGGTGGACAACCTGACCTCGGTCGACGTCGTGACCGCCGACGGCGAGCTGATCCAGGCCAACGCCAAGAAACACCCCGATCTGTTCTGGGCGATCCGGGGCGGCGGCGGCAACTTCGGCGTGGTGACCGCGTTTGAATTCAAGCTGCACAAGATCGGGCCCGAGGTCATGTCCGGGCTGCTGATTTACCCGATCGAGCAGGCGGCGGGCGTTCTCCGCCAGTATCGCGAATTCGTGGCCTCGGCGCCGGATGAGCTGGCCGTCTGGCTGGTCATGCGGCAGGCGCCGCCGCTGCCGTTCCTGGACGCAAAGTGGCACGGCAAGAAGGTGCTGGTCGTGGCCGCGCTCTATGCCGGCAGCGTGCGGAAGGGCAAACAGGCCATCAAGCCGCTGCGCCAGATCGGCAAGCCGGTCGCCGACGCGATGATGCCGCATCAGTACACCCAGTGGAACGCCGCCTTCGACGGGCTGCTGGCCCCCGGGGCACGCAACTACTGGAAGTCGCACGACATGGCGGAGCTGTCGGACGATACCCTGCGGATCCTGCTGGAACACGCCGAGCGGGTCCCCACCTTCGGTTGCGAGGTGTTCGTGGCTCACATGGGCGGCGCGGCGGCCCGGGTGGCGGAGGAGGCAACCGCCTACGCCCACCGCGAGGCGTCGTTCATCGTGAACGTCCACGCCCGCTGGGACGAACCTTCGGACGACGACCGCTGCATCGGCTGGGCCCGGGAGCTGTTCCAGGCCCTCGCGCCGCATGCGACCGGCGGGGTGTACGTCAACTTCATGACCGGAGAAGAAAAGGACCGGATCAAGTCGGCCTACGGGATGAACTACGCCCGGCTGGCCCAGGTGAAGAAGGAGTATGACCCGGGCAACCTGTTCCGGGTGAACCAGAACATCCCGCCGGGGTAGGGGGACGGTCCGACGGGCCGACGGGCCGCTGGGGCGGACTGGCGCGGGACGCGCTGCTCCACAGCCACTCTCCGTGTGAGCCGGGGTCTTGACACCGCCTGCGGGACCGGCATGCTGTGAGAAGACTCCCTCGGGCGATTCCGCATGCCATCCCGTTTCATCAGGTCCCTCTTCGTCCTGGCGCCGGCAACCCTCCTGATGACCGTCAGGGGCGCGTTGCCGGCCTCGGCCCAGCAGGCCGAGCCCGCATCCGACTACCTGGCGTACTACCAGGAACTGACGCACATCGAGACCTCGCCGGAGCAGGTCGCCGAGGTACGTGACCTCAGGCTCCGGCGGGACCGGGCCGAGTTCTATTTCGCCGAGGGAAAGTTCTACCTGATGACACCGGTCGGTGGCCGGGTTGTGGCCCTGGGCTTCCGGGGCACCGGGCGGTTCGACTATGTCCCGGCCACCGTGATGGAGCAGGAGCGGCTGAAGGAGAACCGGAAGGACCTCGAGGTGCACGAGCCCTTCCGCGAGGTGGTCATACTCTTCGCCGATTCCACGCTGGACGAATTACGGCGGCAGCTCAGCTTCGGACCGGGCGAGGTCAGCGGCGACCTGCGGGACAGGGCCCGCGAAGCCTTCAGCTACCTGGGCGGCAACCAGGACAAGGCGTTCGATCCGGATGTGCTGCTTCCGTTCCTGAACGGCTCGCACAGCGACCTCTTCTACGCCCACATGGCGTTCCGGGGCGATCCGTGGGTCTTCATGATCAATCCCCAGGTGACCGAAAGCGTGCAGTTCATGCAACGCGGGAAGGGCACGGGGTTCACCCGCTACATGGAGGCGATCACCCGGAACCGGCGGGACGGCGAGGATCCGTTCGCGGTCGAAGCGGAGCGCAGGCCCGAGGCGCGGGTCGGCAAATACGCCATCGACATCGAGATGACCCAGGACCTGGCGGGCGATCTCCGGTTCAAGGCCCGGGCGCGGCTGGAGATCACCAGCGACACCACCGCGGGCCCCTGGATCGCCTTTGACATCTTTCCCAAGCTCGAGGTCGACTCGGCCCGCACCGATACCGGCGAGCCGGCCCAGGTCTTCAAGGCCAGGGACCACGACGCGGTCTACCTCCGGCTGGGCCGGCCCCTGCAGCCCGGTGCGGTGGTACCCCTGACACTGTATTACCACGGCAACGTGATCGACCGCTTCGGCGAGTGGTTCTTCATCAACTCATCGATCGCCTGGTACCCGGTCGCGCTCGACGGCCGGAGCCGGGCCATCTTCGACCTGACGTTTCATCATCCCCGCTCGCTCACCCTGGCCGGCGTCGGCACGCGGACCGACTCGACGCTGGACGGAACCGTGGAGACCGTCCGCTGGGTCACCGCACGCCCGATCCGGAACGCCTCGTTCAACGTCGGCATCTTCGATACGCGCGAGGTAAGCGAGCCGGGCCTGCCTCCCATCACCCTGCTCGCGTCCGAACGGGGCCATCGCGAGGCGTTCGGAAGCGCCTCCGGCTTCGGCGGCATCGTCCGGCGGGTGGGTGAGGACGTCACCGAAGCGATGCGGTTCTTCCAGAGAGTCTATGGCACCTCGCCGGTGGAACGCTTCTATGCCACCGAGATTCCCTGGCTCCATGGCGAGGCCTTCCCCGGCCTGATCAACCTCTCCTACGCCACCTTCAAGCCGACGGCGGACGACGGGTCGGACGAGGTGTTCCGGGCCCACGAGGTGGCCCACCAGTGGTGGGGGATCGGGGTGGACTACGCCACCTACCACGACCGCTGGATCAGCGAGGGATTCGCGGATTTCTCGGGACTCTGGTTTCTGCAGACCCGCCGGGGCGACAACAAACGTTACTTCAAGACGCTCGACCGCTGGAGAGCGGACATCATGGTCCGGCGGAACCAGCCGCTGCCCATCTGGCTGGGCCACCGGGTGGCCACCGTCCGGACCGGGGACGATTACAGCGCCATCGTTTACGAGAAGGGTGCCTGGGTCCTGCACATGCTCAGGATGCTGACCCTGGATCTGAGAACCATGAACGAGGACCGGTTCACCGGCATCATGAAGGACTTCTATACGACCTACGCCGGGCAGCGGGCCTCGACCGAGGACTTCCGCCGCATCGTGGAAAAGCACGTCGGCATGGACATGCGGTGGTTCTTCGACGAGTGGGTCTACCACTGGCAGATCCCGACCTACCGGGTTGCCTGGAAGAGCGAACCCTCCGGCGACGGACGCTACCGGGTGCGGCTCCGGGTGAAACAGGAGGACGTGCCACCCGACTTCATGATGTACGTCCCGGTTCTCCTCGAACTGGACGGCAAGCAGATCGCGCGGGTGCGGGTAAAGGTCACCGGCGCGGAATCGGAGATCGACCTGCCGCTCATGCCCGCCCGTCCGAAAGAGGTCCGCTTCAACGACATGCAGTCCGTCCTGGCGGACGTGAAGACGACGGGATGGTAGGGGCGGACGGGCGGACGGACGGTCAGACGATCAGACGGTCAGACGGCCGGCTCCTGGTCGCGGTCGCCCGCGGAGCCGGACCGGCATCACGGACCGTCGGTCCGTCGGTCCGTCCGCCCCTCCGACACCGGTTCCACACCCTGCGTACCGGAGTCGTTCTGGCCCTCGCGGCCTGCGCGTCTTCCGGCGGCAGCCCGGCCGACCTGGTCATCCGGCACGCCACCATCTACACCGTGGACTCGCTCAATCCGGCAGCCCAGGCGTTGGCGGTGAAGGACGGCCGGATGGTCTTTGTGGGGACGGACTCCGGCGTGCGGCGCTGGATCGGCGAGCGGACCCGGGTCCTGGACCTGCCGGGCCGGTTCGTGATGCCGGGGTTCATCGACACCCACGTCCACCCGGTGACCGGCGGCATCAAGCTGGGCGAGTGCCACCTCAACGACGCCGCGTCGCGGGAAGACCTGGTCCGGACCATCGCCGGGTGCCGGCCCCAGGCGGGCTGGGTCCGGGGAGCCGGATGGGATCTGCCGATCTTCCCGGGCGGCATGCCGGGCCGTGAGCTGCTGGACTCGCTGACGGCCTATCCGGCCTACCTGATCTCCTCCGACGGGCACTCCGCCTGGGTCAACTCACGCGCGCTCGAGATCGCGGGGATCGGCCCGGATACCCCGGACCCGGTGAACGGCCGGATCGAGCGGGACCGCTCGGGCCGGCCTTCGGGGACCCTGCGGGAAACCGCCATGGATCTGGTGGCCCGGCACCTGCCGGCCTACGGGGCGGACGAGTACTACCGGGGCCTGGGGCGGGCGCTGACGCTGGCGATCCGCTCCGGCATCACCACGCTGCATGAGGCGGCGGCCGACGAGAACATCCTGGCCGCGTACCACCGGGCCGACTCCCTCGGCCGGCTGAAGATCCGGGTGATCGCGGCGATCCGGGTGAGCCCGGACAGCGATATCGCCGGGGAGGTGGCCCGGCTCAGCGACCTGCGGGCCCGCTATACCAGCGAGCACGTCCGGCCGGTGGCCGCCAAGATCTTTCTGGACGGCGTCATCGAGGGCCAGACCGCGGCCCTGCTGGCCCCCTACCTCGACCGGCCGGGTTACCTGGGCGAGTTGAACTTCAGTCCGGATCATCTCACCAGCCTGGTTCACGCGCTCGATTCGGCCGGATTCAAGGTCCACATCCACGCCATCGGCGACCGTGCCATCCGGACCGCCCTCGACGCGTTCGAGGCCCAGACCCGGCTGGACCGGGGCGCCGGCCCGCGTCACATCATGGCCCACATCCAGCTCTGGGGCCCGGCGGATCTTCCGCGGCCCGCGCGCCTGGGCGTGGTGATGAGCTTTCAACCCCTCTGGGCCTACGCCGATTCCTATATCCGGGACCTCACTGTCCCGCGGCTGGGGCCGGCGCGCTCCCGCTGGCTGTATCCCATCCGGAGCGTGATCGAGACCGGCGCCATCGTCGCGGGAGGCAGCGACTGGCCGGTCACCTCGATGAACCCGCTGGACGCGATCCAGGTCGCCGTCACCCGCCGGGCGCTCAACGACTCGACCGGCCCGGCCTGGATCCCGGAGGAACGCATCGACCTGGCCACGGCGCTCCGGATGTACACCGCGGGCGGAGCCATGGCGAGCGACCTGGAGCAGGAGATCGGCATGATCCGGATGGGCCGCCTGGCGGACCTGGTGGTGCTGTCGGCCGACCCGTTCGCGGTGCCCCCCGGGCGGATCCACGAGATCGAGGTGGTGGCCACGGTGGCGGGGGGAGAGATAGTGACGAGGACTGAGGACTGAGGACTGAGGACTGACGGACCGACGGACCGGCGGACCGTCTGCCCGTCTGACCGTCTGCCCGTCTGACCGTCTGCCCGTCTGACCGTCTGACCGTCTGACCGTCTGACCGTCTGACCGTCCCCCCCCGCCCCGCATTGCGGTCCCGGCTAATCGCGCGCTAACTTGGGGACCGCCTCACGTCCACTACCCCCGGAGTCCTCATGCGACCGGTCTTCGCCGCCGGAGTCCTGCTGGCCTGCTGTACGGTACCGCTTCGGGCGCAGGACAACCTGCGGTCCACCATCACCCAGTTGTTCACATTCGGCGACTGCGGGGCCCCGCTGTGCCTGGAGCTGGGCAACGAGCACGAGAATCACTTCATCCCGGCGGTCACGGCCAGTAACCAGACGGTGATCGCGTTCATCACCGAGGCCATCGGCAAGTCGGTGGCCAACACCCCGATCAGCGCCACCTCCAGCGGCACCACCTTCAGCCTGGTCGGCGGCCTTCCGGTCCGTTCCTCGACCTCGATGGGGCCGATCTTCGGTGAGCGGGCCCAGACCCTGGGGCGGGGGCGGTTCTTCGTGGGCGCGAACGTGACCGGCCTCTCGCTCACCACGCTGAACGGCACCCAGCTGGACAACATTCTGATCAACTTCGCCCACCAGGACGTGGGCAATCCGGGTCTGGGAGATCCGGAGTTCGAGAACGACGTGATCCAGCTCCGGATGAGCCTGGACATGAACATCACGGTCGCGTCGGTCTTCGCGACCTGGGGTATCCTGGATTTCGTGGATCTCGGCGTGGCGGTGCCGATCGTCCGGACCAGCATTACCGGCTTCAGCCAGGCCCAGGTTCTCCCCTTCGGCAATTCCACCGTCCACAACTTCGGCGGGGCCCCGCCGATTCTCCGCGCCACCTCCAACGCATCGGGTACCGCCACCGGCCTGGGAGACGTCGTGGGCCGGTTGAAAATCAACCTGGGCCAGTCCCGCACCT
>JBFXBG010000136.1:0-10847 GCA_050183505.1 Gemmatimonadales bacterium | reverse complement strand
GCGGCACCTTCCGGTCCGACCTGTTCTACCGGTTGAACGTCATCGCCATCCACCTGCCGCCGCTCCGCGAGCGCCGGGAGGATGTGCTCCCCCTGATCGAGACGATCCTCCAGAATCTCTCGGTGGAACACGGCACCGATCCCAAGGCCCTCTCCGCCGAGGCTCTCGACGCCGTCATGGTCTATGACTGGCCTGGAAACGTGCGCGAACTGGAAAATGCGCTGGAGCACGCCGTGGTCCTGACACGCGGCAGCGTGATCGATCCGGGCGCGCTGCCCGAGCGGATCACCAAACGCCGGAAGGAGCCGCTGGTCAGCGAGCGGTCCTACACCAACCCGACGCTCGATGTGATCGAGCGGGCGTACATCATGTGGGTGCTTCAGGTCGAGGGCGGGAACAAGACCCGCGCGGCCGAGGTCCTGGGGATCGACCCCTCCACGCTGTACCGGAAGCTCAGCCGCTACGAGGAAGTGAGGGAAGGCGAGGCCAAGTAGGCGGCCGGCGGCGTGGGGATCGCCCGGGACGGCCCGGTCGAAGGGTCTCGCCGGGGTGCGCCGGCACCCCGTCCGGCAGGTATTTCCGGTCTCCACCCGACTCCAATTCCCCCCTTTTTCCCCACTTGCCCCACCCTCTTCTTGCAAAAAACGGCGGATGTCAAATTGCGGTGCGTTGAGATTTTACACCCCTCTAGGCCCTAACTCGTTGATTTACAAATAGTTGTGATCTTTCACCCGGGGGTGGCATAGGCGTTGCCTTAACCTCCACCGAGCAGAACGCTTGGCGATGGGGTGGCAGGTCTCAACATTTTTCGTGGAGGGGTAGTTAAATGAACCGCAAGGGCTTCACGCTCATCGAGCTTCTGATCGTCGTGGTGATCATCGGCATTCTGGCCGCCATCGCGATTCCGAAGTTCGCGAACACGAAGGAGAAGGCGATTGTCGCGTCCATGAAGACCGACCTCCGGAACTATGTGACCGCTGAGGAAGCGTACTTCGCGGACAACGGCACCTACGGCGACTGGGCCGCGCTTTCGGCGGCGCCCTACAGTGTCTCGCTCAGCCAGGGCAACACCGTCGTGAGCAGCCTCGGCAACGCCACCGGGTACAACCTGAGCATCACCAACGCGTCGGTCAGCAACGCGGCCAACGACCAGTGCGGTGTGTACGCTGGTGGCGCCGCTGCGGTCAACGGCGCGACTCAGGAAGGCGTCCCGGCCTGTAACTAAGCGGGCGCTGGTTGAACGGACGAATGGGCGGCGGATATCCTGCCGCCCATTTGTCGTTCCCGGGGCTTGCGCCGGACGGGAAATTGTAGGACGCTTTGGCAGGTGAGGGCAGGTGAGGGCAGGTGAGGGCAGGTGGGGCACGGCAGGTGGCCCTCGGATTCAGACCGTCTGACCGTCTGACCGTCTGACCGTCCGACCGTCTGACCCTCCGCCCATCGGACCGGGTCAGGTATTATCCCCTCAACATCAGGCACTTTCTTCCGGGTTCGGAATGCTGATTCTGACGATCACGGGCGAGGCCGCCCTCCGGGACACGCTGCGCAGCGCCCTGGGTGAATCTTCCTGCCAGTTCCTGGCACCGGTTCCGGCCGAGGAGGTCGCGGCCACGGTCCGTCGCGTGGGACCCGACGCCGTGCTCTGGGATGCGGGCTCGGCACCACTCACCGGCGCCCCGGTGCTGGCCGGGCTCCTGAAGGCCGATTCCGCCCCGCCGCCGATCCTGCTGCTCGCCCTGCCGGCCGACCGGGATGAGGCGATGCAGGCGGTTCGCGCCGGGGTCTACGATATTCTCGCCGCCCCCCTCCATCTCGACGAGCTGGCTCTCCGGATCCGGCGGGTACAGGAAGTCGACCACCTGCGCCGGGAAGCGGCGCTCCTCCGGGATACACTCGAGAAGGAAGCCGTGCGGACCATGATGATCGCCGAGAGCGAGATCATGCGCCGGATCCGGGACACGGCCCTGACGGTGGCACCGGGGCGCGAGCCCGTGCTGGTCATCGGGGAGCCGGGGGTCGGGAAGAAGAGCCTGGCGGAGTTCATTCACCGCTCGGGGAGCCGGAGGCGGATCCCGCTCCCGGTGCTGGTCGGAGATCAGGCGGGAGAAGACTTCTTCGAATCGGAGCTCTGGCATCAGGCGCGCACCGCCGGCAACCTGGTGATCGACCGCCTCGATGCGCTGCCGGCGGCCCTGCAGGAACGGTTCCTGGGCCTGCTGGCCCGGGACCAGGGGCCCCGCACCGGGCACTCCACCAACGACGGCGATCACGTCCGCCTCATCGGGATCGGCGGGACCGATCTCCCCGACCTGGTCCAGGAAGGCCGGCTCTCCGCCGAACTCCACCAGCGTTTGAGCATGAACCTCCTCAAGGTTCCCCCGCTGAGGGATCGGCCGGCCGACATCCCGGCGCTGCTGGCCCACTTCGCCCAGCGGGCCGCCCGGCGGCTGGGCCGGCCGGTGAGTGTCTCCCCCCGCGCCCTCCCGATGCTGGCGGTCTACCCCTGGCCGGGGAACGTCCGCGAACTGGAAGCCGCGGTCGACCGGGCCGCGGCGCTGGGTGGCCCGCGGCCGCTGGAGTACGCGGACTTCGCACTCCTGCCGTCTCTCAACGCCCCCGGGGATGCCCAGGCCGGCATGCTCGCCCTCAAGGCACAGATCGACACGTTCGAGCGCGAGGTCATCCAGCAGGCACTTCAGGCAGCCAAGGGAAACCGGCAGGCCGCCGCCCGACTGCTCGGCGTAAGCCTGCGAACCTTGTTCTACAAGATCAAACGCTACCGGCTCTAGCGGGGCCGCCCATGCGCGGCACCCGCCTCGCGCTTTTCTGTACCAGCCCGCGCCAGTTCTTCTCCCACACCTGCCGTCTCGCGTCGTATTGTCCTGCCGTCCTTTCGGGCCGGAGGAGAGGCGATGTCGCGTCGGGGTGTCGGGGTCATCGAAATCCTGTTTGCCCTGGTCATTCTGGGAGTGGGGATCCTGGCGTGGGCCGGCATGGCCGGGGTTGCCACCCGGGAACTGACCCGGGCCCGGTGGCTCACCGGGACGGCTCTCCTTGCCGCGGCCACCCTGGACTCACTCAGGGCGGTGGCGGCCACCGACTGCCTGGGCCTCAGCGGCGCGGTCGCGGCTCCCGATGGAGTCCACCGGGTGACCTGGCAGGTGAGCGGGAGCGGCAGCGCCCGGGCCATCGAGTTGCTCGTCACGCCGCTCGTGGCCGTCCGGGTGCCGGCCGAGTCGGTCAGCACGGTGGTTACATGCGGTCGGTGATCGCCAGGGGCGGCTTTGGCCTGCCTGAGTTCGTAGTGGCCCTGGCCCTGACGGCGGTCCTGGCCGCCGTGCTGGTGCAGCTGCTGGTCCGGCAGGCGTGGGTGGCCCGGGCCCAACAGGAATCGGCGCTGCGGCAGGAGGCGGTGCGGGCCGGAGGTTTCTTCCTCCCGGCGGAGTTGCGTGACCTCGGCGGCCCCGAGCCCGGCGGCGACCTGCTGGCGGGTGGGCCGGACTCGATCGTCTATCGGGCCACCCGTGGCCTGGGCACGGCCTGCGGTCTTGGCCCCACCGGCCTCCTCCTCGAAGACTCCACCCTGAGCGGCTACCGTTCGCCCCAGCCGGGCCGGGACAGCCTGCTGCTGTTCGTGGACGGTAATCCGGCCCTGATCAGCGACGACCGGTGGGTGGCGCTGCCCATCCTGGGCACCGCGCCCGCTTCCTGCGGCGGGGCGAGTGCCCTGTTCGTCGCAACCGCCCTCGATACATCCCAGGTTCCATTGAGCGCCGTCCCGCTTCCGGCGCCGGTCCGGGTCTTCGAGATCATGGAGATCCGGAGTTACCTGTCCTCCGGGGACTGGTGGCTGGGCGCGCGGTCGGTATCGGCCGGGGAAGCCGTCCAGCCGGTCCTGGGGCCGCTGGAGACGGGGGGCCTCACCCTTCGCTACCTCGATTCGGTCGGAGCGGTAACGCCGGCTCCGCAAGCCACGAGGGTCACGGTGAGACTGTTGATCAGGAGCCTGCTTCCGGTGCGCTGGGGAGGAGGGGTCGGGAACTTCCGGAATCAGGTCGACTCGATGGAGATCCAGATATGGCCAAGGAACCGCTGAGCCTCCCGGCCGGAGAGCGCGGGGCGGCCCTGCTTCTCGCGCTGGCCGCGTTGAGTATCCTCGGCATTCTCGGGGCAGCGGCGATTGCCCTGGCATGGCTGGAGGTGAGAGCCGGGGAGAATGCCGTTCAGACGGTCCAGTCCTTCGAAGCGGCGGAAGCCGGGCTGGCCCAGGCCCGGTGGACCTGGAATCACGCCGCCATGGACACGCTTTCCGCCGGCGGCGTGACCATGCTTCCGGGCCTCTCCCTGGTGAACGGAGCCCAGGTTGCGGTGCAGGCCCGGAGACTGGGCGGTGAGACTTTCCTCATCACCTCCCAGGGGCAGATCCAGCGGGCCGGCCGGCTGAGCCGCCGCTTCCTGAGCCAGCTCATCCGCCTGGAACTCCCTATCCCTCCGATCTCCGGGGCGCTCACCGGACTGGACTCGGTCCTGATCGATGCCGGGTCGGTGGTTTCAGGCATTGATTCAATACCGGCCGGGTGGGGAGCCAGATGCCCGGCGACTGTGCCGCCAGTTGCTGGACTCGCCGTGAGCCCAGGGACGGTCGTCAATCCTGCCTCCTGCCTCACCACTCCCTGTCTGAGAGGGCAGCCAGGGCTGCTGGTGGACAGCATGCTGCCGCCATGGCTGCTCGACAGTGTCGCCAGTTACTCCTATTCCGGCCTCGCGAGCCAGGCCGATGTGACGGTTCAGGGGGCGGTGGGGCCCGTACGACCGGTCCCGGCTGGGCCAGGTGCCTGCCAGGCGGCCGACACCCTGAACTGGGGCGATCCGGACCCGGCCGGTGCCTGCGGATCGTACTTCCCCGTGGTCCACGCGGCGTCAGGGCTGGTCATTTCCGGCGGATCCGGCCAGGGAGTGCTCCTGGTGGATGGGGATCTCACCCTGAGCGGTGCCTTCCGATTTGTCGGCCTGGTGGTGGTACAGGGGACGCTTCATTCCGGCGGGGCAGGCGGGGGTGTTCTGGGGGCCGTCCTGGCTCGCCGGGTCGACCTGTCTCCAGGCTCCCCGTTGGAAGTCCGCTACTCGGCCTGTGCCCTGCGCGAGGCCATGCGGGGCCGCTCCAGGCCGAGGTCGCCCATCTCCCACGGGTGGGGCCAGTTGTTCTGAGATCTGGCCGGGTCAAGCTCCCGCGGCTGTTCCTCTTGCGAAACGCTGTGGGTAATGCACGGTGCGCGCTTCGGTTACCCGGGGGCCACCGGAGCTGAATACGTCCCGCGGACAGCCCATCACTCCACCCGAGACCGAAAACCGGGGTCGATGGGTGGTTTGGAGGTCCGAACTAATGCAAGATGCCGCATGGAGTTGCGCGATGCGCCGATATAGGGCCGATTTCGGCAAGTGAGCAGACACTTGCTCACTGTTCCAATGGAGCGGCACGGTCTCCGCAGAGGATATATGATCGGTGATTGCTTCTTAAGTAAGTTGATGTGAAACCCGTAAGTAATTCTTCTATAAGGTGTTGTTGATAGTCACCTCAAGCAACTTAGAGCTTGACAAATTCTGAGGTGGGTGGTACCGTAGCCTACCCCATCTCCATTATCAGCCCAGTCAGCTCAACGGGTCCCTTATGGCGCTCTTCGCACGGAAGCGGACGACAATCGGCCTGGACATCGGGAGCGGCCTCATCAAGCTCGTGGCGGTGACGCACGGGGCGACGGGGCCGGTCCTGACCAAGGTCGCCTACGCCACGGTGGTGGATGACGCGATCGTCGAGGGTGAGATCATGGACACCGGCATCGTCGCCGATGCCATTCGGGGGTTGCTCTCGTCGGCCGGGGTCAAGGCCAAGCACGTGGTGATCGCCGTGGGTGGCCGGGATGTCATCATCAAGAAGATCTCCATGGAACGGGTCAAGGAGACGGAGGCCCGCCAGCTGATCCGCTGGGAAGCCGAGCAGCACGTGCCCTTCGACATGGAGAACGTCGAACTCGATTTCCAGATTCTGGATCCGGAGGCCGAGGGTCTGCAGATGAACGTCCTGCTCGTTGCCGCCAAGCGCGAGCTGGTCGAGAACAAGATGAGCCTGCTTTCCCAGGCGGGGCTGAGTCCGGAGATCATCGACGTGGACGCATTCGCCCTGCACAATGCGTTCGAGCTCAATCATCCGGATGCGATGAATGGTGTAGTCGGCCTGGTGAACATCGGGCATGAGACGACCAACGTGAACATTCTCGAGGACGGCATCCCGGTCCTGACCCGGGATCTGCCGGTCGGAACCCGCCGCTTCCGCGAGGACATGCAGCGGGAACGGGGGCTCTCCGCGGAAGAGGCGGATCAGTTGCTGCAGGGTTTCGAACGGAATGAAGCGCTGGAGCCCTTCCTGGAGACCCGCGGCGAAGAACTGGCTGTCGGCATCGAACGCGCTGCGGCCTTCCTGCAGTCCTCCAGCCGTTCGGCGGGCGGGCTGACCCGGTTGTTTACCACTGGCGGTGGTTCCCGTATTCCCGGACTCAACCGGGTGCTGGCCGACCGTCTGCGCCTGCCGGTTCAACAGGCGAATCCGATGGAACGGTTGCAGGTGGCCGACGAGGTGCTGACGACGCTCAACCTCGATGAAGTCGGTCCGCTGCTGATGCTTCCCATCGGGCTTGCGCTGCGGACCGCGGCCTGAAATCAGGGGCTCGATCGCATGATCCAGATCAATCTGCTCCCCGGTGTCAAGCGCAAGGGCGGCTCCTCCTTCAAGGAGGTTGTGGCCGGCCAGCTGCAGAGCCTGGGGTCCAAGGTGAAGGACCCGCTGATGGTCGCCGCGGTGGTCGCCTGGGTGGTGGCCGCCGGGTGGCTGGCGTTCGGCTTCCTGGGGAACGCGCGGAAGATGAGCCAGCTGGAGCCCCGGCTGGAACAGACCCGGGCCGAGCACCGGCGTTACCGGAACCTGCTGGCCGAGAAGCGCCGCACGGAATCGATCCGGGATTCGCTTCTGGCCCAGATCAACGTGATCCGCACCGTGGATGGGGACCGCTACACCTGGCCGCACATCCTCGACGAAGTCACCAAGGCGCTGCCGGCCTATACCTGGCTGGTGGACATCACGGTGGTCGCGCCGACGGTGACCGACTCCTCGGACACGACGGTGCAGCCGGTCTCGTTCGTCGTCAACGGACGCACGGTGGACATTCAGTCCTATACCCGGTTCCTGCGCCAGCTGGAGGCGTCACCCTGGATCAGGGATGTCACCCCGATGCAGGCGACGACGGTGATTGAGAAGGAGCGGGCCGTGACCGCATTCGCGATCCGGGCCACGTTCGCTCACGCGGACTCGGTGTATCTGCGCACCGTACCTCTGACCCAGTCGGTGAGATAGCCATGGCGATCCTCGGCATCCAGAAACCGGCCCCGGCTGCGGCCATTCTCCTGGCGGCGGTTGCTGCCTGGGTGGGCTATTCGGGAGACGGCATCTCCTCGCTCGGCCTGAGCGGCGTGAAGCAGGGCAAGCAGACCATTCAGGCGGTGGAGGATACCATCGCCCGGTTCGAGGCGGAAACCGATACCGCCCGCCAGCAGCTGGCCCAGGGCAGCATGGAGGATCTCCGCCGGCGGCTCGAGTCCTACCGGGCCAGCCTGGAACTGATGCGGCGGCTGGTGCCGGAACGGAACGAGCTCCCCAACCTGATGGACGCGATCAGCAGCCGCGCCCGGATCCGCGGGGTGAATGTCTCGGAGTTCTCTCCGCTGCCCGACGAGCTGGGTCCGCCGCCCTTTGATACGAAACAATACCAGGTCGCCGTGCTGGGGCATTACGACCAGATCGGCGAATTCCTGGCCGACATCGCCAGCCTGCAGCGGATCATCGTGCCCGGCGGGCTCACCCTGAAGCTGGCCCAGAACCAGCAGGCGCAGGCCCTGGGGGATTCCACCGGCTCCATGCTGGAAGCCCGGTTCCGGATCCGGACCTATGTGAAGTCGCCCAATGGGGAGGGAGAGAGCAGTGGCACCTGAACCAGCGTTCCTGAGACGCCGCCGCCCCCACCTCCTCGCGCTGACGCTGGTGGCGGGCCTGGTCCTCGCCGGCTGCGGCAAGGGGGACAACGCGGCGAACGAGGAAGTCGATCTCGCGGCGCTGCGCGCGCGGCGTGACAGTATCGTCAAGGCCCGGGCCGTGGCGGATTCGATCGCGCGGGTCAAGTACCAGACCTGCGCCGACAGCGTGACGGCCGTCCTGCAGAAGACCGCCGCCGGCCGCCGCCAGCTCCGCGCCCGCAAGGACAGCCTCGGCACCATCCCCGAGATGGCCGCGGCATGCGGGCAGGCCCCGGCCGCCGCCGTCGCCGCCGCCGACACCGGCCGCAAGGCCGATTCGGCCAAGGCTCCCATGGCCGCCGCCCCGGACACGGCCGGGACGAAGCCGGTCGCTGCCGCTCCGGCGCAGCCACCGGCCAGACAGCCCGCCGCCGCGCAGGGGCCGACCCCGCAGCAGCTGCAGGTGATGCGGGCCGACTCGATCCGGAAGGCGCAGGCCCAGGCGCGGGCCGACTCGGTCCAGCGGGCCCAGACCCAGGCCAGGGCCGACTCGACGGCCCGGATGCGGGCGGACTCCGTCCGCGCGGATTCGATCATGCGGGCCAAGGAACTCGAGATCACCCGGGAGACCTACGCCTACGGTGGTGCGACCCGGGATCCGTTCTCGTCGCTTATCAACGTGAAATCGACTGGGCCGGAATTCGTCAATCTGCAGCTCGTCGCCATCTATCAGGACCTGCGGTACGCGGGGAACAGCATTGCGGTCGTGCGGGACAAGGCGGCCAACAAGCGGTATAGCGTGCGGGCGGGTGACCGGATCGGCAATATCCGGGTCGCCCAGATCCGCCAGCGGGACGTCGTATTCACCATTGAAGATCTGGGCTTCGAGCGTCAGGAAACCCTGTCGCTCCGCAAGCGGGAGGAGCAGACCCCATGAGTCGTGTTCGTGCCT
The DNA here is from genome assembly GCA_050183505.1 of Gemmatimonadales bacterium. Taxonomy (GTDB): domain Bacteria; phylum Gemmatimonadota; class Gemmatimonadetes; order Gemmatimonadales; family GWC2-71-9; genus JBFXBG01. Next base: position 1,834 of record JBFXBG010000136.1, on the reverse strand, counting down.
TCCTCGTCGTGGCCGCGGCATTCCTGGCCTTCTCGGCCCGGCCGGCGCAGGCCAGCGACCCCATGAGCGGTGAGGTCACCAGCGTCAGCGTCATGCCGACGCCGGGCCACGCCGAGGTCGTCGTCGGGATCCGTGGTGCGGTGGATGTCGAGGACTTCGTCCTCAACAATCCCGCCCGCGTCGTGATCGACGTGCGCAACGCGCGCCTCTCCCGCTCCGGCAGCCTGTATGACGGCATCGTCCGGGCCGGGATCCGCAACGTGCGGATGGCGCAATACCAGTCCGATGTCGTCCGGATCGTGGTCGATCTGACCGAACTCAAGGACTACACGGTCGAGCAGCGGGACGGTGCGATTCGCATCTCCTTCGGCGCCGACCGCTCGTTCCTGAGCTGGTCATCCCTGCCGCCGGCCGACGAATCCGTGCCGGATGTCCGGCCAGTGGCCGCCCGTCCCGAAGTGACGCCGCCGGCCCCGGTGCAGGTGGCGCGGAGCGCGCAGCAGGAGCCCCGGATCACGGTGACCTGGGACAACGCGGAAATCGGAGACGTCATTGCCGGCTTCGCGGCCTTCAGCGGCCGTACGATCATCCTGGGCAAGGATGTCAAGGGAACCGTCTCGGCCGAGATCAAGAATCAGCCCTGGCCCCAGGCGTTTGCCGCCGTGCTCGCGGCCCAGGGCCTGTCGGCCACGGAGATGACCGGCGGGATCATCCGGGTGGATTCACCCCAGGCGCTGGCGTCGCTGGATTCGACCGAGCCCCTGGAGACCCGGGTCATGCGGGTCAACTACGCCCGGGCCGATGCCCTGTCCAAGAGTCTGACCGGACTCCTGACCAAGGGCCGCGGGTCGGTCGTGCCGGACACGGCCACCAACTCGCTCATCATTACGGATACCAAGTCCCGGATCGACGAAATCTTCAACTTCGCCCGCGGCCTCGATGTCCGGACGCCGCAGGTCTCGATCCAGGCCAAGATCATTTTCGTGGACCGGACCGACCTCCAGCAGCTGGGCCTGCAGTACGACCTCGGCAGCGGGTCCCAGTTCTTCAACAAGCTGGTGCAGCGGACCGATCCCGCCAGCGGCGATCCGTTCGACCAGAACGTCCAGGTGATCGATCTCGGCGGCAATACGGTCTCTGCCATTGCCAATGCGGACGCGACGATCACCGGCTCGGCGCTCGACCTGGTGTGGACCACGGCGATCGGCGGATTCAACCTGACGTCGTTCCTCACGGCTCTCCAGCGGCTCGAGCTGGCCGACGTCCAGGCCGAGCCGACCATCACCACGCTGGACAACCACGAGGCGGACATCCTCGTCGGTGAAGAAACGCCGATCCGGGTGATCGACCTCTCGTCCCAGGGCGGGCAGCAGGGCGCCCCCCGGGCCACGGTCAATTTCAAGGAGACCGGCATCCGGCTGACGGTGACGCCTCATGTCACCAACAACCGCCAGATCGTCATGGAACTCCGGACCGAGCGCTCAGCGGTTCAGGCCCTCGCCGCGGCGGACCTCGGGTTTAACTTCACCAAGCAGGTCGCGACCAACCGCCTGCTGGTGGACGACGGGGAAACCGCTGTGATCGGTGGACTTACGGTCACCGACGTGACCCGGAACCGTTCCGGTATTCCGCTGCTCGTCAACCTGCCGGTGATCGGCAAGCTGTTCGGGTTCAGCACCGACCAGGAGCGCCGCCGGGATCTGATTATCCTGGTGACCCCGCACATCGTCGACGACGCCGTCTCCCCCTGAGCGACGGCCCGCGCAGGTCTGGCGAACTGGTGAGCCCGGCGGATCGTCGGGCTCACCGTGTTTATTAAGGAAGAGGACGAGGC
>JBFXBG010000135.1:0-10900 GCA_050183505.1 Gemmatimonadales bacterium | reverse complement strand
CGGGGGTTGATGATACGATCTTCCGCGTGGAAGATCCGGGATGAGCCGCGGACTTCAGTCCGGCGGCTCATCCAGCGGCCCTGAAGCCCTCGCCTTTAGGCGAGGGTAGTTCACTTCTCACTTCTCAGCCCCTTCACCCCCCCTAGCGAAATCGCGCTCCCTGATACACACTTTCCAGAGAGGCCCCCTGCCTTTCCCGGTGGAGGCTGCCGCCGGGGTTCGAGCGTGATTTGGCGGATCGACACACTTTCCTGACAAGCTGGAGCAGGGCCATGGTGTGCCCGCGGGCATTCCTGTTCATGGCCACGGTGCTTTGCGCGGTGTCCCCGGCCGCGGAGGCGCAGCGCAGCCGCGAGCCCTCACTGGAGGAGCTCGAACGGCGCGCCGCGGCCGACAGCAACGACGCCACCATTCACTATCGGCTGGCACTCGCACACTGGAAACGGAAGCACTGGGACGACCCCGAGCGGTCACTCCGGGTTGCGGTGGACCTCGCCCCGCAGTACGCCGAAGCCTGGCTGGCCCTGGCCGTCCTGCCCGACATGCGGGGGGCCAGCTACTGGCGCCGGATCCGGGACCGGCAGGGTGCCGGAGCGGTGGACTCGGCGTTTTCTGAGAGCGATCGCTACTTCCGTCGGGCATTCCTCAACAATCCCCTGGTGGATCTGGCCATCCTCGGCCGGTTCCGCGGGAAGCCCCTGCTGGCCGACGAGCGCGACCGGCCGATTCTGGTTTTCTGGTGGATGGCGGAATTCGAGAAGGCCGAGAATGACCTTCGGGAAGCCCGGTACGCCCGGGCGCTTGAGCGATTCAGCCACATACTGGCTCAACCACGGTCGGGACCGGACTATTCCGGCCTGCCCGACGTGATTCTGTTCCACCATGGGCTGGCCGCAGCGCGGCTGGGGCAGTTTGATCTGGCGATCAGGGACTTTGGACTTCTCACCGGCCGGGCCAAGGCGGACGAGGAGCACGCCAGCATCTACGCCATGCCGTTCCGGACCAACGACTACCGATACGTACTGGCGACGATGTACTACCTGTCGGGGCGGTTTCAGCACGCCGCGGCGACCTTCCGCCGGGTTCTTGAGTTTGATGTGGGCGTCTACCAGGCCCACATCCAGCTCGCACGGATGTACGAATCGTCCGGGATGCTGGCGCAGGCCAGGGAGGAGTGGGAGGCAGCCACCCAGGTCAATCCGGAGGATCCCCAGCTCCTGGTGGACTACGGAGGCCTCCTTGCCAGGGCCGGCCTGTTGAAAGAGGCGGGGGAGGTCCTGGCCGAGGCGGTGCACCGGCAGCCGCGTAACGCCGTCGCTGCCTTCGCGCTCGGAAACAACGCGTTGCAACGGGGCGACTCGGCTCAGGCTCGCGAGGCATTGCGGCATTTCCTGGCGGTTGCTCCGTCCACCCTCGCTTCGTTCCGAGCGGAAGCGGAGCGCAAGCTTCTTGGTCTGGAGCACTAGAATGACCTTTCGACCGATCGCCGCCGTGGTGTCCGTCTTTCTCCTTCTGGCCGGGCCGGCCGCCGCCCAGCGGGTTCGGCTGGCGGTCCCTCTGGAGGAACTGCAGGCCCGTGCCGCGGTGGACTCCAACGATCCTTCCGCCCATTACGAACTGGCCCTCGGCTACCTGGTGAAGCACAAATACCCGGAGGCCGAGCGGGAGCTGCACACGGCCGTCGAGATCGAGCCCAGGATGGCGGCGGCGTACCTGGGGCTGGCGCTCCTGCCGTTCGCTACCGACCCGAAACTGTGGAACAAGGACAGGCATGACCGCCGTCTCGATCCCGAAACGCGCGGTATCCTGACAGAATCGGACCGTCTGGCCCGGCTGGCCTTCATGCTGGATCCGATGGTGGATCTGAAGGTGCTGGGTGCGGTCCTGCCCCCGCGAAGCACGAAACTCGATGTCCAGGGCAGTTCCTACAACACGCTCATCTGGGGCCTGGAGAGTTTCTGGATCTCGAACTACGGCGAAGCATTCCGCTTTTTCGACCGACTGATGCAGTCGGTCAAGGAAGAGGACCGCGCGAAGAAGATGCCGTCCTTTGTCTACTGGTACCACGGCCTCGCAGCCGCTCACAACGAGAACTATCCGGTCGCCGTGGCCGACTTCAATGTCCTGCTGGATCGCGCCCTGGAAGCCGAGGACTCCACCCGTCTGGTCACCGAGCCGTTCTCCGCGGCCACGGAGTTCCGGTATTTCCTGGGCGTCTTCAAGTCCCGCGGCGGTTTCCGGTCGGATGCGCTCGCCACCCTGCGGCAGGTCGCCCAGGAGGATCTGGGCCTGTTCGCGGCTCACAGTGAACTGGCCAGCCTGTATGAGGCCAGGCGGCTCTGGCCCGAAGCCATCGCCGAGCGGAAGCGGGCCCTGGAGGTGTTCCCCGAGAACGCCGGGCTGCAGTTCGATCTCGCATCGACCCTCGCGTTGTCGGGCGACCCCGGCGCCATCCGGGCCCTCAAGGAGGCGGCGGAAACGAACCCGCGGAATCCGCGGATCCCCTATCTGCTCGCACAGGTGGCCATCCACGCGGGCGATCGGGAGACGGCCCGCGAGGCGCTGGAGCGGTTTGTCGCGCTCGCTCCGAGCAAGTTTCGTCTCCAGATCCAGGACGCCCGTGACCGGCTCGCCGCCATGAGCCGGCCGTAGCACTGCACACCCGAACCTCTCTCAGGAGCCGGCGCTCCCATGAACCGAACCGCCCGTTGCCTTGCATCCGTCCTCGTGCCCGGTCTCCTGTCCTTCGCGGCGGCTCCCCCCGCGGTTGCCCAGGGATCTCTCCGCCTGCCGGTCAGCATGTCCCAGTTGCAGGAGGCCGTGCGCCGCGATTCGCTCGACCCGGCTGCCCACTACAACGTGGCCCTCGGCTACTGGAACGAGAAGCGCTACGACGACACCGAGCGGGAGCTCAAAGCGGCCATCGCGCTCGATCCCCGGCTGGCGCCCGCCTATGTCGCCCTGGCCTACCTGCCCTACGCCCGGCGGCCAAGGCTCTGGGACGAAATCTACGAACACCGGGTGCCGAAGGAGTGGCGGGAGCCGCTGGAGCAGGCGGCCCGGTACGAACGGCAGGCATACCTGATCGACCCGCTGGTGGATCTCCGGATTCTGGGGGCGGTGCGCGGTTATGTCGATTGGGACTTCACCCAGGACTGGCTGGCCGAGTTCATCAACAACCTGAACTTCGGTTTCATCTCGTTCCAGGATGCGAAGTATGATCACGCCTATCAGCGGTTCAGCCGCCTGATCGAGATGTTCCACGCGGACCGGCGTTCATCCTTCAACGGCAGCTTCCTGTTCTGGTACCGCGGGCTCGCCGCGGCCCAGCTGCAGCGCTGGGACGATGCCATCAAGGACCTGCAGCAGCTGGTGGACTACTCGGGCGACATGGAAAAGGGAGACAGCCTGGTCGTCATCCCGCTCCAGGCCAACGAGTATCGCTACGTCCTGGCGTACGTGCATCAGCTCGCCGGCCACCTCGATCAGGCGGTCCAGCTCTACCAGGAATGCCTGTCCCGGGACATCGGACTCTACATGGCCCACGTGCAGCTGGCCAACATCTACGAGAGCGCGCGGCAGTACGACAATGCCATCGTGGAGCGCCGCCGGGCGGTGGAGACCAATCCGGACGACGGCAGTCTTCTGCTGGACCTCGGTATCACGCTGGGAAAGGCCGGCCAGTTCAAGGAAGGCGAGGAATCGCTGCTCCATGCGCAGTCGGCGAATCCGCGGGACTACCGGACCCCCTTCTGGCTGGGGCTGATGGAAATGCAGCTGGGCCGGAAGCAGGAGGCGAAGAACTATTTCGACCGGTTTCTTGCCGTGGCCCCGTCACGCGTTGCTCCCATGGTGAATATCGCGAAGAAGCAACTTCAGGGGCTCTGACCGATGCGACTCTCCCCGGCGACTCGCGCCTGCCTCGTCATGGCGGGCATCCTGACCGCGACAATCACGCGGCCGCTCCCCGCCCAGTCCAGCTACGAGCAGCTGCAGGCGTTTTCGGCAGTGCTCAACTTCGTGCGGCTCAACTACGTCGACTCGGTCGGTTACTCCGAGCTGGTGCGGGCCGCCATCGAGGGCACGCTGCGCTCGCTGGATCCGCACAGTCATTTCGTCTCCCGGGCGGACTTCGCCCGGCGCTCGGCCCTGGAGCGGGGAGAACTCGCCGTCCCCGGCATCATCGTGGAGGACGTGGACAGTGCGGTCGTGGTCCTCGGCGTGTACGAGCGGAGTCCGGCCGCGCGGGCCGGGGTCCAGCCGGGGGACCGCATCGTCCGGATCGACGACACGACCACCGCGGGGCAGCGGGCCAATGCCGTGGAACTCCGGCTCGCGGGGGACAAGGGCTCCAAGGTCCGGGTCTCCCTGGAACGCGGCCCGGTGCTCGACCCGGACACCGTGACGGTCACCATCAAGCGGGACTTTCCCCGGGACTTCTCGTATACCTCGTGGAGCATGGTCGATTCGGTGACCGGATATGTCCGTCTCATGGAGTTTGGCGAGGAATCCTCCCGGCAGCTGCGGGATGCCCTTCGCAAGCTCAAGGGCCGGCATGCGCGGCAGTTCATCCTGGACCTGCGGGAGAACCCGGGCGGGATCGTGGATGAGGCGGTGGATATCGCTTCGTACTTCCTGCCCGGCGGGTCGGTCGTGTTCCGTACCCGCGGCCGCAAGCGGGAAACCAATGAGGACTACGTCACCCGGCGCGACGGAGAGTTCCGGCAGCCCCTGGTGGTTCTCATCGACGAGCACAGCGCCAGCGCCAGCGAGGCCTTGGCCGGTTCCCTGCAGGACAACGACCGGGCGCTGATCCTGGGACGCCGCAGCTTCGGCAAGGCGCTCATGCAGATGGTCTTCGTCGTCCCGCCCACCAACGACAACGTCTGGCTGACCGTCGGGCGGGTCGTGACCCCGAGCGGGCGGATCATCCAGCGGCGGTACAAGGGCCTGTTGTATGAGCAGTATCGTTCCCTCGCCGGCCAGGGCGGCACGGCCGAGGATACCATGGAGGTCTTTCATACGACCAACGGGCGGGAAGTGCATGGCGGCGGCGGCATCGCGCCCGATGTGGAACTCCCCGGCCCGGAGCCGCTGCCGGTATGGTGGACGCTGGCCTCCGACAGCGGGTTCACTGAGGCGGTGGCGGACAGCGTCGGGTTCACCCTCGGCACCGACGCGGCCGCCCAGGCCGCCTGGACCCGGGACCCGGCCCGCTGGCGGGCGACCCTGGTGCCTCCGTTCCTGGATCGGGTCCGGTCGCGGCTCGGTGTCTCGGCGGCCATCAGCCCGGCCCAGGAGGCGGATCTCGCCCGCGCCCTCGCGATCCGGGCCGTGGAGGTCCGGTGGGGACGCGAGGCGGCGGAGGAGTTCTTCATCCAGAGCGACCCGGACGTCCAGGCGGCGGTGAAGGTCTTTCCCATGATCGGTGAGAAACTCAAAGGCCCCTGAAATCGGTCCGCCTGCCTGCCGTCCGCCCGTCTCGGCCGCCCCGCCGGGCGCGGCCGTCCTTGCCTTACCTCCGCCTGACTCCCGCGCTATTTTCTCCCCTATGGCTACCCGAACCCAACCCCGGTCCAAGTCCCCGGCTCGGCTGGAAAAGGCCGACCTGCTGGACATCTACCGTATCATGCTCCTGTCGCGGCGGCTGGATGACAAGGAGATCCAGCTCAAGCGTCAGAACAAGATCTTCTTCCAGATCTCCGGTGCCGGTCACGAGGCGGTGCTGGCCGCGGCGGCGAAAGCCTTCCGCCCCGGATACGACTGGTTCTACACCTACTACCGTGACCGGGCGCTCTGCCTGGGCCTGGGTCAGTCGGCGGCGGATCAGCTGCTGTCGGCGGTCGCGGCCGCGGACGACCCCAACTCGGGCGGCCGGCAGATGCCGTCCCACTGGGGCAGCAAGGACCTGAACATCGTGTCGGTTTCGAGCCCGACCGGCACCCAGTTCCTCCAGGCGGTCGGGGCCGCGGAGGCGTGGCTCCGGATCAGCCGCAACGAGCAGATGCCGGAGCGGGACCAGCTGATCCACGGAGACGAAGTCGTCCTCTGCTCCACCGGAGACGGCACCACCAGCGAGGGCGAGTTCTGGGAGTCGCTCAACACGGCGTCCAATCTCAAGCTTCCGGTGGTCTACCTGGTCGAGGACAACGGCTACGCCATTTCCGTCCCGGTGGAGGTGAACACCGCCGGCGGGTCCATCTCCCGGCTGGTGGCGTCCTTCCCCGGCCTGCTGGTCGAAGAGGTCGACGGCTGCGATCCGGTTGCCAGTTATGAGGCCCTGTCCCGCGCGGTGGATCATGCCCGCCAGCGGAAGGGGCCGGCCCTGGTGCATGCCCACGTCATCCGTCCCTACAGCCACTCGCTGTCGGATGACGAGGTGCAGTATCGCCCACCCCGGGAACGGGAAGCCGATGCGAAACGGGACCCGGTGACGACGTTCCCCGCCTACCTGATGGAAAAGGGCGTGGCCAGTCAGGCGGAAATCGACGCCATCCGGGAACAGGTGGAGGAAGAAATCCGGGTCGCCACCGAAGTGGCCCTGGCCGCTCCCCAGCCGTCCGCCGACACGATCTACCGGTACGTCTATTCACCGGACGTCGACCCCACCTCCGAGCAGTTCGACACCGAGGACGATCCCCATTTCAGCGGTGAGCCCACCACCATGGTGGACCTGCTGAACGTCTGCCTCCGGGAGGAAATGGGCCGGGATCAGCGCATCGTCATGTTCGGCGAGGACGTGGCCGATGCCAGCCGGGAAGACAACCTCCCCGAGGTGAAAGGAAAGGGCGGCGTCTTCAAGGTGACCTGGGGGCTGCAGAAGGCCTTCGGCGGCAACCGGGTGTACAACTCGCCGCTGGCGGAAGCCAATATCATCGGCCGGGCGGTCGGTCTCGCGACCCGGGGCCTCAAGCCGGTAGTCGAGATCCAGTTCTTCGACTACATCTGGCCGGCGTACATGCAGATGCGCAACGAGCTGGCGCTCATGCGCTGGCGCAGCAACAACGCCTTCCAGGCCCCGGTCGTGGTCCGGGTGACCTACGGCGGTTACCTCAAGGGGGGTGCGGTCTACCATTCGCAGACCGGGGCCGTCGTGTTCACCAGCGTGCCGGGGCTGCGGGTCATCTGTCCCTCGACCGCCCTGGACGCCAACGGTCTGCTCCGCACCGCCATCCGGTGCGAGGATCCGGTGCTGTTCCTCGAGCACAAACACCTCTACCGCCAGACCTACAACAAGGCACCCAACCCCGGCCCCAACTTCATGATACCCTTCGGCAAGGCCAAGGTGGTCAGGGAAGGGACCGACCTCACGGTGGTGACGTACGGTGCCGTGGTGCAACGGACCCTGGTGGCCGCCAAGGAAATGGAGGAACAGCACGGGGTGAAGGTCGAAGTGATCGACCTGCGGTCGCTGTCCCCGGTGGACTGGGAGACCATCCACGAATCCGTCCGGAAGACCAACCGGGTGATCGTGGCTTATGAGGATTCCCTCTCCTGGGGCTACGGCGCCGAAATCGCGGCGCGGATCGCCGACGAGACCTTCGCCTGGCTGGACGCCCCCGTCAAACGGGTCGCTTCCACCGATACGTTCGTGGCATACGCCCCGGAGCTGGAAGACGTCATCCTGCCCCAGGTGAGCCACCTGAAGGCGGCCATGGAGGAGATGGCGAGGTTCTGAGAAAGGTGAGAGGTACGAGGCAGGGGGGCGTGGGCTGACGTCCTCGCGCGGGCGGTGACCGTCTGGCCTGCCCGCCTGCCCGCCTGCCCGCCTGCCCGCCCGAACAGACACCGGCAGTCACACCTCTCGCACTTGTTGCCTCGGGAAGCCCCGTATCGTATCTTACGCCCGCGAAAAAGCGCCCCTGAAGCGGGGCGTTTCGAGTACCGGGGACGACCGCTGGGGCCTGGTGTTCGCACCGGGCCCCTTTGCTTCCCCACCGCGCCGGATGGCGCGGCGCCCATCGTGGGGCGCTGTCCACGAAGCCAGGTTAGTCGGTGCGTACGGCATGGCCGGACTCCGATTACCTCATTACATGCAAGGAGCAGGCACCATGCGTACGACCGGCACCGTGAAGTGGTTCAATGACGCCAAGGGCTTCGGGTTCATCACCCCGGAGAACGGCGAAAAGGACTGCTTCGTTCACCACTCCGCGATTCAGGCCCAGGGTTTCCGGACGCTGGCCGAGGGCGAGCGGGTTGAGTTCGACATCGTCCAGGGCGCCAAGGGCCCGGCAGCGGAGAACGTGACCAAGGTCGCGAAGTAACCTCCGGGCGGTCCCGGGGGGCCTCCTCCCGAAACCGCCAGGGCAGTGTTTCCTGACCAACTCGACGTATTTTTTGGAGAGTTCCGCATGATCGAGATCACGATCGGTGATGGTGACCGCATCGAAAACGCCCTCAGGGTGTTCAAGCGGAAAGTACAGCGCGCCGGTATCCTCCAGGATCTCCGCAAGAAGCGGCATTACGTCAAGCCGAGTGAGGCCCGCCAGATCAAGGCGGCCGCTGCCCGGCGCCGGAGCCGGATGGCCCGCCGGCGCGAGCGGTACTGATCGGCGGCAGGCGTCGGCCCAGGCTGTACCAACGAGACGCGCGGAGGCCTGAGCTTCCGCGCGTCTCGTGCGTTTCATCTGCGGCTGATTCAGTTGCCCGGCAGCGGTCCCTGCCAGAGGACGTGGGTGATCATCCACCTCCCCCCCTCCCTCGCCAGCAGCAGATAATCCGTTCCCCACCACGCGGTGAGCTTGGCACTTGCCGTCTGGTCCTGCACATCGAAGATGACGATTTCCTTCGGTGCGTCGGGATGCGTACGGTACTTTCCGGACTTTACCCCGTTGGCGTAGGACATGAACTCGGGCCAGGGCATCGCTTCGCCCGCATAGGCGGTATCCGGGCGGGCCCGCCAGTATCCGTACTTTCGCACCTCGGGCCAGACACTTCTCACCAGGCGCGTCGTATCTCCCTGGTAGAACCCGTCCACATAGTCCAGGACAGCCAGCCGCACCGCCTCACGGTCCGCGGGGGACTGGGCCCGGGTGGGCGGAGCGCAGAGCAGCAGAAATCCGGCGGCAATGGCGCAGAAGCGGATCACGGGTATCTCCGAGAGTGAGCTCCCGGCTCTACGAAGCGTCCACCCCGCTGGTTTCGCCTCCTGGCCTCCCGCCGCAGCGGCAACGCGCCCTGCTCGTGCAGCCGCCTGCCGATCTCCCGGAGCGTAGACCGGATCGACGCTCCCGTCGGTCGGCGCACCGGCTCCATTTCCAGCCGCGCCGCGCAGGACTCCGTTATCTGGTTCGGCTGGTGGACGACGGCCCAGCAGCTCGACTGCAGAAGCCCCCGCCGGGATGCCTCACGTTCGCGGTCATCGAGGTCCCGCAGTACGGCCCGGATCAGGTCGGTGTGGAGGTGTTCGTAGCCCTTCGGGGGCGCAATGTCCCGGAGGACACCGGCAGCCTCGTACCGGTTGAGAAGAACGGGCCGGGCGGCGGGATACTCTCCGGGGGCTTCCCAGGTCACCGCGGTGATAGAATCCCAATAGGCCCGCAGTTCCCGGGCGGTCTGCGCCTGGGAGGCGCGAATCGGGATGGTGCAGCAGGCGATACGCAGCAACAGGGTCCGGGTCCGCATGACTACCCCCTGTGGGTACCTCCCCGGAGTGTAGCACTCCGGCGCCGGGCCGGCGAGTGCCCTTCCGCGCGCCGGGTCACTGCCGGGTCACGCCACGCCCCGATCTTCCTGGCGCACTGACCACGATCGATGCTCCCGGAAGTTGAGCCTAGGAGGTCGCATGTCGCCGCGTATTCTGTTCCTGCTTATCACCGGCCCGGCGGTCGTCGTTCCGCTCTCGGCGCAGCAGACCTTCCAGGGGCTGATTCTCGGTCTTGAGGTCATCCGCACGCCGGCGTGGAGCTTCGACGAGCAGATTCCCGGCTCCTCTCTTGTCGACCACCATGACATCCCGGCGGCGTCGGGTCTGGAGCTCCGGGCCGCCTGGGCAGTGGTCCCCTATGTGGCTCCCTTCGCCGCCGCCAGCGTCAGCCTTCATTCCCGGGACGGATCGGACCTGTCCGGCTTCACGACCGTGAGCGGAGGAATCGAGGGGCGGCTTCCCGGGGTGGCCGGCGCACTCGTGCCCACGGTCGAGCTTGGACTGGGTCATCTGTCCTGGTCGGGTGGACTCAGCTACACGTATGCGCTGGCCGGTGCCGGAGTGGATCTCTTCGCCGTCCATCGGGTCGCACTGCATGCAGGCGTCCAGGCCGGCTGGCCGCTGGGGGACGGAACCCGGGACGGGCGGAACGCGGTGCTCGATGCCGACGTGGTCCGGCTCTCGGCCGGCGTCCGTATTGCCCTGGGCCGGCGGCGCTGATCGGACCCTCCCGCCCGGCTATTGCCTCTGCCCGATCAGGGCTGCACTATCCATCCATCCCTGCTCGGCTCCCGCCACTCCCTGGATGGATATTCTTGACTGACGATGCTCCTCGCCGGGACCAGCGTGTCCCCGGCCCCGGCTCTTCCGCCCCACCGGCCGACCTGACCACGGTAAGCGTGCCGCCGGAGGTCCGGGGAATCTTCCAGCGTGCGCAGGAGTATGTCTCCCGGTATTTCCGCCAGCGGACCGAGGATCCCGAGCACAGCACCATCTCGATTTCAGGGGAACGCTACATTCTGGTCCGCGCGGCCTCGATGTCGGTGGAATTCTTCGACCTGGTCACCTCGCTCTACCAGGACCGCGGGATCGAAGACGCGCGGAACGTCGCCAACAACCTGCTGTTTGACATCGCCCATGCCATCGGCAAGGCCGACGCCCACCAGTTCCATACCCGCATGGGCGTGGTGGATCCGATCGAACGCCTGTCCGCGGGGCCGGTCCATTTCGCCTATTCCGGGTGGGCCTTCGTGA
>JBFXBG010000134.1:0-10987 GCA_050183505.1 Gemmatimonadales bacterium | reverse complement strand
CCGCTGGCCCGGGAGATGTTCGACCTGATCGACCGGGCGCTGAGCTACAAGAGCGCCCACCGCGGCCGGCTCCCGCGTTCGCTGCGGGAGCTCGGCGTGGACGAACTCACCAGCACAACGGCCCGTAAGTACACGATCAAGGGTAACCAGCCCGAGGTGACCATCTCCTACCGCAAGACGGCCGGGCACCTGGTCTCCTCCTGCAGCGGGACCAGCCTGATCCTCGAAGAAGCCACGCTGCAGGGAGATTTCCCCATGAGCTGCACCCTGGTGGCCGGCGACACCGCCACCATCCGGGGCACCCGCTGACCGTCATGGACAGCCTTCTGTTCTGGACCCACACCCTGGCGCGCTACGCGGTCGCGGGCGCGTTCGCCCTGGCCTGCCTGCTGGCCCTGGGATACTGGGCCATCCGCCGGCGTCGGATCGAGCCTTTCGGCGCCCTGGCCCGGGCGGTCCGTGCGGTGGGCGACCCCGTCGTGGTGCCGCTGGAACGACGGGTGCTGCGGATGGGCGGCAACCCGCAGGATGCGCCCATCTGGCTGGTCGGTATCGTGGTGGTGGGTGGACTGCTGGCGCTGGGGCTGCTGAGCTGGATCCAGGGGCTGGTGGGGTACGTCCGCTACACGGCCGTCGCCGGGCCCCGGGCCTGGGTCGCGCTGGCGATCAACGCCGCCTTTTTTGTCATGATGACGGCGCTGATCGTCCGGGTGATCGGGTCGTGGTTCGGGATGGGACGCTATCACCGGATCGTCGGCGTCACCTACCGGCTGACCGACTGGCTGGTGGAGCCCATCCGCCGGGTCCTGCCGCCGTTCGGCCCCTTCGACATGAGTCCGATCGTCGCCTACCTGGTTCTCTGGCTCGGGCGGACGCTGCTCCTCGGTTTCCTCCGCTGATCGGGGGCGGCGGGGCATGCCACCGTTCGATGCGGCTCCCGGCGGCACCCTGATCCGGCTCCTGGTACAGCCGCGGGCGTCACGCAGTGAAGTCGTGGGGCTCCATGGAGACGCGGTGCGGGTCCGGCTCGCCGCCCCACCGGTCGACGGGGCCGCCAACGACGCCCTGACGCGCCTGCTCGCCGCGACCCTGGCTCACGCCCGATCCCGGATCAGTGTCCGCGCCGGGCACTCCAGCCGCCGCAAGACCGTCCTGGTCGAAGGACTGGAGCCGGGGGAGGTCCGGGAACGACTGCTGGGCCCGGCCCGATAAGCCTACCGCCCCGCCGCCGGAGCGATTAGCCTTCGGCCCACAATTCGATTCCGTGGTGATTTGCGCCGATTGCGGCCACGTTAAACAATCGCTAAAGCGGCTGTCCCGGCGCCTCTGAATCGCGCCGGGCTTTTTCTTATCTCTGACCCCGCCGGACCCGTTCCGGCCTGCTGCGAACCCATGCCCCTCTCACGCACCGAGCGCCGGTCCCGTCTCGAATCGCTCCTCACCGAGCGGATTCTCGTGCTGGACGGTGCGATGGGTACCATGATCCAGGGCCATCGCCTGGGGGAGGCGGAGTACCGGGGCGAACGTTTCGCCGGGCACGGGCGCGAACTCAAGGGCTGCAATGACCTGCTGAACCTGACCCAGCCGTCGCTCATCGCCGGGATCCACCAGGCCTACCTGGCCGCCGGCGCCGACATCATCGAGACGAACACCTTCAACGCCACCCGGGTGGCGATGGCCGATTACGGCCTGGAGCCCTGGGCCGCGGACCTGAACCGGGAGGGGGCCCGGCTGGCGCGCGCCGCCGCCGACGCCGCGGAGGAGCAGGACCCGGCCCGCCCGCGGCTGGTGGCGGGCGTGCTGGGGCCGACCAACCGGACCGCGTCCCTTTCCCCCGACGTGAATCGCCCCGGACTCCGGACCATCACCTTCGACGGGCTGGTCCCGGCCTACCGTGAGGCGGCCGTGGCGCTGATCGAGGGCGGCGCCGATCTGCTTCTGGTGGAGACCGTCTTCGACACGCTGAACTGCAAGGCCGCCCTGTTCGCCATCGAGGAGGCGTTCAGGTCGGCCGGTCTCCGGATTCCGGTCATGATTTCCGGCACCATCACCGATGCCAGCGGCCGGACGCTGTCGGGGCAGACCACCGAGGCGTTCTGGAACTCGGTGGCTCACGCCGCCCCGCTCTCCGTCGGACTCAATTGCGCCCTGGGCGCCGGCGCCCTGCGCGCCTATGTGGAAGAGCTGTCGCGGGTGGCGCCGGTCTGGACCACCACACATCCCAATGCCGGGCTCCCCAATGCCTTCGGCGGCTACGACGACACGCCCGAATCCATGGCGCAGGTCCTGGGGGAGTTCGCCCGTCACGGCCTGCTGAACATGGTCGGGGGCTGCTGTGGGACGACGCCGGATCACATCCGGGCCATCGCCCGGGCGGTGCGGGGTGTCGCGCCGCGGCGCCGGCCGGAGATCGCGCCGCGGCTCCGGCTCTCCGGGCTGGAACCGCTCACCGTCGGACCCGACACGCTGTTCGTGAACATCGGCGAGCGAACCAACGTGACCGGCTCGGCCCGGTTCGCCCGGCTCATCCGCGAGAACGACTACGAGGCCGCCGTGGAGGTCGCCCGGCAGCAGGTGGACAGCGGAGCGCAGCTGATCGATGTCAACATGGACGAGGGCCTGCTGGATTCCGCCGCGGCCATGACCACCTTCCTGAACCTGATCGCCGCGGAGCCGGACATCAGCCGGGTGCCGGTGGTGCTCGATTCCTCGAAATGGGAAGTCATCGAGGCCGGGCTCAAGTGCCTCCAGGGAAAGGGCGTGGTCAACTCCATCAGCCTGAAGGAAGGCGAAGCGGAGTTCCTGGAGCGCGCCCGGATGATCCGCCGTTACGGCGCGGCGGTCATCGTGATGGCGTTCGATGAGCGGGGGCAGGCGGACACGGCGGACCGCAAGACGGCCATCTGTGAACGCGCCGCGCGGCTGCTGACGACGCAGGCCGGCTTCCCGCCGGAGGACGTCATCTTCGACCCCAATATTTTCGCGATCGGCACCGGCATCCCGGAGCACGACAACTACGCGGTGGAATACATCGAGGCGGTGCGCCGGATCAAGGCCCGTCTGCCCCACGCCTACGTGAGCGGGGGCGTCAGCAACGTCTCGTTCGCCTTCCGGGGCAACGATCCCATCCGCGAAGCGATGCACGCCGTGTTTCTGTACCACGCCATCCGCTCCGGCATGGACATGGGCATCGTCAACGCCGGGCAGGTGCCGATCTACTCCGACATCCCGCCGGACCTGCTGGAACGGATCGAAGACCTGGTGCTGAACCGCCGGCCCGACGCGACTGAACGCGTCCTGGCGGTTGCGGACCTGGCCCGGGGACGGGCGGCTCCCGGCAAGGCGGACCTGGCGTGGCGCGACGCCCCCGTGCAGGACCGCCTGGCCCACGCCCTGGTGCACGGTATCGCGGATTTCGTGGTCGAAGACACCGAGGAGGCCCGGCAGGCGGCCGGCCATCCGATCGAAGTCATCGAAGGCCCGCTCATGCGCGGCATGGGCATCGTGGGGGACCTGTTCGGGTCGGGCCGCATGTTCCTGCCGCAGGTGGTGAAGAGCGCCCGGGTCATGAAGAAGGCGGTGGCCTGGCTGATCCCCTACATCGAGGCGGGCAGGCAGCAGGGCGAGGCCCGTCGGGCCGGACGGATCGTGCTGGCCACGGTGAAGGGCGACGTGCACGACATCGGCAAGAACATCGTCGGCGTGGTGCTGCAGTGCAACAACTTCGACGTGATCGACCTGGGCGTCATGGTGCCGAGCGCGACCATCCTGGAGACCGCCCGGCGGGAAGAAGCCGACCTGATCGGCCTGAGCGGCCTGATTACGCCCTCACTCGAGGAAATGAGCCACGTCGCCGCCGAGCTGGAACGGGACGGATTCCGCGTTCCCCTCCTGATCGGGGGAGCCACGACCTCCCGGGTCCATACCGCGGTCAAGATCGCACCCGGTTATTCCGGGGCGGTCATTCACGTCCAGGACGCCTCCCGCGCCGTCGGCATCGCATCCCGGTTGCTCAGTCCGACCGCACGCGACGCCCTGGTCGCCGAAATCGCCGCGGACTATCGCGAGATCCGCGAGACCCATGGCGGCCCCCGGGCACTGCGGCCGCTGCAGCCGCTGGCGCAGGCGCGGGCTCACCGGCTGCAACTCGACTGGACCGCCCTCCCGCCGCCGGTGCCCGCGGCCCCGGGCATCCGGACCCTGGCTCCCTACCCGCTGGAGGAGCTGATCGACCGGATCGACTGGACGCCGCTCTTCCAGGCCTGGGAACTGTCCGGACACTACCCGGCGATCCTCCGGGACGTGCGCGTCGGTCAGGCGGCCCGGGGACTCTTCGCCGACGCGGAAGCCCTGCTGGAGCGGATCGTCCGGGAACGGCGGCTCGAGGCCCGGGCCGTGTTCGGCCTGTTTCCCGCCGTGACCCGGGGTGACGATATCGAAGTGCGCCGGCCGGACGCGCCGGATACGCCGCTGGCCGTGATTCACACCCTGCGCCAGCAGCTGGCCAAATCGGACGGCCGCCCCAACCTGGCGCTGGCCGACTTCGTGGCGCCGGCCGAGAGCGGCGTCCTCGACTATATCGGCGGGTTCTGCGTGACGGCCGGGATCGGCCTGGAGGATCTGGTCGAGGAGTACCAGCGCGGCCTCGACGACTACCACGCCATCATGGCCAAGGCCCTGGCGGATCGCCTGGCGGAAGCCCTGGCCGAACGCCTGCACGAGCGGGTGCGTCGGGAGTTCTGGGGCTATGCACCCAGCGAAGCGCTCGACAACACCGCCCTGATCCGGGAACAGTATCAGGGCATTCGGCCGGCCCCGGGGTATCCCGCGAGCCCCGACCACACCGAGAAGCGCACCCTCTTCCGCCTGCTGGACGTCGAGCGGCGCATCGGCGTTCAGCTCACGGAGAGCTGCGCGATGTTTCCGGCCGCGTCGGTCGCGGGCTTCTACTTCTGGCGGCCGGAAGCCCGCTACTTCGGGGTGGGCCGCATCGGGCGGGACCAGGTCGAGGACTACGCCCGGCGCAAAGGGATGCCGGTCGAGGAAGTGGAACGGTGGCTGGTGCAGGCGGAATCACGGAAGGACGGAACGACGGAAGGCGGGAGCGATGTCTGATCTGCGCGCGCTCCTGGCGGACGGGCGGGTCCACGTCTTCGATGGCGCGATGGGGACCATGCTCTACGGCCGCGGGATTTTCGTCAACGTCTGCTACGACGAATTGAATCTCAGGGAGCCGGATCTGGTCCGGGAGATCCACGCCGCCTACGTCCGGGCCGGCGCGGAGCTGCTGGAGACCAACACCTTCGGCGCCAATCCCGTCAAGCTGGCGCACTACGGCCTGGCGGACGAGACCGAACGGATCAACGCGGCCGCCGTGCGCCTGGCCCGGGAGGCGGCCGGCGGGCGAGCCCTGGTCCTGGGCGCCATCGGCCCGCTGGGGATCCGGATCGAACCGTTCGGGGAGACGTCGGTGGACGAGGCCCGTGACGCCTTCGCCCGCCAGGCGGCGGGCCTGCTCGAGGGCGGGGTCGACGGCTTCATCGTCGAGACCTTCGCCGACGTCGAGGAACTGCGCAGCGCGGTGCGCGCCATCCGCGAGCGCAGCGACCTGCCGATCGTCGCCCAGATGACGGTGGGCGAGGATGGCAACACGGTCTACGGCACCAGCCCGGAAACCTTCGGCACCGAGCTCGCCGCCATGCCGGTCGAGGTCATCGGCGTCAACTGTTCGGTGGGTCCCATCGGGGTGCTGGGCACCATCGAGCATCTTGCCCGGGTGACGGACAAGCCGCTCTCGGCCCAGCCGAACGCCGGTCTGCCCCGGGAAGTTGGAGACCGGAAGATCTACATGGCCTCTCCGGAGTACATGGCGACATTCGCCCGGCGCATGGTGGAGGCCGGGGCGCGTTTCGTCGGCGGCTGCTGCGGTACGACGCCGGACCACATCCGGGCGATGGTCGGGTTCGTTCAGAGCGTGTCGCCCCGGCATCACACCGCCGTGGCCCCCGGAACAGCCCGCGCGGCCGGCCGGGCCCCGCGCCCGCTCGCCGAGCGGTCCCGGCTCGGAGACAAGCTCGCCGGGCGCCGGTTCGTGACCGCGGTGGAGATCGTACCGCCCAAAGGGGTGGACCCGGCTCCGATGTACCAACAGTGCCGGGAACTCAAGCAGGCCGGCGTCGACGTGGTGAATGTGCCGGACGGCCCCCGCGCCCAGAGCCGCATGGGGGCGCTGCTCTCCGCGCTGCTGATCGAGCGGGAAGTCGGCATCGAAACGGTAGTGCACTACTGCTGCCGCGACCGCAACCTGCTGGGCATGCTTTCCGATCTGCTCGGCGCCGCGGCAGGCGGGCTCCGGAATCTGCTGCTCATCACCGGGGATCCGCCCAAGATGGGGCCCTATCCCGAGGCGACCGCGGTCTTCGACATCGACTCGATCGGCCTTACCAACCTGGTGTCGCGGCTCAATCGCGGCCTCGACCCCGGCGGCAACGACATGAAGAGCCAGACCAGCTTCGTCATCGGGGTCGGCGTCAATCCGACCGCGCCCGACCAGGACCGGGAGATCCGCCGGTTCGCGTGGAAGGTCGATGCCGGCGCCGAGTTCGCCGTGACCCAGCCGGTTTTCGACTTCGACCAGCTGGACCGGTTCCTGCGGCGGGTCGAACCCTTCGGTGTGCCCATCATCGGCGGGATCTGGCCCCTGGTCTCGCTCCGGAACGCGGAGTTCCTGGCCAATGAGGTCCCCGGCGTCGTGATTCCGGAGCCGGTGCTGGAGCGGATGCGCGCGGCCAGCCGCCGGAGCAAGGAGCACGCACTGGCCGAGGGGGTCGCGATTGCGCGGGAGACTCTGGCCCAGGTCCGGGACCGGCTCCGGGGAGTTCAGATTTCGGCCCCGCTGGGGCGGGTGCCCGTTGTCCTGGAGGTTCTGGGCGCCTGACGTTCGCTCATCTCACGCTGCTTTCATCCCCGTTTCACGCCTCCCCGCTAGGCTTCCGGTACGTGCCGGCCCCGGGCCGGCGGTTTCCGTATTCGCGGTCAGGAGGTTCCCATGTTGATGAAACGAATGCTCGTGCTGGCGGCCCTGGCGGTTCCGACCGTTCTGGCGGCGCAGCAGCGACCCGGCCGGATGATGGACCAGGCGCAGCGGATGGAGCGGATGCAGGTCATGAGCCAGCAGATGGACAAACTCATGGTCCAGATGCGGGCCACCAACCAGTGGATGGAACAGCACCAGGCCGGCCAGCAGCTGATGGACATGGGCCGGCACATGGAGCAGAGTGCCGAGCAGCTCCGGCAGATGCTGCACCAGATGAACCAGTTGCATCAGGACCCCGAGTTCCAGAAGGACCAGGCCCGGATGCGTCAGATGGACCAGCTTCGGGAACACGTCCGCAACATGGTCCAGGACATGGAGAAGGCCCACCTGTCCCTGAAGCAGCTGGCCGGCGAGGACTGACCTCTCGACCCGGCACGACGGCCAGGCCCCGCCCGCCTCCCGGCGGCGCGGGGCCTTCGTCCGCCGTCGAGCCCGGCTTCGCGGCGGGACCCGGCAGGGGTTCGGTTGAACCGCGTCCGCTCCCCGGGTATACTGTGCCGCTGGCGCGGAGGCGTTCCCCGCCGCGGGACCCCATGTGAACCGGAGATCAACCCATGCAGGATACAACCCTGGCTCCCCGCCCTCTCACCACCCTGAACGAGGAAGAGGAGCTGTTCCGTTCCACGATCCAGGAGTTCGCCGAAACCGAGATCAAGCCGCTGGTCCACGAAATGGACGAAGCGGGCGAGTTCCGGCCGGAGCTGATTCAGAAGTTCTTCGAGCTCGGCCTCATGAGCATCGAGATTCCGGAACAGTACGGCGGCTCCGGCGCCGGCATCTTCCTGTCGGTCCTGGCGATCGAAGAGCTGTCCAAGGTCGATCCCGCGGCGGCGATCTACGTGGACGTCCACAACACCCTGGTCAACAACTGCGTGCTCCGCTGGAGCAACGACGAGCAGAAAGCCCGCTTCTGCCCCCGGCTTGCGACCGACACCCTGGGTGCCTATGCCCTTTCCGAACCGGGGAGCGGGAGCGACGCGTTCTCGCTCGAGACCCGGGCCGTCCAGCAGGGCGACCACTGGGTGCTCGACGGGCGGAAGATGTGGATCACCAACGGGGCGGAGGCCAGCCTGTTCATCGTGTTCGCCACGGTGGACCCGACCAAGGGCTACAAGGGCATCACCGCCTTCCTGATCGATCGGGACGCGCCCGGTTTCTCCGTCGGCAAGCGGGAACACAAACTGGGGATCAAGGCCTCCA
This sequence comes from Gemmatimonadales bacterium, assembly GCA_050183505.1. Lineage (GTDB taxonomy): Bacteria > Gemmatimonadota > Gemmatimonadetes > Gemmatimonadales > GWC2-71-9 > JBFXBG01. Next base: position 2,691 of record JBFXBG010000134.1, on the reverse strand, counting down.
GCACGACCGAGTTGATCCTGGACGGGTGCAAGGTCCCGAACGAGAACGTACTGGGACCCGTCGGGCAGGGGTACAAGGTGTCGATCGAAACCCTCAATGAGGGACGCATCGGCATCGGCGCGCAGATGATCGGCGTGGCTCAGGGCGCGCTGCACGCCGCCACGGAGTATGTGAAGGAGCGGAGGGCGTTCGGGAAGTCGGTCGCGGAGTTCCAGGGGGTGCAGTTCCAGCTGGCCCAGGCCGCGACCGATCTCGAGGCCGCGCGCTGCCTGGTCTACAACGCGGCCCGGCTGCGCGATGCCGGCCAGCCCTTCACCCGGGAAGCCGCCATGGCCAAACTGTTTGCCTCCCAGGTGGCCGAGAAAGTCACCTCGGTGAGCCTGGAACTCTTCGGCGGCTACGGCTATACCCGGGAGTATCCGGTGGAGAAATTCTACCGGGACGCGAAGATCGGGACGATCTACGAGGGGACCAGCAACATGCAGCTGCAGACCATCGCGAAGCTGATGCTGAAGTAGTCCGGGACGGCCAACGACAGAGGGCGGGCTCCCGTTGCGGGAGCCCGCCCTCATCGTTTCCGGCGGGATTACCTTCCCGGTCCTGATCGCTGGCTCATCCGGGCCTTCATCGCTTCCACGTTCTTGTCGAAGACCGCCTGCTGCTCCTTGGTCAGCAGGGCCCGGACTGCCTGCTGGTGCTTGGTCATGATCTCGCGGCGCTCGGTCATGGCCTTTTCATCGCCCGGCTCGGGCCGGCCCATGGCCCGCATCTGTTCCATGAACGCAGTGTTGAGGGAATCCACCCTGGTCTGCTGATCCGCCGTCAGCGTGATCCCCTGCATCAGCATCTGCATCTGCCGGCCACCCATGCCGCGGCCCTGGCCCTGGCCGGCGGGGTTCTGGGCCACCGCCGCGGGCGCGGCGATCACAACCGTCAGCAGCAGGAACGACAGGGCACGCAGCCATCCGCGCGACTTCATAGAAAACTCCCGGCACTTGAAGGGTTGAACACCACCCGCCCCCACCCGACCTCGTGACAGATGTACGCGCCAGGGTCCCCCGGCGTTGCCGGCGTGCGGAAAGTATTGCCACATGCGAATGGCCTTCGGGGTTCTACCGGGACGGCTCGGTTCGATCAGCCTATGCTAACCGTTGGCCGGATAGCCACTTGCGCGGATGGACAAAAGCCCCAGATTTAGGCTCCGCCGGGCCCGAAAGTTGCCTTCCCCAAGGGCATGGGCGCAGCACCCCGGAGGTGGGTCTCACCCTCCCGCCCCGGAGTCCGGAACTCCACCAGTCTCAGCGTCGTCACCAAGACTCGAGAGCCATGCGCGTGACCATCGCCATCAGCGTCCGCCGTCTTGTCCCGGCTGTGACCGCCCTTTCCCTGGCGGCATGGCCGGTCTGCGGCAGCGCGCAAACCCTCTCCACCCAGCAGCTGCAGGCCCTCTCGAACTGGTACCATACCAGTGCGCGCCGGGCCCCCGGACACTGGGGCATCGCCATCGCCAACCAGCAGGGGGATCTGCTCTGGAGCATCAAGCCGGACCAGAGCCTGGTTCCCGCGTCCACCGTCAAGCTCTTCACGACCGGATTTGCGCGCACCGTGCTGGGCGCGGACGCCAAACTGGAGACGAAAGTCGTGGGCAGCGGGTACATCGAGCCGTTCAGCGGCGAATGGATCGGGTCCTGGGCCCTGGAGTTGAACGGAGACCCGTCCCTGGAGAACCCGGCCGGAACCGGGCCCCGGCTCGCGGAACTGGCGGATCAGCTGGCCCGGCTCGGCATCAAGAAACTCACCGGCCCGCTAGAGGTGCGGAGCGCCTCGGGCCCGGCCGGCGCCCTGTATCCTGAGGCCTGGTCCCGCCGTCACTGGGGCCGGCTGTTCGCCCCCTTGATCGGTGCCCTCACGCTTCACGAAAACGTGGTCCGGTTCACCATCCGGGCGGGCCCCCGGGTCGGCACGCCGGCGGAGTTCGTGGCCGAGGCCCCCGAGGGGGTCAGTTCGCTGGTCGCCAACAATGTCCGCACCGTGGCCGGCAGCCGATCCCGGGTCAGCCTCATCGCGCTGCAGAATGGCGGGTGGGTCCTGCGCGGAACCATCGGCGTCCGGGCGCGGCCGCGCGGGTTCACGGCCGTGGCCAGGAATCCGAAGCTGGTACTGGAGCGGGCCTGGGCCGCGGCGTTGAAGGATGTCGGAATCGGATGGAGCTCCACCGCACCCCGCCCGCGGGCCGCCATCGCGGTCCCGGTGGTTCTGGCCGAGGTGGAATCGCCGACGTTTGATTCGATTGCCAGCGACGTCAACCGGCGGAGTCTGAATCTGGGAGCCGAGCTGATGCTCCGCTGGGCGGCACGGGAGGACGGACCCGCCCAGCTGTCCGAGCACGTGCGCAGCGTTGCCGGGGTAAGCGACGGGCTCCACCTGGTCGACGGCAGCGGCCTCTCGGGAGACGACCGGGCCTCGCCACTTACCTTTGTCCACTACCTCGCGAATCTCCCGCTGACCGATGCCGGCAGGAACTTCCCGCTCCTGCTGCCGGCGAACGGCGACGGCACGCTGCGCCGGCTGAGCTCGGGGCTGCCGGAAGGCGTGGTCCGGGCCAAGACCGGCACCTTGGGGAACGCCTCGACCATCTCCGGTTACCTGGGCCGCCCCGACGGCGTCATGATCGTCTCGGTGATGTACAAC
>JBFXBG010000133.1:0-11098 GCA_050183505.1 Gemmatimonadales bacterium | reverse complement strand
GCGTGGTTACGTCCAGAGGCTCGCGCGAATCTGCCCGCCGGCAGCCAAGGGCGGCGACCACCGACAGTGAGCTGATCGCTATTCTGGCAAGCAGAAGACATCTGCGGGTCAACGGGAATCCTCAGCCAAGCCGTCGCCCACTATGCTCCCCGCTCCCCCCCCGCGCGCAAGACAAGAAAATGACAGATTCTGTCTTTTTTCTGCATCCGGAGCGCCCAAGCCCCCGCCCGGCCTGCTACCCACCCCCACCCCCCCTTGACACCGCGCTTCCACCGGACACACTCGAACTCATCCCCCTCCGGCTTGATGCCATGTCAGCGCCGCTCCTCATCGTTCCCGAGCACACCGGGAATCGCGCCGCCTACGTCCTGTCTCCCCACTCGGGCCGGCCCGCCCCGCTCGGCGCCATCCTTGTGGCCGACCCGGCCTGCGGGCCCGAAGGTGTGCTGCAAACCCTGCTGGCCCGGGCCAACTCGCCCTGGGCACCGCTGGCCGTCGTCGACCGCCGAACGCCGGAGTCCACTTCGCCGCCTCTCGCTCCGCCGTACACCACCGCCGGCGCGGTAATGGTCCCCGGCAGCGCCTGGGACGCCCGCGGCGCTCCAGCCGTCGAGGCCGCCGTGCGCCGACGCTCTGTACCGCCCACCGGCGCCGTGGTGCGTTACGTTGCCGCCCGGCTTCCTGACGCCCGGGCCGAGGAGCTCCTGGGCCATGCCATGGATCGCGGCCGATTCCGGACCATCCGCGCCTCGACCGCCGCCTACCGGAAGCTCTGCCGCGATCTCAGCCGTCTGGGCCCGCTCCACGCGACCGACTGGCAGTGGCTCAGCCGCCTGGCGCGGGCCATCCCCGGCTCCACCGGCGAGGTCGAACCGCTGGCCCGGGACCTGCGGACCGAGGCCCGCACGCTCCGAGCCCATCTGAACCACCTGTTCGAGGAGCCGCTCGAGGATCTGTGCAGCCTCGCGCCCTGGGAGGCGCTGATGGAACAGGCCCTCCGAATCCACGGCTATGTGAGACGGCCGGTCGAGGTCCTGCGGGAAATCCCTCAATCCCTCAGTCCCTCAATCCCTCAATCCCTCAATCCCTCAATCCCTCAATCCTTGTCGATCCTGGTGAAGATCTTGTGCATGATCTTCCACTCGCCGTCGATCTTGAGGAGGTTGATGTAGTCCACCAGCTGGACGTCCGGCCCGTCGGCGATGGCCCGGACCGAGGCCGCGTTGCCGGTGATGTCCATCGAGGCGATCCACCGCTTGAGGGGCGGCCCGGCGGGGTTGGCCGGCGCCCGGGCCATGCGCTGCACCCACTGGTCGATGGTCACGGTCTGGAGCGAGCCGTCGCCGCCGATGAACTGCATCTTGAAATCCGGGTGGAAGCCTCGTCGGAAGGCGGCCGTGTCCGCCCCGCCTCCGAAGTAGTAGCCGATGGCCCGCTCGACCCCGCGGATGTCCTCCACGTTGGCCGACGAGGCCTGGGCGGCGGCGAAGCCCGCCGCCCCGAGCAGAATTACCGGCACGCACAGCATGCGACGCAGATGCATCGAGACCTCCCTGGTATCGAGTGTGAGCCAGGGAAGATCGTCGCCAGGTGAAGCAGGCTGCCTGAGCGGTGGGACGAACCGGGCGCTGGAGGGATGAGACGGAGGTGAGAGGTGAGAGGTGAGAGGTGAGAGGGGTATGACCTCCGGATCCGGGGAGGGTTGCCGCCCTGGCCGGTATCCGGGCGTGCCGACCCTCTCACCTCTCACCTCTTACCTCTTACCTCTTACCAGATTGAAGCACAGAGGAGGCCCGCTACTCGAACTACGGCCTTTGGAGGACGTCCCGCTGTCCAACGCAGTCCTTCCGCGGACCCCTCTGCGCCCCACGCACCGAGTGTATGACGCATGGAGGGGAGAAAAGGATGCGTGCGGAAGGCGGACTTTACAGATCTCGAACAGCCCGCTGACATCGGCTTTGCGTTCCGGTAGGCGATGCTCACCACGGAGGCACGGAGAACCCGGAGGGGACACGGAGAGGAACAGAGGAATGCTGCTGGTGTCGGTTCGTATTCTCCGTGAGAACTCCGCGTTCTCCGTGTCTCCGTGGTGAAAGGCCTGAACTCACCTTCCGGCCCAGCGCCACACCACCGTCCGCAGTATCTTCGCCAGCCCGCGCTCCCGGCGGTACATCGCCCGCCCGCCCGCCGGCCCGCCGGCCCGCCCCAGCACCATAGCCGGCACGATGAACAGCGCCCCGATCGTCCCCGCCAGCGTCCCACCCACGGTCGCCAGGGCGATGTTGCCAAACAGCTCGTCCGACTTGGTGCCAATCGCGAGCGGCAGCAGACTCGCCAGAGTCGTGAAAGTGACCAGCGTGATCATGCCCACCCGGTCGCGGCAGGCGCTGACCACTCCCCACCCCGACAGCCCCGGGCGGGCGGGCAGGCGGACTGACCGCCCCGACCCAACCCCATCGGAGCCCACGGCTGTCAACCTATCCACCGCCCGCCGGCCCGCCGGCCAGCCGGCCCGCCTCTCCAGCGCCGCATCCACCAGCAGGATCGCCTGGTTCACCGCCAGGCCGACCACCAGGATCACCCCCACCGCCGCTTCCCGGCCGAAGGACGCCTTGGCGATCCAGAACGCCGCCGCCGAGCCGGCCAGGGCGATCGGCAGGCTCAGGAAGACGACCCCGGAGGCCCAGACCGAATCGAACACCATCGCCACCGCCAGGATCACCAGCACCACGCCTACCGCGAAGACCAGCCACAGGCCCTTGCCGCTCTCGTCCACGCCCCAGAAGAACTGGTCGTCGGCCACGGAATACCCCGGCGGCACCGAGATCGACGCCATGAACGCCTCGTGGGTCCGGTTGGCCAGCTTCTGCGGACCGCGGAACTCGTAGCTCACGATGCGGACGTACTGCTGATCCTCCCGGTTGATGTAGCTCAGGCCCTCCTGCTCATCCACCCGGGCCAGGTCGGTGAGCCGCACCGGAGTCTCTTCCGGCGTGGGTACGATGGCGTCCCGCAGTTCGGCCAGGTTGCGGTCGCGCGCGCCTTCGGCCTTGACGTTGACCGGAAGCTCGTCGTCTCCGATCTCGATCCGGGTGGCACCGACCTGGCCGCGGACCTCGCGCGCCACGGCGGCGGAGAAGTCCCGGACGGTGAGTCCGTAGCGCGCCAGCGCCGCGCGGTCCGGATCCAGCACGATGTTGTAGGTCTTCTCCCGGCGCCAGAAGCTGGCGGCGTTGGCGTCCACGTCCTTTACCCGCGGAATCCGCTCCAGCCGGGCCTTCAGGTCATAGGCCAGCTGTTCGACGCCCGCGAACGAATAGCCCAGCACCTTGATCCGGAAGCTGGCCGATCCGCCGCCGCCGCCGGAGTAGAATCCCGGCCCCACGCCCTGCACGCTGATCGTGGCGCCGCCGATGAGGATCCCGCGCTGGGTGCACACTTCCTGCAGCCGATACGGCTGCGGCCCGTACTCGGCGTCCCGGGCAAAGGTGACCCGCATGGAGGCGCCGTCCCGGGTGCCCTGGGTGGTCACCAGCTCCACCCCCTCCTCGCCCACCACCAGCCGCTCGAACTCCTGCATCGCCCGGTCCAGCGCCGCCGGGTCCGAGCCCCGGGGGAACGAGATGTAGACGTTGAGCGCGGTACGCTGCCCGCCCCAGTTGAACGCCGCCGAGTGAGGCACCTTCTGGACGAAACCCCAGGTGACGATACCGAGCAGCGTCGCCACCACGATCAGCGTGAGCGGCCGGTAGCGCAGCAGGCCCATCACGATCCGGGTGTAGAACCGGGTGAGCCTGGGCCAGTGGCCCGATCTCACCCCGTGCCCCGCACCCAGGGCCGGAATCATCACGACCGACGAGAGCACCGAGCATCCCAGCGCCAGCGCGAACGCCACCGCGAACGGGACGAACGCCGCCCGGCTATTGCCCTGCAGATAGAGAAACGGCAGCAGCACCACCAGGGTCGTGAGAGTGGCGCCCACGATGGCCGGCAGGATCCGGCGGCCCGCTTCGGCCCGGCCGTCGGCGGTATCGGGTGTCGTGCGCAGCCGCTCCACCACCACGAGCCCGTTCTGCACCAGGATCCCGATCCCCATGCCGAGCCCGGCCAGGGTGAGCAGATTGGCGGGGATGTCGAGCAGGTAGAGCCCCAGCGCCGTGCCGGCGATCGCCACCGCGGCGCTGCCCATCACCAGCAGGACGGATTTCGCATTCCGGAGCGAGACCCCGAGCACCAGCATCACGCAGAAGAACGCGATCCCGCCCCGGATGGCGAGATCCCGGAGCTGCTTGGCCAGATCCACGCTTTCGTCCGACTCCAGCCGCATCACCACACCCGGCGGCAGCGTGGGCCGGAGCACGTTCATCTGGGTCCGTACCCGGTCGGCGGTCTTGATCGCGTCGGCGCCGGGCAGCCGCGCGATGCTCATCCCGACCGCCGGTTTGCCGTTCACCCGGTAGAAGGCATCGCGGGAGTCCTCCTCCAGGCGCACCGAGGCGATCTCCCCCAGGTGAAACACCCGGCCTCCTGAGGCGCGGATGGGCAGATCGTTCAGATCCTCGACCGCGTGCGGCTGGTCCCGCAGCACCACCGGCCGCTCGGTGCTTCCGGCCCGTTCCTTTCCGACCGACTGCACCACCCGGGACGCGGCGATGGCCTGGGTGATCCGGGACGGGTCGATGCCGAGTTGGCGCAGCCGCTGGGCATCGTAGCTCACCGAGATGCCGATCTGCGCCCAGGTCCCCGAGTTGACCCCCGCGACGCCTTCCACCGAGCTCACCACCGGCTCGATCCGTTCCTTGGCGATCCTGGCCAGCGTGGCCGGCGTGTAGGGGCCGTAGATGGTGTAGCGAAGGAGCGGTTCTTCCTGGAGATCGTCCGGGACGTAATTGCTCACCTGGGGCGGCGACGCGCCCCGGGGAAAGTCCTTTCGCAGCAGTTCGATCCGCTCGAGGATGGCGAGCCGGGTGAGCTGGACGTTGGCGTCCGGCTCGAGGTCGATCGTGAGCTGGCTGCTGGCCTCGTCCGATTCGCTGGAGACCTTCTTGACCCCGCGGACCGCCTGGATCGCCGCTTCCAGGGGGGAGGTGATATAGGTCTCCACCAGTTCCGGCGACGCTCCCGGCCAGCTGGTGATCACCTCCAGCCTGGGCAGCTCCACCACCGGACGGGTGGCGAGCGGCAGCCGGCTGAAGGCCACACCACCCGCCGCGATGATCGCGGCGGCGGTAGCCCAGACGACGGCCGGGCGGCCGGCGGCCCACCTGATCATCCGCCCTCTCCTTCCACCGCCGGGCGGGCACGCAGGCGGGCGGAGAGACGGTCCGACGGTCCGACGCTCCGACAGTCGGTCGTCATATGCGGGGCTCCTCCGCGGGGAGACTGGCCAGGGCGGCTGCCTCCGCCTTCCGCCGCTCCGCGCGGCGTTCGACCACGGCGTAGGCGGTCGGGAGCAGGAAGAAGGTCACCAGCGTCGCGCTGATGGACCCGCCGATGATGCCGGCGGCAAGCGGCTGATACAGCTCCCCGCCGCTGCCCCAGCCGAAGATGAGCGGCAGGACGCCGACCACGGTCGTAAGCGAGGTCATGGCGATGGCGCGCAGGCGCTGGCGGCCGCCCAGCTTGACCGCCTCTTCCACCGGGTACCCCTGCTCCCGGAAGCGGCGGATGGCGTCGAGCTTCACCACCGCGTCGTTGTCGGCGATACCGATCATCACCACCATGCCGATGAGCGACACGGCGTTGATGCTCTGGCCGGTGAGCCAGAGCACCACGATCCCGCCCGCCGCGGCGAGCGGCACGGTGAGCATGACGAGCAGCGGCGTGGTGAACGAGGCGAACTCGCCGGCCAGCACCAGGAACACGAGCGCCACGGAAAGCACCGCCACCACCGTCAACTCGCTCGCGGTGCGGCGCTGTTCCACATCGGCGCCGGCGATCTGCCAGGTGAGTCCCGCCGGTGCGGGCAGCGTCGCCAGGGCCCGGCGCACATCCTTGGTGGCGCGAGCCGTGCCCCCGCGCTCCACCACGCCTTCGACGATCGACACCGGCCGCTGATTGGCGCGCACGACTTCGATCGGCGCACGGGTCTCCCGGACCGATACCAGCTGGCCCAGCGGCACGCCCCTGACGACCGTCGCCAGCGCGGCCTCGAGGTTTTCGTTGGCCCGCCCGGCGAAGCGCACCGTGATCGGCGTCCGGCGGTCGATTTCCCGGAAGTCGGTCGCCTTGACGCCGCCCAGGGCGCCGGAGAGCGCGGCTGTGACATCCTCGATTGCGATACCGCGGAGCGCCAGCCGCTGGCGTTCGAGAGTGATCTCCAGTACTTCCTGGGTCGCGGTGTAGGCGTCCCGCACATCCGCCAGGCTGGGCAGGTCCCGCAGCACCGTGCGGGCGGAATCGGCCCACAGCTCGGCCTGCCGGGCATTGAGCCCGCTCACCTCAACCCGCACCAGGCGCCCTTCCCGCCCGATCAGGCTGCCGAACTCGGACTGGCCCGCCAGGTCCAGCGCCAGGGCGCCGCCCTCGGCCAGATCCGGGACCGCCGCGCGCAGATGGTCGGCGAACCTGCCGGCGTCCTCGCCGTCCGGCACCGGCACGATGAGCTGCGCCGAACTGGAGGAGCCGGGGTCGGCGCCGGAGAGAATCTCCTCGTCCGTCGCCGCGCCGATCCGGCTGAAGATGCTGTGGGAGCCCAGCCGGGTCGCGGCCTGCTCGATGCGATTCACCTGCCGCTCCGTCTCCTGCAGCGCGGTGCCCTCGGGCAGCTTCACCGCGGCCACTACGATGCCTTCGTCCACCTGCGGCAGGATCTCCCGGGGCAACTCGGCCGCGATGAGCGCCGTGCCGATGGTGGCGACGATCGCGATGGCAAACACGGTCTTCGGCCGCGCCAGACACCAATCCATCCCGCGCTCGTAGAATTCCGCGATGTGGCGGCCAAGGTCGTTCAACCGGGTGAGCAGGGCAGAGAACGGTGAACGGTGAACGGTGAACGGGCCAGCGGAAGCACTTCCCGTCGAGCCGTCCGACCGTGTGACCGTCTGACCGTCTGACCGTCCCGTCGCCCTCCGAGCGGGCCGCCGCCGTCCGACCAGCATCACCGGCATCAGCGTCAGCGCCAGCAGCAGACTCGCGCCCACCGAGGTCACCACGCTCAGGCTCAGATCCCGGAACAGGGCGGCCGCCAGGCCGCGGACGAAGACGATGGGCCCGAAGACGAGCAGCGTGGTCAGCGTACCGGCGATAAGCGGCCCGGAGACTTCTTCGGTGGCGAGGCGGGTGGCGTCAGTGGGCGAGAGGCCGGCCTCCCGGTGCCGCCCGGTGGCTTCCGCGACGACGATGGCGTTATCCACCAGGAGGCCGACGCCCAGGGCCAGCCCGCCGAGCGAGAGCACGTTGATCGTGACGTCGAGCGCCTGCAGGATCACCAGCGCCACCAGCACCGAGAGGGGAATCACCAGGGCGATCCCCATCGAGGCCCGGAAGTCCTGCAGGAAGAGCAGGATCACCAGGATCGACAGCAGGCCGCCGGCGATGATCTCCTGGGACAGATTGGACAGCGCGTCCTTGACGAAATCCGCCTGGGCCGCAACGACCGTGAGCTTGATGTCGGGGAATTCCGATTCCAGCTGCTCGATGGCCCGGTAGAGCGACTGGGTGACCGCCACCGTGTTGGACCCGGCGTCCTTGTAGACTACCAGGCCGACCGCCGCGCCCCCATCCAGCTCGACCAGTGTCTTGGGCTCGGCCGTGCTCAAGCGGACCGTGGCTACGTCACGGAGCCGGGTACCGCCGCTGCCGATCGGGGTCTCGCCGATTTCAGCCAGATCTCTGAATTCGGTGAGTGCCAGGACCGAGAAGCGGAACTGTCCCCGCTTGATCGTACCGCCCGGGCTGCTCCAGTTGGCGGCCTGGAGCGCATTGGAAATGTCCTCCGGAGACAGCGACAGGGCCCGGAGGCGTTCCGGATCCAGTTCGACCTTGATCTCGTCTTCCGGCGCGCCCACCACCGCCACGCTGGCAACGCCGTCCAGCTGCTCCAGCCGCCGGGCATGCACCTCGGTGGCGGTCCGGGCGATGGAGCGGAGATCGCCGGGGCCGGTCAGGCCCAGCATCGCGATGGGGCGCTGTCCCGGATCGCTGGTGAGGAGCGTGGGCCGCTCGGCCCGTTCCGGCAGCGCACCGCGGACGTTGTCCAGCCGTTCACGGATATTGAGAACCGTGGCGGCCATATCCGTGCCCCAGGCAAACCGCGCCGTGGTGGTGACCTCCTCGTTCCGGCTCACCGAGCGCAGTTCGATGAGCCCCGGCGTCGCGGCGATGGCCTGTTCGATCGGCTCGGCCACCAGCCGGGAGACCTCCTGGGCCGCGGCGCCGGGGTAGCTGGTGCGGATGGTCAGGACCGGAAGAGTGACGTCCGGCAGCAGCGAAACCGGCAGCCGGGCCAGAGAGATCGACCCCACCAGCACCAGGGCCATGACCGTGGCGACGGTCGTGACCGGACGCCGGATGGCGTAGGAAGAGAGAGACATCTAGGCCTCGGTCACTGTTCGTCCCGGCCCTCGGACACGACCCGCACCGGCGCGTCGTGCGTCAGGGTCAGGTGGCCGGAGACCAGCACGATGTCGCCTTCCTTGACCGGGATCTCGCCGGTGACGGAGTCGGGCAGTACTTCGGTCTCGCTCCCGTTGCTCAGGCCCGGCTGGATATAGACCCACTGGGCCCGGTCGTTCCTGACCACGAAGACCAGCGGCCGGCCGTCCCGTTCGATGATCGCGCGGGCCGGCACGATGATCCGGTCTCTGAGCCGGTTGGCCTCGAGCCGGACGTCGGCGTACATCCCGGGCCGCAGCACCCCGGTGCCGGCGACGTTCGCCCGGATGAGCACCCGGCCGGCACGGGTGACGGTGTCGATGATGGGCAGCACCGCCGCCACCCGGCCGATCACCGGCCGGTCGGGAGCGGCGGCGGTGGTGATCACGGCCTGCCCGCCCACCCGGATGAGCGGCAGGTCGTGCTCCAGCACCTGGGCTTCGATCTGCAGGTTGCTCAGATCCACCACCGTGGCGATGTCCTGGCCCGCGCTCACGCGGGTGCCGGCCGCTACGTCCACCCGGTCCACCACACCGTCGAAGGGGGCGACGATCTCGGCCCGCTCCCGATCGAGTTTGGCCTTCTGGAGTCCCACCCGCGCACCGGAGAGGCCGGAACTCGCCAACGCGCTCTGGCGCCGCTCGGGCGTCATCCCGTCGGGATCCATGGTCGAGTCCGGCACGGTGATGTTGCGGTACTGCACCTCGGCCCGCTCGACATCGGCCTGGGCCTGGGCCACGGCCAGGTCGAACGGACGCGGATCCAGCCGGGCAAGGACCTGCCCTTTTCTCACCCGGTCGCCCGGCCGTACCAGCACCTCGGCGATGGTCCCCTGGGTCTCGGCCTTGAGCGGAGCGGTCGCATCGGAGCGGACCATCCCGGTCGTCACTACCGAGAGGATCAGGTCTCCCCGGCGGACCGGGGCACCGGCCACGGGCAGAGCCATCCCGGAGGAGTCTGACGAGGGCTTGTCCGCCGAGGAATTGGCTTCCGCATTGGCGTCCTTGCTCTTGCAGGCCTGAAGGCCGGGCAGGGAGAGGAGCAGCGCGGCCGCGAGCAGGGGGTGGGGTCTGGGCATGCCGGTGGCGCGTCCTTTGGGCGGCGATTGTCGGTAAGGCGACACGGGGCGGACGGCAGGCCGGGTGCCCCGTATGGTCCAGGCGGCGCAACCGCCGCGGCAGTAGAGTCTAAATGAACGCCGGTAACGGCTTTATAGATGATCCCCGGGGCCGGATGGTTGCACGGATTGAGTGTGCGGGGGTTACCGGTCGGGCGCAAGGGAGGGGCGGGCAGGTGGGAGCGGGAGGGCTTTTGACCGCGGTCCGATGCCAGAAGGAAGGGTTCGACAGAGGGGGGTCAGCGAGCGCCATTGTTCGGTCAAACCTTAACGTCGTGACACCGTATGACTTACCACTGAGAGGCGTCAATCACCTCAAGAGTTCAGAAACGTACTGAATGGTCGAGGCGCTCTCAGTGGCGTTGGGGATATACCTTCCATTTATGAACACCGTGGGCGTAGCAACTCCCCCGAGTTCTCGTACTGCCTCTATGTCCGCCTCGACTCGATTGTTCTGAGAGCCCCCGGCCGCGCACTCCAGAAACGAACGCACCGTGGTGATCCCGCTGCGCTGCGCCCAGTCTGCCAACGAAAGCACGCCTATTGAATCCTGGCGGTCGAAAACCGCCTGGTGGAAACCACCGAAGGCGCCTGCCAACTCTGCGCACTCGCTTGCGACGGCCAACGTGTAGGCATACCTGTGATAGGGCAACGGCCAGTGCCGGTATACGAGGGCCACTTCCCCTGGATAATCTCTCAAGAGCGGCTGGACCACTTCCCGCTGAAACACGGCACAGGCTGGGCACTCAAAGTCGCCGAACTCGAGTAGAACGAGACGGGGGGCTGACGATCCAATACGATGTCCACGAGAGTTGTAGCGATCCCACTGACGTATCTCCTTCTGCACCCCACTATTTCCGGTCTCGGGCGACCTCGGGTCCAGCTCACGATCGACGAGCCTGGCGAGCGCAAAGCCCGAGGCCAACAGGCCAACTGCCAGCGCGCCAATCAGCAGGTGCCGCGCGAGGGGATAGCTTCTGCCTTCGACCCTGCCTACTGCGAGTTGATGCTGGAGTCCCGCGAGATCGCTTTGAGTGGCTGCCAGGCACATCCGGAGGTGTCAAACAGGTATCCACGAATCCGCGCAGTCACACTTGCGCCTTCCCCAAGCACCTGGTCTGCGACAAACAGTGTGTCTCCACGGAAGGTCATAGCGGGGCGGGCATCAGTGGAAATGGGGACACGGCCGTCAACGCAGGCTTGCTCGTAGCTCTGATCGACCAGCACGATCCAATGATCCGCCGTGATGACCGGGCCTTTCGCCGTCTGGTCGGCGAAGAGGATGGCTGTCTGGCCATCACTGAGATGCCGGACCGCTCTCGGCGAGGAAAAAGCAGATTGAATGCTCTCGTAGCTGAGCTACTTGATTGCGTTCGCTGTGGGCCT
>JBFXBG010000132.1:0-11203 GCA_050183505.1 Gemmatimonadales bacterium | reverse complement strand
TTCCTTGAAGAACCGCTCGAACTCGGGGGGAATCCGCTGGGTGTTCCCGGCCGCGTGCGCCCGGCGCTCCGCCTGGACGTAGACCACGCTGGGCTTCACCGTTTCGGCGACCGACGCGAACGCCTCGCTCAGGTCCTGGAGCGTGGTGACCGCCGGTGTGGCGGCCGCGGAACGGGAGGTCGTGAGGGCGGCGGCCTGGGCCGGCTGCTGGGCCTGAGACCATCGCGGAAGGTCGAGGGAGCCGGCGATGAACAGCCCTCCCAGGAAGGACAGCGCTATGATCCCGGTGAACTTGATTTTCCGGGTCAGTTGAATTGCCATGGGGCCCATCTCCTTGTCGTTCAATTCCGTTCTGGATGCTTCATGCCTGCTGTGGCGTTTCCACGATTGACGATGCCTGGCCGGTTGGCAGGGTCGCAGGACAAGGTAGACCGCTCCCGCCGGATCGCGCAGATCCGTAATTTCCCGGATCAGGACGGGCATGTGTTCATGTCTCATTCATCTTCTGGAGTTCCATGAGAGCCGGCGGGGCCGGCGGATCGCCGGCCGCATTCGACGTCGTCGTGGTCGGCCTGGGCGCGATGGGCGGCAGCAGCCTTCTGCATCTCGCCCGGCGGGGTGTGCGCGTGCTGGGCCTCGACCGCTTCACCCCTCCACACACGCTGGGGTCGACCCACGGCGAGACGCGGATCATCCGGGAGGCGTATTTCGAGGATCCGGTCTATGTCCCGCTGGTGCAGCGGGCCCTGGAGTTGTGGGCGGAACTGGAGCGGGAGAGCGGGAGCAGGCTCTATGTCCGGACCGGCGGGCTCATGGTCGGCCCGCCGGCGGGCATGCTGGTCGCGGGGGCCCGGTCGAGCGTGACTCGCCACGGGCTGCCGCACGAGATCCTGTCCGCGGAGGAGGTACGGCGCCGCTACCCCGCCTTCACGCCGGGTCCGGGAGACGCGGCCGTTCTGGAGCCGAGGGCGGGCCTGTTGTTCCCCGAGCGGGTGGTGGAGGTCCAGCTGGCGCTGGCGCGGCGGTACGGTGCCGAGCTCCGGTTCGACACGCGGGTCACGGGCTGGCGGGTGGAAGGCGACTCGGTGCGGGTCCAGACCGCCGGCGGAGAAGTCTTCACTGCCGCCCGGCTGGTCATCGCGGCCGGACCGTGGGTGAGCGAGGTGCTGCCGTCGCTGGCGGGACTCTTCTCAGTCGAGCGCCAGTTCTTCCACTGGTTCTCACCCCTGGGGCCGGACCTCGGCGCGGACCGTTGCCCGATCGCGCTCTGGGAGTTCACGCCGGGCCGCATCGTCGCGAGTTTCCCTGATGTGGGCAAGGGCGTGAAGATCGCGATTCACCACGGCGGAGAAACCACCGGCCCCGACCGGGTCCGCCGGAGCACCACCCCGGCCGAGGAGCGGCAGGCCAGACATCTGGTATCCCGCTATCTCCCCGGCGCCAACGGCCCCCTCCGGCAGACGGCGGTCTGTCTCTACACCAACAGTCCGGACGGACACTTCATCATCGACCACCATCCCGGGTATCCGCAGGTGATCGTCTGCAGTCCATGCTCCGGCCATGGGTTCAAGTTCGCCAGCGCGGTGGGCGAGGCCGTAGCGGCTCTCGCCTCGGAGTCTCCCCTCCCGGTTCCTCTGGACCCCTTCAGGCTGGCCCGGTTCGGGGTGAAACCCGACCCGTGATGCCCCGTCGTGATATCGGGTGCCGGGGGGCTCCAGCCGATCCCACGGTGTCCTGCTCCAGGTAAACGTTCGAGTTGCGGCGGTACTCACCCTGCCCCGGCGGTAGCCGGCGCAACGGTCGAGCGGTTCCGCGCATCACTTGTGTTCAACCCTGAAACTCAAACCCGGCGAGGTGGCATGATGCTCCGGAGAGTCACGACCTGCGCGCTGCTGCTGTTCATGGCGTCCGTGGTTCCTGTCGCGGCCCAGACCGCCGCCGATTCGGCAGACATCCGGGCCGCGGCCCTGGACTATGTCGAAGGCTGGTATACCGGTGATGCCGCCCGGATGGAGCGCGCGGTCCATCCCGAGCTGGTGAAGCGGATCGTGGCCACGACACCCGAGGGCGAGAGCAAGCTGAACGGCATGACCGCGGCCCAGCTGGTCGAGGCGACGCGCGCCGGGTACGGCCGGCGCACCCCGCCGGTCGAGCAGCAGAAGGACGTCGTCATCCTGGACATCTTCCGGAACACGGCGGTGGTAAAGACGGTGATGCGGGACTGGATCGACTACATGCAGATGGCCAGGTGGAACGGCCGGTGGGTGATTGTGAACGTGTTGTGGCAGATGAAGCAGTAAGAAGTAAGAAGTGAGAAGTGAGAAGGGAGAAGGGCGTGAGCGGGGTATCCGTCATGACGACGCGCATCCCTCCGCTCCCCTTCTCCCTTCTCCGCCTCCTCACTTCTCACTTCTCACTTCTCACTTCACAGGAGCGTCCCCGCCAGTACCAGGCTCGCCACGGTGAAGTAGATGATGAGTCCGGTGACGTCGACCAGGGTAGCGACAAACGGGGCCGACGCGCTGGCCGGGTCGAATCCCAGGCGCCGCAGCAGGAAGGGGAGCATCGAACCGGCCAGGGTGCCCCAGGTCACGACGCCGATCAGGCTCAGGGCCACGGTCATCCCGATCAGGAGGTAGTGTTCGCCGTAGGCCCCGCCGACGGCATGCCAGACGAGAATCCGCAGCAGACCGATCACCGCCAGGATGACGCCCAGCCCCAGGCCGGCCAGCAGCTCGCGGCGGAAGACGCGGAACCAGCTGCGGAGCCGTACCTCCTTGAGGGCCATGGCCCGGATGATCAGGGTGGTGGCCTGGGAGCCGGAGTTGCCGCCGCTGCTGATGATCATCGGGACGAACAAGGCCAGGATGACCGCCTGGGAAATCTCCTTCTCGTAGAATCCCATCGCCGTCGCGGTGAGCATCTCCCCGATGAACAGAGCGGAGAGCCAGCCGGCACGTTTGCGGATCATCGCCGGCAGCCCCACCTTCAGGTACGGCGCGTCGAGTGCCTCCGATCCACCGATCTTCTGAATGTCCTCGGTCGCCTCCTCCGCGAGCACCTCCACGATGTCGTCAACCGTGACGACGCCCTTCATCCGGTTGTACTCGTCGACCACCGGGACGGCGAGCAGATCGTTTTCCGAAAAGATCGCCGCGACCGCCTCCTGGTCGGTTTCTTCCGCGACGGAAATGACCGGCGTATGCATGATCTCCCGGACGGCTGCCTCACCCGGCGCCCGGAACATCTGGCGGAAGGAGACGACGCCCAGGAGATGCTGGTCGGGGTCCAGGACATAGGCGTAATACACCATGCGGTCCCGGTGCGCCGCCTGGCGCCGGACATACCGCAATGCCTCCTCCACGGTCATATCAGGGCGTACCCGCACGAAATGCGGGTTCATGACACCGCCGGCCTCATCTTCGGCGTAGGCCAGCAGGGCACGGACGTCGGTGCGGCTCGCGTCATCCAGCAGATTCAGGAGCGGCTGCCGTTCCTCCTCCGGGGCGGCCTGCACCAGGTCTGCCGCGTCATCCGGCGCGAGAAGGCGGATCCAGCGGCGCCGCTGGGCCTGCGGCAGGGCGAGCACCAGCTCGGCCTGATCCCCCGCGCTGAGCTGGAAGAAGTAGTCTTCGGCTTCGGCATCGCCGAGGAGAACGAAGCCTTCGACCCGCTCCTCGGTCGAGAGGATCGGCCAGGCGTCGGCCAGCTCTTCGGCGGTGAAGACGAGGTCCTGGACCATGGGCGGGGAAGCTGAAATGTGAATCGGATCCGGATACGAAGGCCGGAGTGGGATGACAGGCCGCCCCAACATCGAGCCGGTGGTGCCCGACGTCAATCCTCCGGGCCGAACCGTTCCTCCGCGGCCGGGCTGAAGGTCAGGTCCAAGGCGAGGAACACGGTCTTGGTGAAGGGATAGAGCACGATGGGGAGCAGCGACATGAACACCACCGATCCGTACAGCAGCTCCCTCCATGGCGGCGTCGGCCAGGTCGCGATGATCGCGCCGCTCAACAGCGCGGCGTAGATGAACTCCACGGCGAAGATGTTGACCATGTAGCTGCCGACCTGGTAGCCCGCCTCCCGTTCGAATTGCAGGCCGCAGACGGTACACCCGGGGAGCATCCTGAACCAGGAGGAGAATATCGGCCGGCCCCCGCACGCGGGGCAGCGGAGCCGGATGGCCCTGGCGAACAGGGTCACCACCCGATGCATGCTGAACTGAGGATGGGGCATCCCGGATTCCGTGGCTGGAATTCCCGGGCCGGTGAAGACCGGCCCGGGCTGCCGTCTCGCATGTTTCCTGCAATGTTTTAGGTTCGACGGAGTTGCCGCAAGGGATCATGAGGTGCCGCAGGACCCGCGGGACAGGACGTTTACCCCCGACCCAGACTTCCGTGACGCCCGATCCAGCTGACGTACTCTCTCCGTCGGGCCCGAAGCGCGAACACCTCGCGGTGTACCTGCTCAAGGTCCTGCTGCTGGCCGCGGCGTATTTCGTGGCGGCGCGGCTGGGACTGCTCTTCTCCACCCGGGAAAACAGTGTCTCGCCGGTCTGGCCCCCGGCGGGCCTTGCCACCGCCGTGCTGGTTCTCTGGGGCGTCCGGTACTGGCCCGGGGTGGCGCTGGGCACCCTCGCGGCGACCTGGTCCGCCGGCAACTCACCCGGGCTCGCCGCCGTTTTCATGGTCGGCAGTTCGCTGGAAGCGGCCTTGGCGGCCTGGTGGCTTCATCTGGCCGGGTTCGACCCCCGGCTCGGCAGGGTCCGCGACGTCCTGGGTTACGTCGTGCTCGCGGGGCTGGCCGGTCCGGTCCTCAGCGCCTTCGTGGGGATCATGGGGCTCGCCGCTTTCGGCGCTCTGGTCCGGGAAAACTACGTCCCCGCACTCGGCGTCTGGTGGGTCGGCGACGCGATGGGGGCGCTCATCGTGGGACCGACGCTCCTGAGCTGGGCGGTCCGGCCGCGATTGCGCGCGGTCGGGACCGCGGCCGAGGCAACCATTCTCGCCGTGGTGGTCGCCATTCTCACGTTGGCGATTTCCTTCACATCGGCGGCCTTTCCCTACCTGCTGTTCCCGCCGGTCATCTGGGCCGCGATCCGGTTCGGGCCTCGGGGCGCCAGTCTCGCGACCGTGCTCATCGCCATCTTTGCCGTGGCCGAAACGGTGCTGGGCCGAGGGGCCTTTGCGACCGCAGCACCCACCCAGAACCTCATTGCCCTTCTCACCTTCACCGGCACCCTCACGCTGACCGGACTGCTTCTTGCCGCCCTCACGACCGAGCGGCTGGAAGCCGAACGCGAGCGCTGGGAAGCCGCCGAAACCCAACGCGCCCTCTTCGCCAATTCACCGCTTGCCATCCTGGCTCTGGACCTCGGCAGCCGCGTGACCGCCTGGAACGCGGCAGCCGAGCGGCTGTTTGGCTGGCGCGAGGACGAGACCAGGGGACGGCCTTCGCCGATTCTCTCAGAGCCGGGGGCAGATCCCGGCGGGGTTCAGCGCGCGATGTTCCAGGGCGCGAGCCTGAGCGGGGTACCGGTCCGCCGCCGGCACCGGGACGGCCGGCAGATCCCCGTGAACCTCTCGAGCGCACCGCTCCGCGACCCGACCGGAGCCATCAGCGGGGTGATGGAGATCTACGAGGACCTCAGCGAGCGGCAGCGCGCCGAGCATCACCGCGAGATCCTGGCCGGGCTGGCACACCAGTTGAGCGGCGCCGTGTCGGTCGAGGAAGCGGCCCGGCTCATCGTCGACGCCGCCCAGCCGCTCTGCGGCTGGGACGCCTGCAGTCTCGATCTCTACAGCGCCTCGGAAGACCGAATGGAGGCGGTGGTCACCATCGACACGATCGACGGCAGGCGGACTGATTCGCCGCCCGCCTACACCGGCGCGCCGCCCAGCCCGATGGCCCGCCGGGTCCTGTCGGAGGGAGCCCAGCTGATACTGCGTGGCCGTGATCAGGTGGGACCGGCGGACCTGAAGTCCTTCGGCGACACCGGCCGGCGGAGCGCCTCGCTCATCTTCGTTCCGATCCGCAGCCGTAACCGGGTGATCGGCGTACTCTCACTGCAGAGCTACGCGCCGGGCGCCTACAGCCAGGAGGATGTCCTGCTGGTGCAGACGATGGCCGATCACTGCGCCGCCGCGCTGGAGCGTATCCGGGCCGAGGCCAGTCTGCATGGTGCCCAGGAGGAACTGCGGCAGGCACAGAAGATGGAGGCGGTCGGGCGCCTGGCAGGCGGCATCGCCCACGATTTCAACAATCTGCTGACGACCATCCTGAGTACGGTGGATCTGCTGCTTGATGCCATGCCGGTGGACAGCCCGGCGCGGGAGGATCTGCTTGAAGTCCGGCGGTCCGGCCAGCGCGCGGCGGCGCTGACCGGCCAGCTGCTGGCGTTCAGCCGGAAGCAGGTCATGGCCATCCGGATTCTCGACCTGAACGATCTGGTCGCCGGAGTCGGCCGGCTGCTCGACCGGCTCCTGGGGCAGCATATCGAGGTGGCGACGATTCTCAGCCCGGGGCTTGGCCGCATCCGCGCCGACGCGGGTCAGATCGAGCAGGTGCTGATGAATCTGGCGGTCAACGCCCGGGACGCGATGCCCGACGGCGGGCGCCTCGTCATCCAGACGCTCAATGTCGATGTCCCCGTCACGACGGGAGATGGCCGCGGCCTCGCGCCCGGGTCCTATGTGCAGCTGTCCGTCAGCGATACCGGCTCCGGCATGGATGCAGAGGTGCGGGCCCACGCGTTCGAGCCGTTCTTCACGACGAAGGAACCCGGCAAGGGGACCGGGCTCGGGCTCGCCACCGTCTACGGTATCATCAACCAGTGCGGCGGACATATCGCGGTGGAGAGCGACCCTGGCCGGGGGACCACGTTCCGGATCCATCTTCCGAGGGTAGAACAGGGCGTCGACCAGGAAGGTGCGACCGCGACGGCTCCCCGGGGCGGCTCCGAAACCGTTCTGCTGGTGGAGGACGAAGGCGGCGTGCTCTCACTCGCCCGCAGGATCCTGGAAGCGCAGGGCTACCGCGTGATTCCGGCGGCCAGCGGCATCGAGGCCCTGGCCCTGGCGCGGGAGCATCCGGGAACCATCGATCTGCTGCTGACCGATGTGGTGATGGCCAGAATGAACGGAGGCCAGCTGGCGGACGCGCTGACCGCCGAGCGCCCCGGGCTCAAGGTGCTGTTCATGTCGGGGTACACGGACACGTCGGCCATCCGGGACCGCATGCGGCGGCCGGGCAGCGGCTATCTCCAGAAGCCGTTCACGCCGGCGGGCCTGACCGGCAAGGTGCGGGAGGTGCTGGACGGGAGCGAGGTGACGGGTGAGCCGTGAGAGCGGCGGGAGGAGACGGTGTCAGGCACGGCCGGCCAGCAGATCCGCCACGGTCGTCGTGCGGAAGAAGGAGAGCACGCCGTCGGAGGCGGCCTTCCAGCGCCGGTGGGCGGCGCAGGCGTTGCGATCGCTGCAGACCGCCTGACCCAGCAGGCACTGGCTGCCCTGGCCGATGGCATCGAACGGCGCCACCACGGAGAGCAGGGTGATCCTGTGGGGCTCCCGGGCGAGTTTGAAGCCGCCATGTTTTCCGCGGGAGCTCGTCAGGATGCCGGCCCGGC
This sequence comes from Gemmatimonadales bacterium, assembly GCA_050183505.1. Taxonomy (GTDB): domain Bacteria; phylum Gemmatimonadota; class Gemmatimonadetes; order Gemmatimonadales; family GWC2-71-9; genus JBFXBG01. Next base: position 3,579 of record JBFXBG010000132.1, on the reverse strand, counting down.
TCAGGGCGTTCAGCGTCTTTGACAGGTAGTTGGAGGGGATGCTCAGCTGGCGGGCCATGTCCGCGGCAGAGACCATTTCGCCATTGCCGTGGCTCTGGGCGATATGGATCACGGTGCGGAGGGCATACTCGGCGGTCTGCGAAATCATGAGTCCCGGTCTCTGCTATGAAGATATCTTCAAACTTGCTTTATGGATATTAACATGAGAATATGATAATATTATCGCCGTCAATAATCCACCCGGAACCCGGGAGCCGGTGTCGGGCTCCCGGCTCAACTGCGGGACAGCCAAGCACGAGGGAATTCCAATGGTCATGGGAACGAAGCGAGTCATCACTCTGGCACTCCTCGGGGGTGCGGTCTTTCTGGCCGGGGGTTGCGGCGGCGGGGACAAGGCCCAGACCGCGGCCGGGGGCCAGACCCAGGGCGCGCCCGCCGCGTCGGCCGGCGACCTGACGCCTTTCCAGATGGAAAACGGCATCGGACCGATTACCGAGGCCATCACGCCGGGGCCGATCGATCAGGCCATGGCGGAGAAGGGGAAGGACGTGTTCGAGGGCAAGTGCTCCGCCTGCCACAAGATGGAAGAGAAGTACGTGGGGCCGGCGCTGGGTGCGGTGACCCAGCGCCGCACGCCGGCCTACATCATGAACATGATCCTGAATCCGCAGGAGATGTACACCCGTCATCCCGTCGCCAAGCAGCTGCTGGCGGAACACATGACTCAGATGCCCAACCAGCAGCTGACGCAGGAAGAGGCGCGGCAGGTCCTGGAGTATCTCCGGACCCAGGCGCCGGCGGAATCGGAGTAGGTCGTTCGAGCATCCACCCTGGCCGGCGGAGCCGGCATTTACTGGAGGAAGACCCATGTTTCGCAGTTCGCGCTTCGCCGCCACCATGCTGGCGGTCCTCGCTCTGGCCGCCTGCGGCAAGTCCGGTGCTCCGATCGGCGGGGCCGCCGGTGACGCGGCCAGCCGCGTCTACGTTCCGCCGGGCAGCTATGACGAGTATTACGCCTTCATGTCCGGGGGGTTCAGCGGCCAGGTTTCGGTGTACGGCCTGCCCAGCGGCCGGCTGCTCAAGGTGATCCCGGTCTATTCCCAGAATCCGGAGAACGGCTGGGGTTACAGCGAGCAGACCAAGGCCATGTTGAACACCACCTACGGGTTCATCCCGTGGGACGACGCCCACCATCCTGAACTCTCCCAGACCGACGGCGTGCCGGACGGACGCTGGTTGTTCATCAACGGGAACAACACGCCCCGGATCGCGCGGATCGACCTGACGAGTTTCGAGACCGAGGAGATCCTGGAGATTCCCAACTCGGCCGGGAACCACGCCTCGCCGTTCGTGACCCAGAACACCGAGTACGCGGTCGCCGCGACCCGCTTCAGCGTTCCGACTCCGGAGCGCGACGTGCCGATCTCCAGCTACAAGGAGAATTTCGCCGGCCTCCTGACGTTCGTCCGGGTGGACTCGGCGACCGGCCACATGGCCATCGCGTTCCAGATCAGGATGCCCGGCTTCGACTACGATCTGTCCCATTCGGGCAAGGGCCCCTCGCACGGCTGGTCGTTCTTCACCTCGTACAACAGCGAACAGGCCCACACGCTGCTGGAAGTGAACGCCTCGCAGAAGGACAAGGACTACATCGCCGCGGTTCACTGGACCCGTGCCGAGGAGTGCGTGGCCCAGGGCAAGGCGGAGACGACGCCGGGCCGCTACGTCCACAACATGCTGGACGAGGCGCACATTGCGCATTCGGAGACGCTGACTTCGGTGAAAGTGCTCGATGTGGCGAACTGCGACGGCCTGGTCTACTTCCTGCCGACGCCGAAATCGCCGCACGGCGTGGACGTGGACCCGACCGGCGAGTTCATCGTCGGGGACGGCAAGCTGTCCACGGTGATTCCGGTGCACTCGTTCAGCAAGATGCTGAAGGCGATCGAGAACAAGGAGTTCGAAGGCGTGGTCGACGGCATCCCGGTGCTGAAGTACGAGTCGGTACTCGCGGGCGAAGTGAAGGACGCCGGGCTGGGCCCGCTCCATACCGAGTTCGACGGCAAGGGCAACGCCTACACCTCGATGTTCGTGAGCTCCGAAATCACCAAGTGGAGCCTCAAGGACTTCACGGTGCTGGACCGGATCCCGGTCTACTATTCGATCGGGCACCTGATGATTCCGGGCGGTGACAGCCGGAAGCCGTGGGGCCAGTATGTCATCGCGCTGAACAAGATCACCAAGGACCGCTTCCTGCCGACCGGTCCGGAGCTGGCCCAGTCCGCCCAGCTGATCGACATCAGCGGGGACAAGATGAACATGCTGCTGGACTTCCCGACGGTCGGGGAGCCGCACTACGCCCAGGCGCTGCCGGCCTCGATGATCCGGGACAAGCAGATCCGGACCTACTCGCTGTCGGAGAACAAGGATCCCTACGCCGTCCGGAGCGAGAAAGAAACCCGGGTCGAGCGCAAGGGCAACGTGGTGCATATCTACATGACCTCGATCCGGAGCCACTTCGTGCCGGACAACATCGAGGGCATCCAGGTGGGCGACTCGGTCTACGTGCACCTGACCAACCTGGAGCAGGACTGGGACGTACCCCACGGCTTCGCGGTACTCGGGTTCACCAATTCCGAACTGCTGGTCATGCCGGGACAGACGCGCTCGGTGCTGTGGATTCCCCGCCGGGTGGGCGTCTTCCCCTTCTACTGCACCGACTTCTGCTCGGCCCTGCACCAGGAGATGCAGGGATATGTCCGGGTGTCGCCCCGGGGGTCGGCGGTTCCGATCTCCTTCAATACGCCCAAGTAACCCCGCCGGCCCCGACCGGGGCCCGGGCAGCAAAACCAATGGGGACGGCGGGAGGATTTCCCTCCCGCCTGCCCTGACCGATAGATCGACGAAAGGACTCTGAGGCCCATGCGCCGCTCTTCCCGCATTCTGATCGCCATCGCGGCTCTCTCGCTCGGGCTTCTGTACTGGTTCCCTCTGTGGCACATCTCCCTCCACGCCCCGCAGTATCCCGAAGGCCTGGGGCTCTACATCGGCATGAACCAGATCCGCGGGCAGAATCCCAACGATCTCAACAGCATCAACGGACTGAACCACTACATCGGCATGAAACCGATTCACCCGGACGACATCCCGGAGTTGAAGATCATGCCGTGGGTGGTGCGGGGCCTGATCCTGTTCGGGCTGCTGGTGGCCGCCCTGAACCGCCGGTGGCTGCTCAATCTCTGGGTCGGGGCGTTCGTGCTGCTTGCCGGGGTGGGACTCTGGGACTTCTGGCGATGGGAGTACGACTACGGTCACAACCTGGATCCCCATGCCGCCATCAAGGTGCCGGGGATGAGTTACCAGCCTCCCCTGCTGGGCAGCAAGCAGATGCTGAATATCAACGCCTCGTCCTGGCCGGCGGCGGGCGGGTGGGTCGCCATCGGCGTGGTTACCCTGGCGATCGTCATCATGGTGCTGGAGATGAAGCGGGCCCGGGCGGGAGCCGCGGCATGATACGCGGTGTCCGCCTGCTGGCCGCCCTCTGCTGGCCGGCGCAGCCTGCGGCCCGCCCTCGGGCCG
>JBFXBG010000131.1:0-11383 GCA_050183505.1 Gemmatimonadales bacterium | reverse complement strand
ACACTGCCTTCCAGCTGGCTCTGGGCCAGACCGAACTCCTGGTGGGCAGCGCGGACTCGGCCCTGGCCGCATTCCGCCGGTACCTCGATCTCGGGGGTGACAGCACCATCGGCATACTGGAGCTTACCCGGACACGCCTGGCCACCGGAGACACCTCGGCCCAGGGGGACTACTATCGCTTGGCGGCCGGTGACGACCCCGTCGTGGTCGCGACCCTGGGGGACGACATCCGTCTGATAGCCGGCGACTCGGGCGTCGCCCGGTTCGACTCGATGAGCGGAATGGCCCGGGCCGAGTTCCTCCGGGATTTCTGGAGCCAGCGGGACGACTGGGACCTGCGGGGCCGGGGAGAGCGGCTGGCCGAGCACTACCGGCGGCTGTTCTACGCGGAACGCAACTTCCGGCGGGTCCCCATACGGCGGCGTTACCGGTTCGACGACGATTACCATTTCAACGACGATTACCACCAGGCAATCAGAACCCTCGATGCCCGGGGTGAGGTCTACGTCCGCTACGGCGAACCGACCGAGAAGGTCCCCTTCCCGAATTTCTGCAGCACGTCATGGCGGTATCAGCGCCCCGAAGGGGACCTCATCTTCCATTTCATAGGCAACCCGGCCCAGCACGACTACTCGATCGCCGCATCGGTCCTGGACGTGTGCAACCTGGAAGATCTGGGAGATTCCAGGATCTTCGGCTGGTCCCCCATCTTCAGCCGGCTGGTCGGTGCCGGTCCGGTGACCCTCGCCCGGCTGTCGGAGGAGTATCGCTACCGGATGCGGGACAGCGTACGACAGGCCATGCGGTCGGATCGATTCCAGCTGACCTACGAAAACCGGATCGAGGCCACGGCCCGGCTCGAGGCCCTCGGTACCCGGGGAGACCGTTCCCTGGTGCATGTGGTGTATGCTATCCGGGGAGGCACCGTGAAGCCGTTCGAGGTGGCAACCGGCTACGAATACGAGATCCACGTCCGGTTCGCGGCCTTCGGGGCGGACGGGGCCACCCTGCTGACGACCGATACCACGCACTTCTTCCGCACCCGGCGGCGGCTGCCCGACGGGGAATTCATCACCGGCCATGACATCGTCGCCCTCCCCCCGGGCGCCATCACCTACCGGCTGGCGCTCGAAATGCCCGACTCCACCGGCGGAGCGTTCCCGGCCGATTCCTTCGTCGTGAGCCGGTTCGAACCCGGCCTCGCACTGAGCGACCTGGTGCTGGGCAACCGGGCCATCGGCCCGGTCTGGACCCCGACGCCGCGGGACACGGTCTGGTTCAACCCGCTGGGGACGTTCCGGCCAGCGGACGCCATGGAGCTGTACTACGAAGTCTATGGACTCCCGCCGGGCGCCGTGTTCCGGACCCGCCTCGCCGTCTACCGGAGCGACCGCGAGCAGGCCGAAATCGCCTTTGATTTCTCGGAGCAGGCCGCGCCGCGCGGGCCGACCCGGGTCCACCGCAGCATCGAACTCAGCCGGCTCCGGAGCGGCGACTACACCTTCGAGGTCGGCCTCACCGGCCCGGACGGGACGGTGGTCACGAAACGGCGGCAGTTCACCGTACTGAAGTAGGACGTTCCGTCGGTCGGTCCTTCCGTCGGTGGGTCTGCCTTGCTTCCCACCCCGTCGCGCCCTAGTGTTCCCGCTAATGTTCTGCTCCTGCTGCGGGACCCGGCTCGACGACTCCGCCACACGCTGCACCAGCTGCGGCCTCGACTTCGCGCCCACCACGCCCGTCCGGGCGATCATGGACGCCGAGGTGACCGACGAGGCTCTGGTCCGCGAGGCGCTCGGCGACGAATACGAGATCCTCGAGGAACTCGGCCGGGGCGGCATGGCCATCGTCTACCGGGCCCGCGAGATCCACCTCGAGCGGGAAGTCGCCATCAAGGTTCTGCCGTTCTCCTTCGCTTTCGACACCGAGTTCGTGACGCGGTTCGAGCGGGAGGCCCGTACCGCGGCCGGTCTGGAGCACCCCAACATCATTCCCATCTACCGGGTCGGGAAAAGCGGCCGGGTGACGTACTTCATCATGAAGTACCTCCGGGGCCAGTCGCTCACCCATGTCCTGGCCGACCGGGCCAGGATCTCGCCGCCCGAGATCCGCCGGATCCTGGTCGAGGCGGGCAGCGCCCTCGGTTACGCGGCCAGCCGCGGCATCGTGCACCGCGATGTCAAGCCGGACAACATCATGTTCGACGAGCATGGTGTCTGCATGCTGACCGATTTCGGGATCGCCAAGGCGGCCACCAGCCGGCGGCTCACCGGCACGGGCATGTCGATCGGGACACCGCACTACATGAGCCCGGAACAGGCCCGGGCCCAGGCCACCGACGGGCGGAGCGACATCTACAGCCTGGGTGTCGTGGCCTATCAGTGTCTCACCGGGCGCGTGCCGTACGACGGGGACGACAGTTTCAGCATCGGCTACAAGCACATCATGGAGCCGCTGCCCGAGCCGGCGCTGGAGACGCCGGACGAGCGCCGGCTCTTCGAGATCATCCGGCGCATGCTGGCCAAGGATCCCGCCGAGCGGTTCCAGAAGGCCGAGGAACTGCTGGCCGCGCTGGAAGGGCAGGGAGCGGCCGGGATCCGTCCGTCGGTCTCCGCGCCGCCGCCACCGCCGGCCGCCCCGCCTTCCCGCGCCTCGACCGCCCCGACGACCCCGCTGCCCCGGGTGTCCCGGGTCGTGAGTTCGGGCACGCGGGGCAGCCAGGGCGTGAGACCGGTAGCCCGGCGGGCCGAACCGGGGGCAAACCTGGGCGTCTGGATCCTGCTCTTCCTCGTGGCCGGCGCTGCCGGTGGCGGGGCCTGGTACTTCCTCAAGCTCCGTCCCGCCCAGAATGCCGCCGCGGTTTCACCGCCGCCGGCCGACTCCCTCTCCGATAGCGTCGCGGGCCCCGGCGGGACCGCCGCCGACAGCCAGCTCATTCGAGACAGTATCGTCCTGGCCCAGGCCGAATCCACCGCGCTGGCCGGCGGTGACACTACCGCGGCGGCACCCGCAGCGACCCCGCTCGCGCCGGTGCCGGCCTCGACGCCGGGCACGCGGGACAGCGGTGCCGTCCGCCTCAAGGGGCTCCCGAGCGGCTCGGCGGTGCTGATCGACGAGCGGCGGACCACCACGCCGGTGACCTGGCTTCCGGTCGGCTCTCATGTGATCGCGGTCTCGGCGCCGCGGTATCAGTTCTATACCGATACGGTGGAAATCCGGTCCGGACAGATTCTGGATGTGCAGCCCATCCTGACGCCGCTCGGCGGCGCCTCTCCCACTCCGCGACAGCGACGCCAGCTCCTGCAGCAACAGCGCGCCGCCGCCGCTCAGTGTGAAACCCCGGGCCCGACCTACAACGCGGACCGGAGCTGTTATGATGTCCGGCCCCGCCCGGTCAAACCGCCCTTCGTGCCGCTGACGCCGGAGGTGGACGGGACCCCCCGCCTCTCGGTACTGTGGGTCAACGTCTCGCCCGAAGGCCAGACCCTCGACGTCCGACGCCACACGCCATCCAACGACCCGGTGTTCGAACGCCTGGCCGAATCCTACGCCCGGACCATGGCCTGGCACCCGGCGACCAAAGACGGAAAACCGGTCGCCGGCTGGACCCAGATGGCCTTCCCGCCACAGCCGTGACGGACTGACGGACTGACGGACCGACGGACTGACGGACCGACGGACTGACGGACCGACGGACCGACGGATGGGTGAGACCTTGCCCGGACCCGGCACTCTGCACTCTGCACTCTGAACTCTGAACTCTGCACTCTGAACTCTGCACTCTGAACTCTGCACTCTGAACTCTGAACTCCTCTCCCCATGCCCACCATTCATCGTTCCGCTTTCATTGCCCCCGGTGCCGTCGTTCTCGGTGACGTTACCGTGGGTGAGGAGTCCAGTATCTGGTACAACACGGTCATGCGGGGCGACGTCGACCGGATCGAGGTGGGAAGCCAGACGAACATTCAGGACCTGAGCATGGTGCATGTGGATGAGGGCGTCCCATGCACGATCGGGAGCCGGGTGGGCATCGGACACCGGGCGATCATTCACGGCTGCACCATCGAAGATGACTGTCTCATCGGCATGGGCAGTATCATCCTGAACGGGGCCCGCATCGGCACCGGCAGTGTGGTGGCCGCGGGGGCCGTCGTGCCGGAGGGGATGAAGGTGCCGCCCGGCTCCCTCGTCATGGGCGTCCCCGCGCGCATCGTGCGTCAGGTGGACAGCGAACTCGCCCGGCGAATCGAAGGCACCTGGCGCCACTATGTCGAGCGGGCAAGAGAACACAAGGCAGGCAAGTATCCGGGATTGAGGGATTGAGGGATTGAGGGATTGATAGATTGATAGATTGAGGGATTGGGGGATTGGGGGATTGGAGGATTGGAGGATTGATGAATTGCGGGTTGGCTGTTTAGACTGGCACCCGGCACCCGGCACCCGGCACCCGGCACCCGGCACCCGGCACCCGGCACCCGTTCTCACTTCTCACTTCTCACTTCTCCCTGTTCACCAACCCCTGGCCCAACGCCGAGCCTCGCGGGTTTTCCGCGCTCTTCCGGTGGTGGTCGGATCGATGGCGGAATCCGCCGCCGCCCGATCCTGATCCGGCGGTGTTTCCCCTGGACACGCCCAGCATCTCCCGGCCGGCCGGGGGGACGGGTGAGCTCAGGGTCACCTGGATCGGTCATTCCACTACCCTCATCCAGCTCGGCGGTACCAACATCCTGACCGATCCCATCTGGAGCCGCCGGGCATCGCCGGTCCAGTGGGCCGGGCCGGCCCGGCTGGTCCCGCCGGCGCTCCGGATGGAGGAGTTGCCTCCGGTCCACGTGGTCCTGGTCTCCCACAACCACTACGACCACTTCGACGACCGGTCGATCCGGCGCCTGGCGCGGCGGTTTCCCGAGGCGCGGTGGTTCGCCCCACCCGGCCTTGCCCTGGCCCTGGGCCGACGGGGGGTCCGGGAGGTGACCGAACTGGGCTGGTGGCAGGAGGTGGAGGTCGGTGGAGGCACTGGCCTGCGGGTCGGCGCCACGCCCGCCCAGCACTTCAGTGCTCGGAGCCCCTGGGATCGAAACCGGAGCTTCTGGTGCGGCTACGCCATCCGGGGGGATGATCTGGGCGTCTATTTCGCGGGCGACACCGGCTATCACCCGGAGTTCCGGCGGATCGCCGAGCGCTTCGGTCCGTTTGACCTCTGCCTGATCCCGATCGGGGCCTACGAGCCGCGGTGGTTCATGCGGGTGGTCCATATGAACCCGGAGGAAGCCGTCCGGGCCTTTCAGGATCTGCGCCGGGCCCACCCCGCGACCGGCCGGCGAGGGGCCTTCGTTCCGATCCATTGGGGCACCTTCCGGCTCACCGACGAGCCGATGGAGGAGCCGCCGGAGCGGACCCGGCTGGCCTGGGCCGCGAATGGAATGGAGGCCGGGGACCTGGTAGTGCTGCGGCACGGGGGAACCTGGGAGAGGACTGAGGACTGAGGACTGAGGACTGAGGACTGAGGACTGAGGACTGAGGACTGAGGACTGAGGACTGAGGACTGAGGACTGAGGACTGAGGTCGGATTGGCGGGCTCGGGTCCTTTTCCTGGTGAGAGCGGTTAGATTTCCCGGAATACAAAGTTTGTGTTGTGCAAACCGGTTTTCGGCGTGGTTGAGGCACTCTCGGATGTATTGTCCCATCGGCTTCGAAGCCCTAGCTTTCGCCCTCACCTGTTCAAAGTTGCCGTCGTCCCCCGGCGGTTCCTGGAAACAACCAAATCCGAAAAGGTCGGCGTCATGACCCACTCGTCCTCGCCACGGGCGACTCCTCAGTTGTCGGCCAATGCCGGCACAGTCCTGGAAAAGCGCTATCTGCTCAAGGACGAGACCGGGAAGCCGGTTGAGAAGCCTGAGGATCTGTTCTGGCGTGTGGCGCGGACCATCGCGGCTCCGGACAGGAACTACGGGGCCTCGGACGGGGCGGTCGAGGAGCTGGCGGGGGCGTTCTACGACCTCATGGCCCAGCGCTACTGGATGCCCAATTCCCCCACCCTCATGAACGCGGGCCGGCCCCTGGGGCAGCTCTCGGCCTGCTTCGTGCTGCCGGTGGACGATGCCCTTTCCAATGGAAAGAGCGGGATCTACGACACCCTCCGGGCCATGGCGCTGGTGCATCAGTCCGGCGGCGGGACCGGCTTCGGGTTCTCCCGGCTCCGGCCCAAGAACGACATCGTCCGGTCCACCATGGGGGTCGCTTCGGGCCCGGTGTCCTTCATGTCCCTGTTCGACGCCTCGACCGAGGTGGTGAAGCAGGGTGGGACCCGGCGCGGCGCCAACATGGGCATCCTGCGGGTCGATCATCCGGATATCATGGATTTCATCACCTGCAAGGACGACATCACCAAGATCACCAACTTCAATATCTCGGTTGCGGTCACCGATACGTTCATGGCGGCGGTAGAGGCGGACGGTGAGTATGATCTGATCCACCCCCGTTCCGGCAAGGTGGTGGGGCAGCTCCGGGCCCGGGAGGTCTGGGAGAGGATCATCCACGGGGCCTGGAAGACGGGCGAGCCCGGCGTGTTCTTCATCGACCGGGCCAACTATTACAACCCGGTGCCGCAGCTGGGGCAGTACGAGGCCACCAACCCCTGCGGCGAGCAGCCGCTGCTGCCCTACGACGTCTGCAACCTGGGCTCGATCAACCTGGGGCTCTTCGTCAGGAACGGGGAGATCGACTTCGATCACCTCCGGCGGGTGGTGCACCTGTGCACCCACTTCCTGGAGAACGTGATCGACGCCAACAACTACCCGCTGCCCGAGATCACCGATCTGGCCCGCCGCATCCGGCGGATCGGCCTGGGCATCATGGGCTGGGCCGACATGCTGATCAAGCTGGGCATCGCCTACGACTCGGACGCCGCGGTGGATCTGGCCCGCCAGGTCCAGAAGTTCGTGGACGACGAGGCCAAGAACGAGTCCGAGCGGCTGGCCACCCTGCGGGGCGTCTTCACCGAATGGGAGCACAGCATCTGGGGCCCGGACGAGACCTGCGCGCGTGGGCCAGACGGCGAGCGGATCCGCCCCATGCGCCGGCTCCGGAACTGCAACGTCACCACCGTGGCGCCGACCGGCACCATTTCGATCATCGCCGGCTGCAGCTCGGGCATCGAACCGCTCTTTGCCGTCGCCTTCATGCGGAACCAGGCCGGCGTGCTGATGCCGGATGTGAATGAGGATTTCGTCCGTATCGCCAGGGACGAGGGCTGGTACTCCGAAGACCTGATGCAGCGCATCGCCGAGGCGGGGCATATCAACTTCCCCCAGGTGCCGGAGCGGTGGCAGCGGGTCTTCGTCACCGCCAACCACATCAAGCCCGAGTGGCATATCCGGCAGCAGGCGGCGTTCCAGGAGTACAACGACAGCGCCATCAGCAAGACCTGCAACTTCGCCAACGACGCCTCCGAGGAGTACGTCGAGGAGATCTACCGGCTGGCCTTCAAGCTCGGCTGCAAGGGCGTCACCGTGTATCGGGACGGCTCCCGGGACATGCAGGTGCTCTCGGCCGGCGCGACGGCGAAGAAGGTCCAGGAGGGCTACAAGGGGCCGGACGGCCAGGTGGTCCGGGACGGCCAGGAGACGGCCGATCTCCACGGCGAGCTCGCCGAAGCCAACGCCGAGAACGAGCGGCTCCGCAAGCTGGTGCACGACCTCGAAGCCGAGAACCTCCAGCGGCGGCAGAAGCGGATGCGGCCCGAACTGCTCCGCGGCACCACCCGGCGGGTAGAGACTCCCCTCGGCACGCTGTACGTGACGATCACCGAAGACGACAAGGCCCAGCCGTTCGAGGTGTTCATGAGCCTCGGCAAGGCCGGCGGGGCGCTGATGGCTGATGTCGAGGCACTGGGCCGGTTGATCTCGCTTTCCCTCAGATCGGGTATCCCGATGAAGGAGATTCACCGCCAGCTCCGCGGCATCAGCTCCGACCGCGTCCTCGGGCTTGGGGCCAACAAGGTCCTCTCGGTTCCGGACGCGGTCGGCATCGCCATCGAGAAGTGGATGCAGGAAAAGCAGGGCATCCAGCAGGAGCTGCTTCCCGGCGGCGCACCCGCCGATGCCGCCGCCGCGCCGGTCGAACGGGCCCAGCGGGCCCCGACCGCGGGCGGGGAACAACTCAAACTCGCCGGCATGCCCCAGCCGGTCCTGGCCGGCGCCTGCCCCGACTGCGGGTCCCAGCTGGAATTCGCCGAAGGCTGCGTGAAATGCCACGTGTGCGGATACAGCGAGTGCGGGTGAGAGGGCGGGGAAGGGAGAGCGGCCAAACTAGGGGGAGCCAATGTTCTAGTGAAGGGCGAGGTGCTGATCCGGCATCTCGCCCTTGCCAATTCTCGGCAGACCATCGCGCTACGGCGAATAGGCCCTTCTTAGGAGCGGTTGGGAGATGAAAGCACTTATTGTCCACATCAGTGATATCCACGTTCGTTCCCAAGCAGATGCGGTGGTTGGGAGGATCCTGAGGATAGCGAGCGCCATCCGACCCCTCGAGTATCAGGCCGATATCCTAATCCTCGCCGTCTCTGGTGACATCGTGTTTTCTGGGAAGGACGAAGAGTACAGCATTGCCCTTGACTGTCTAGCTCGGCTAAAGGCGACTTTGGAGGAGGACGCGTCATGGTCGACAGTTGAGTTGGTATTGGTTCCGGGGAACCATGACTGCGATTTTGAGCATCCTACTCCGGTCCGGGACCTGCTGCTCGAACAGATCGTTTCGGAAAAGGCACCATTGAGCCCTGAACTCATTGGCCTCTGCGTAGAACCGCAACGTAGTTACTTCGAGTTCCACGATCTGCTCGTCTCCCATGGCCACACTCAACACAGCGGCCTCTACTGGCAGTGGTCCTTCTCGGTAAAGGATGAGGAAATCCGGTTCTACTGCTTTAACACATCATGGCTATCACAAATCCGTGAGGTGCAAGGAAGTCTGTTCTACCCGCTGCCGCTCCCGGAGACTGAGGCTCGTGCCGCCCCAGCCGTCGCGGTTTCCGTCTTTCATCATCCCTATCCATGGCTCAAGGCCTCCAATGGGTTGGCCTTTCGGAAGGCAATAGAGTCACGGTCGGACATAGTGTTGACTGGCCACGACCATATCTCCACTCATCGCACGAACAGGACGGATGAGGGGGAAGTCAATGAGTACATCGAAGGGGCGGTGCTGCAGGACGGCCAGAATCCCGATGAAAGCGGGTTTAACACGATCATGGTTGATACTCTGCAACGTAAACAACGTTACAGAACATTTCGCTGGACTGGGTCAACTTACGAGCCCTTCGGGGCTGCCCCTGATTGGGAGTCTTTCCAAGCGAACCGCCTCAGAGACGTACGGCAATTCGCATTCAGTGATACGATGGCGGCCTTTCTAGACGATCCTGGTGTCGACCTGCAACACCCTGAACACGGCTCCGTGAAGCTCCAGGATATCTTCGTCTATCCAGACGTGAGGGAAATCAAGTACCACAACCCCGAGGCACAACCATTGGTCAATAGCGAAGGGCTGATCGAAGCATCTCTTGGGCGGCAGAATCTGTTGCTTACTGGGCCAGATCAGTCAGGCAAAACAGCAGTCGGCAAGATGATCGTCAGGGTTGCTCACGCCAAAGGTTTCATACCGATCTTAGTCAAAGGTAGCGATTTCACTGCTCTCACGGATGAACGGCTGTTTGAGAGCCTGTATGGCATCTTCTCGCAAGAGTACTCCGTAGGTGCATTGGAGGCATATAAGCAGGTCGAAAGGACAAGGCGTGTCGTGATCATTGATGATTTTCATCAGCTCTCGTTCACGAAGCGGTCCGTCCGGACCTTCATATCATTGCTCAGTCGATTCGCCGGTCAAATCATCCTTTTGTCAAGCGATGTGGCCTTCCAACTTCAGGCGCTCATCGATCCCCTGCCAGCGCAGGGCGCGACCGCGGGCGCGTTCCGGCAGTATCGCCTTCAGCCCATGGGATACTATCGGCGAGACATGCTGGTGCAACGATGGTTCACACTCGGGTTGGAGGACGCAAGTGCCGATTCAGACCGCTTGGTGCGCCGAGTGACTGAAACGGAGAGGGTCATGGATGTAGTGATTGGCAAGAACTTTGTCCCTTCCTTCCCGGTATACATTCTCGCGATGCTCCAGGCCTATGGGAACACGGCAGTCGACCTGAGCGCGAGCACGCATGGCTATTTCTATGAACTCTTCATTCGCAAGTCACTGTCCAAAGGCCTCACCGGCGTGCAATGTGACATTGTGATGGCATACCTCAGCTATTTGGCGTTCGGGATCTTCACTGCCGGAGGCGCCGCTGGCGAAAGGGCTATTGATGACCGCCAGTTCCAGGCGATTCACGACGCATACTTGCGGGAGTCAGGTCTCAGGTTGCCCGTGGAGCAGATGAGAGCGGGTTTAGTGAAGGGCAACGTGCTTGTCAGTGAGGGCGGCCAAGTGCGTTTTAAGTACCCTTACCTATACTTCTACTTTCTTGCCTTCTACCTTTCACGCAATATTGGTCAGCCTGAGATTAGGGAAGTCATTGCGACGCTAAGTGCATCCCTAGAAGAGGAAGCCAGCGCCAATGTCCTCCTTTTCCTTGCTCATTTATCACAAGATCCATTCATCATCGGCCGGATGTTGGCGCGTGCGGCGGAGGTCTACCGAGGCGTGCAGCCGGCGACCTTGGAGGGGGATGTTGATGGCCTGACACCTGCGGATGAAGAGGTAGCTAGCCTTGAGCTTATCGATGCGGATACATCTGAGACCCGTAGGCAGGCACTGGCAGCGAGAGACGAGGCCCGTGAGCAATGGGATGGTGAACCCGAGGTGCGTGGAGGCGACCCCGGGCGTGCGGCCTATACCGAGGTTCAGAGGATAGTTGGTAGACTGAACGTTGCTTTCCGGACGATTCAGATCCTTGGTCAAATCCTGAAGAATTTCCCTGGGTCCCTACCTGCTGAACGAAAGAACCAGATCGCCAGCGAATGCTATCAGCTTGGGCTTCGGGCGCTCGGCTGGATGCTAGGTTTCATGCATCAGGGGAAAGGTGAAATAACCCAAGAGCTGCTCCGTCTTCTCAGAGTTGAGCACCCGGAGTTCTCAGACGACGAACTCCTGCGAAGGGCAAAGTCAACGGTGTTCGCATTCGCTCATATCGTTGCTTACGGCACCGTCAAGCGCGTCGCGTACGCTGTGGGGTCACCACACCTTGAAGTCACATACGATAGCCTATGTGATGATAGTGACCTGACCCCCGAAACCTGGTCCAGTTATTGTTGGACTCCTCGACGGAGGAGTCCATGCGGAAGACGCGCTTTACCGAAGCCCAGATCGTGGCGGTCCTGGCGGAGGCGGAGGCCGGAGCCGG